>JAFMDS010000008.1 GCA_017857175.1 Candidatus Nanopelagicales bacterium | reverse complement strand
GCCATTGGAACCGTCGACTCTTACTTGATCGCTCGCATGACTCGTGGACTCGAACACATCACAGATCACACCAACGCCTCAAGAACTTTGCTCTACGACATCGAATCAGGCTCTTGGAGCAGTGAGTTATGCGAAATTTTCGGCGTACCGCTCAGCGCACTTCCAGAGATTGTTCCTTCATACGGCGTTCTTGCCCACACCGACCCTCAGGTCTTTCTCGGTATAGATGCTCCGATTTCTGGTGTTGCCGGTGATCAACAGGCAGCGCTCGTTGGCCATGGTGGCTTCACTGCGGGAAGTGCCAAATGCACCTATGGCACCGGATCCTTTCTGTTAATGCATACGGGCGCTCAAATCGTCCACTCCCCACATGGGTTACTCACAACCGTTGCCTTGGGAGAGCCCGGTGGTGAGCGAGCATTTGCACTCGAAGGTTCAATTTTTGTCACGGGCGCTGCTGTCCAGTGGTTACGCGATGGACTTGGCATCATTCATAGCGCAAGTGAGATCGAGGAAATAGCCGGAGAGGTGGAAGATTCTGGCGGCGTCATTTTTGTTCCAGCATTGACCGGACTCGCGGCCCCGGATTGGGACCCACATGCGCGTGGACTCATCATCGGCATCACTCGGGCAACCACTCGCGCTCACATAGCTCGCGCCACGTTGAGTGCGATCGCTTGTGAAGTAAAAGATGCAGTTGACCTAATGGTCGCCGAAGGTTCCCACGAGTTGCCATTTCTGGCCGTTGATGGCGGCGCCGCAGAAAATAAATTGCTGTGTCAGCTTCAAGCGGACTTCATCAACATTCCTGTCAAGCGCAGTCAGCAACTGCAAACAACTGGGTTGGGAGCAGGATTCCTTGCAGGCCTCGGAGTGGGCTTTTGGCAAACCAAAGAAGAAGTGGTCCAACGCGCGCATACCCTGGGAGAGTTCATTCCTCAAAAGGACCGAACGAAAGAGCACATGCAGTGGCGCCGCGCGGTAGAGCGCTCCCTCAATTGGGTTGACTAGTAATTGGGTGAGCCGGGCAACACAATTTCAGGATGGCAATGCCGAACGCGAGTCTGCATGCTCGCCCTTTGAGATCAATTCCTTTGCGCGTGTCGCATACATATCAACATATTCCTGACCCGAAAGCGTCATCAACTCATACATGACTTCATCTGTTACAGAACGAAGCACGAATCGGTCATCTTCCAAGCCTTCGTATCGCGAAAAGTCGAGTGGCTTCCCAAACCGAATACCAACACGCATCAATTGCGGCCGAATGGTTCCGGGTGGCTGAATCTCATAAGTATTGATCATGGCAACGGGCATGATCGGCGCGTTACCTTCCAGCGCCATGCGAGCCAACCCTGTCTTGCCTCTGTAAAGAATTCCATTCGGCGATCGAGTGCCCTCCGGATATATGCCAAGAATTTTTCCGCGCCCAAGAACCTGAAGTGCGGTCAAAATCGCAGCTTCCGAGGCTCTCCCACCCGATCTATCTACAGGAAGTTGACCCACCCCACTGAAGAACATTCTTGTGAAAAAACCTTTGAAACCCTTGCCTGTGAAGTAGTCACTTTTTGCGAGGAAGGTCATTGGGCGCTTGACCATGAGTGGCAGGAAAAATGAATCGGAAAAAGAAAGGTGATTGCTCGCCATAATGAGTGGACCCGATTCAGGAATATATTCCTCTCCCTCAAGCCATGGGCGAAAAAGCACCTTGAGCCACGGCCCAATGAGGATGTACTTCAAAAACCAGTACAACATCACTGCACCTCCCTCGGGTATCTCGCTTCAGCCCAGAGCCTAAGGCGTAGGTGCTGTCTAAACTCGCAGGGTACAGAATGGGCACATCAAGTTGTGTCGAGTCAGACAAGGAGATCTCATGCCGCTGATGCCTGGTGCCGAACCGTGGTTTCACGATGGAAATTCCACCGGAGTCCTCCTAATCCACGGCTTTACCGGGTCCCCTGCCTCAATGACACCGTGGGCGAAAGCAATGGCCCAGCACGGATGGACCATTCGAGTTCCCCGGCTACCAGGTCACGGCTCTCGCTGGCAGGACATGAATTTGACCACCTGGGAAGACTGGTACTCCGAAGTGGAACGAAATTTTCAAATTTTGAAAGCCAGTTGCGATCATGTTTTCGTGTGTGGTCTATCCATGGGTGGCTCCTTAACTCTCAGGCTCGCCGAACAGCACGGCAGCGAAATCTCTGGGATTGTTTTGGTCAATGCGGCTGTCCATTCTGAGCGACCCGACCGGCACCTTCTCCCAGCAATATCACGAGTTCTCAAGTCCTTTCCAGGAATTTCAAATGACATTAAGAAACCCGGACAGGATGAAGTTGCCTACGAAAAGATTCCATTAAAAGCTGCGCATTCACTGTCCAAACTTTGGAAAATTGTCAAGAGTGACATTGCTCGAGTGGATCAGCCAATTTTACTTTTCCGCAGCGAAGACGATCACGTTGTTGAAGCCTCCAACGCCGAATGGATTCTCGCTCATGTCAGTTCGACATCAACACGTGAAGTAATACTCCATGACTCGTATCACGTGGCAACTCTCGATAACGATGCTGACATTATTGAATCAATGAGTGCTGACTTCATAATTGAAATTACTGGCAAGTAGCCATGCCTGAGCACGAAGATGGTGACATCACTCCCGAGGAGAACAATGCCTGGGATGCAATCGTGGCTGACCTCAGCGGACAGGTGAATCTGGGACCCCAGTTCACTCCAGAGCCTGAGCCCAAAGAACTGGCGCCAGAATCACCTGACTACATCGATGCCTACTTTGATGAGGGTTACGAACCGCCAGAACCGCCGCCAATAAAAGCACCCGATGACGCCATCGCTAGGTTCGCGTGGGCCGGAGTCATAGGTGGACCGGTTGCAATGCTGGGGAATTACGTCATCGGTCTTGGAACCGTTGTTTCAGTTGCAGGGCTCGTTGCAACGATTGGTGGCTTCGCATTCCTCATCTCCCGTAGAGACAAACACGTGCCTCCAGGCGAGGATTTCGGTGATGGTGCCGTCGTTTGACGGGACCAGATGCCACATAGACACGTGATGGTGCCGTCGTTTGACGGGACCAGATGCCACATAGACACGTGATGGTGCCGTCGTTTGACGGGACCAGAAGCAATCTGACTATCCAGCCTGCGATGACTTCAAGCAACTAGTTAATTGATGAGAACTTCCTGCGGGCGAGATCTGCTGCTCCCACAATGCCGGCTTTATTTCCCAGTTCTGCGGCTTTGATTGTCGGAATTGGGCGGTAGGCCCGCCCCATTACGCGATCGGCCAGGGTTGTGCGAGCACTATTGAGTAGCAGGTCACCAGCCTCGGATACACCGCCCCCAATAATGAACATTTCAGGGTCTAAAACGGCGGTGAGGCTGGCCAGCCCTCGACCCAGCCACATGCCTAGGGATTCCAACGATGCCAACGCAACGGGATCGCCTTCCATCGCCGCTTGAGTGATGTGTTCACCTGTAATGCCCTCCGGTGTTCCCTCGCCGAGTGAAAGCAAGATGCCAGCGTCAAACAGTCTCTCGGCCGCAAGTCTCCGGGTTTCACGAACAAGCGCATTTCCACTTGCGTACTGCTCCCAACACCCTTTGCGGCCGCATCCACAGAGCAGTCCGTCCGCGACAGCTCCCATGTGACCGATCTCGCCTGCGGCGCCATGTGCGCCACGAAGAAGTTCGCCGTTGAGGATCACACCTCCACCGATACCAGTCCCAACAGTCACCGTGACAACGTTTTTGGCTCCCGCTCCAGCGCCAAAAACATCCTCTCCCCATGCCGCCGCATTTCCGTCGTTCTCCACGAGTACGGGAAGACTGGTGGCATTCTCGAGGATCGCTCTCGCGGGAACATCTGCCCACTGCAAATTGGGGGCAAAAAGGACGGTCGAACCTGATAGATCAACAGGACCTGCAATCGCGACACCAATTCCAGCAATGGTCCCGTCGACATTTGCAATAGTTTCATCGATAACTTCCGCGACGACCTCAAGGACACCCAATGCATCGGCTCTTGGAGTCTTCTTGCGCACTTTGGTCAGGATTTCACCGTGATCGTCGACCAAGCCGGCCAAAATTTTCGTGCCACCGATATCGACCCCGACGCTAATTCCCACGGAGCAGAGCGTAACTACCCTCGGTTTACCAAGGTCCCCCGACTAACTCCGACTGATGGGCAGCCATCGGATGTGCTGTCGTTCTAGCGATGAAGTGATCGGGTCATTGGAATGGCTTGAGCTCGTTTCAATTCCCACTCCGCCAAGCATCCTCATGAGTGCTCCGATATCGATTGACCGCAGGTCAGCGGGCATCAAGCTCGTGATGGACGAGGGGGTTCCCAAGGATTCCAGCCAAGCAGCTAACTCCATGGGTTCCTCTGACGACTCACCCTCAGATGCACTCGGATTCTCATTTACATTGTTGGCCATAAGTTCCTCTTCGCGCTCAGGTGAATCGAGATTCCTTGGCCATCGAGATGCACACGCTCAGCTGTCATTCGTGAACACGCCGCTGGCAACTCGATGGATCGGCGGACCCCTTGCAAGTCAATAATGAGGACGTTGCCCAAAACACCAACGTCAAGAGGCATTCTTTTCGCGCGCTTCATGATCAAGGAATACACGTAGTTTCCGTCACCAGCGTCTGTAACGTCTCCTGGGACAAGACATTTGCCACGACGCGTCCTCTTGTCAATTTTCTTGGAGTATTTGCCAAGCTCGGGTGCATGGATGACCGCGATTGAGCCCGCGCCTGCTCTTCTGAGTTTCTTAATCCACGCCTCTTGCTTACGGGAGTTCACCAACGAATCTGATACCAAGATAACTTGGTCAACGCGTAATCCCAACAAACCTGCCTGTTGAATGTTGAGCCGTTCCCGATCGACACAAAAGTGCGAAGCCCCAATGACTGAGATCACACTTGTGGACTCGGATCGGAGCGCAGTAAGTGTTTTGTTCACCTCGGCTTGTAACTCCAACAACGCAGTCCGAGCCTCAGACTGGTGAGTGCCGCACCACATGGCAAAGGATGGTGAATCAATTTGATTTAAGAATTGCTGAAGTGCATCAAGATCTGAAATTGCACCGACTAACCCCGAGAGTGATTGCCATTCAACGAGTTCTGAGGATTGATCCCCTGGAAACCTCTGAAAATTTGAGAACAAGGATAGGTTGTCGACGACATCAAGACTAGGCTGCGCAAAATCATTTTTCGCATGTAAAGCAGAAAAAAAATGCTTCAAGGCTCTAGGAATTTGCGAACGTTCCGCTGAAGTTGAACTCAACCCTAATTCGTGGGCCGCTGCGCCGCAGAGAAATCGTATACCCATGATGAATGCTTAAGCTGAAGCTCCGGATTCGACGCGCTGCTTTAGTCCCTTAAGTGCAGTATCGACAATTACTTTTTCCGCTTTGCGCTTGAGCATGCCAATCATGGGGATTTTGACGTCAACCGAAAGTCGATAATGAACTGTGGTCGTTCCATCACCGTTATCCGAGAGTTCATACTCACCGTCCATTGCCGTCAACATTTCAGCTTTGGTGAGCGTCCATGTGACCTTGCTGTTGCCAGTCCAGTCGTATTCCAATTCGTAGGTGTCCTTTATCGGGCCCGATGCCAAAGTGAAGCGCGCATCAGCGGGACGATCATCGTCTTCGAATTTACTCAAAATAGTGACCGACGTAATTCCATCGCTCCATTGGGGGTACGCCTCAAGGTCGGCAATAACCTGCATGATGCGTTCAGGCGTGGCGTCTATCGAAATACTTGATTGGGTTTGTTCAGCCATGAGCCAACCGTACTCCTAATCAATCTTTGCCATTAGAGATCTATCACGAATGGTGTTTGGCGACCGTGAAAATGCCCCACATTGATGCATTCAGTTTTCCCCATTCGGACTCTGGAACGCAATGGTTGGTGCACGTGACCAAAAAAGTGATACTTAGGCTGGTATTCAACGATGTATTCCGTCAGTGCTGAACTTCCCACCTCAAATCGCCGGGCCACGGTGTCGTAATTGAGGAGCTCATGTCTCGGAGGAATATGCGTGAATAGAACATCCACCTGCCCCATCGCTTGCAACTTGGTTGCATACTCCTCAGGAGTCAATTCATATGGTGTGCGCATGGGACTCACCAACCCTCCGCCCAGAAAGCCCCAACGCTTGCCGTCCATCTCGATGACCTCTCCGTCAAGGACGCGGTGTTCTGTTTTGATGAATTCCGGCCAGAGCGCCGGCACATCCACATTGCCATAGGTAAGAATCGCAGGGGCAGGCATCGCCTCAAACATGATCTCGTACTGCTCACGCACCTTTTGCTGGAGCACGCCCCACCGCTGATCTTGACTAGATACCCCAATGCCTTGCCATGCATTCGCACTGAACTCTCGGGCCTCATCAAATTTATTCGCGGTGCGTAATTCAATATAAGTACGGGCGTAATCCTCGCCAAAAAGATCCGCATATATTCCATGACCCGGATCGTCGTAATCGAGAAACAATATTAAGTCTCCGAGACACACGAAGACGTCACTGCCTTGCGCAGCCGCACTTATCGCCTTGGTCGCACCGTGTACGTCACTCGCAATATGGACGCGCACACTCACGCAACTCCGGGACGCGAATGATTGGCGCCCAATTCGAGGTCATCTTTAATTTGCCAAATGATTTTTTTCCACGAAGTCACTTGCCTGTGGCGAATTTTCGAAACATACCTTTGAGCGCGAGGAGAACCCGTGAACTCACGGCGTTGAGTGGTGCTGCCCTCCACCGTTGGGTCAACGCGTAGGTAGTAGTGCACGATCACACCAGCATGGGCTTGCTCCAGCCAAACTTCAGACGAGCCAATGAATTCACCCGTTACCGTCCAGCGAAGGCCTTTTTCACCTCTATCGTTGTAGACGGTCAAGAGTCGATCAGGCCACCACGTTCGCCAACGCGCTTCATCACGAAAAACTGCAGAAACCCGCGAAATATTGGCAACAATGTAGGTGTCATCGGCGATGTCAATGGCCACCTGGGTCATACCGCTCATGGAAGAACGATAACCCCTGTGATCGCGGTGAAATTCCTCAGTAAAGATCCCTAGCCAATTACTAGGAATTCGCGTACCGTAGGCCAATAAGTAGCCCCCATACAAACAGATCTCGTAAGTGGACTTGTCCCCATGACTTGCGTCCCCGATTTCGCTAGCGAAAGGTATCGTCGCCATGCTCAAGGAGTTCAGTATCCCGGCAATCGTGCCCGCCCCCACCTCAGGCAACCTGACGGACCACGTCTTGGAAAATGCCGCGACAAATCCCGGCCAAATTGTGTTCTCGATTCCCCGCGGGGATGCTTGGGTCGGGGTCTCCACGGAAGAGTTCCTGTCACAGGTCAAAGCCGTGGCCAAGGGAATCATCGCCAGTGGAATTCAAGCCGGCGATCGCATTGCCGTCATGTCGCGCACTCGATACGAATGGACCTTGGTCGATTACGCCATTTGGTGGGCTGGCTGCATCAGCGTCCCCGTTTATGAAACCTCATCGGCTGAGCAGGTTCAATGGATTTTGTCCGATTCGAATGCCGTAGCACTCTTCTGTGAGCGACATTCAAATAAAGAAGTTTTTGATGAAGTAGCTGTCGATCTACCTGACGTCACACACGTTTGGGTTTTTGATGAGGGCGCAATTGACACGCTCTCGAGTGCGGGAGTCGATGTCTCCGACTCCGAGCTGGAGGCACGTCGCATCTCGCTACAACCGGAGACTATTGCCACCATCATTTACACCTCGGGCACAACTGGGCGCCCCAAAGGCTGCATGCTCACGCACAAGAACTTCATGTTTGAAGTGGACAATATTGTTCAAGGTCTCTCCGACGTATTCTTGAGTCCCAATTCATCCACTCTGTTGTTCCTGCCCATAGCTCACGTATTCGGTCGCACAATTCAACTGGGTTGTGTCCGTGCTCGCGTCCGCATGGGCCATGCCCCAGACGTCAAGGAACTCCTCCCTCTTCTCGGGAGTTTCCAGCCAACATTTGTACTTTCCGTGCCTCGCGTTTTTGAAAAGATTTTTAACTCATCTCAACAGAAGGCCATAGCGGGCGGCAAAGGCAACATCTTTGAGAGTGCAACCAAGGTGGCAATCGAATACAGCGAAGCACTCGATGAGGGTGGCGCAGGAATCGGCTTGAAAATCAAACACGCCATCTTTGACAAGTTGGTCTACAGCAAAATCCGTGCTGCCATGGGCGGCAAGATCGAATGGGCCGTCTCAGGTGGCGCTCCACTGGGGTCTCGCCTCGGTCACTTCTTCCGCGGCATCGGTGTAACAATCCTTGAGGGATACGGGTTGACTGAGACCGCTGCATCAACAACGGTCAACCGACCCAATGCATTGACGATTGGTTCCGTTGGCCAACCATTCCCTGGTGCGAGTGTCAAGGTCGCCGAAGACGGCGAACTCCTCCTCGCGGGTGATCAAATATTCGCTGGCTACTGGAATAACCCAGCAGCCTCAGCAGAGGTTCTTGAAGCCGATGGCTGGTTCCATTCGGGCGACATCGGTGAAATTGACGATCGTGGCTTTGTCCGGATTACCGGTCGCAAAAAGGAACTTCTCGTGACTTCCGGCGGTAAGAACGTCGCTCCCGCTGTCCTAGAAGATCGACTGAGGTCCAACTATCTCGTTAGCCAGTGCATGGTCGTGGGAGATGCCCAACCGTTTATCGCCGCTCTTGTCACCCTTGACCCGGAGGCCATCCCTGCATGGCTCAAGCAACAGGGTCGTGCCGAGGACACCCCGATCGCAGACTTGGTAAGTGACGAGGTTCTCCTGGCTGAAATTCAAGGGGCAGTTGATGGAGCCAATAAAGCGGTTTCCAATGCAGAGGCGATTAAAAAGTTCACGGTTCTGCCCATTGATTGGACTGAGGAGGACGGCCAAATGACCCCTTCAATGAAACTCAAGCGCAATGTGGTCATGAAAGACCATGAGGCTGAGATCTTCGCTCTTTACAACTAGCAGACCTCAAGAATACGAACTGGGCAAACCCTCAGGGTTTGCCCAGTTTCTTTTGCTCAAAACGAATTTTTATTAACCCACACGACCAATGCCGCTAAAGCGTGTGTTGTACCAGGGCCCCAAGATGTTGGAGACAATCACACCGCTACTGGGGTTGGCCGCGTGGACCATTTTTCCGCCACCGATGTAGAGACCAACATGGTGGGCCCCGCTACCGAAGTAGAAAACTAGGTCACCGGGTTGTGCCTGGCTCAATGGAATTCGTCGGGTGCTGCTGTACTGAGAACGACTGTAATGTGGAAGCGAAACGCCCGCTTGGCGCCAGGCGGCCATGGTCAAACCTGAACAATCAAAGGAACTTGGCCCGCTGGCAGCGGCCACATAGCGGTCTCCCACCTGCGACAGCGCGTATTGGAGTACTCGAGCAACTCGCCCGCCACCGGTGAAACCACCGCCTGTCGATGAACTCCCTGAACTGATCGCCTGAGAAGCAGCTCGAGCTGCGGCCAAGGCCGCGGCTCGCTCATCTGCCGCCATTTGGGCAATACGCCGACGCTCAGCCGCTTCAAGTCCGGCAAGGACCGCTTGAGCCTCACGAAGGCGGTTATTTGCCTCCGATTTGGCGTCGCCCATCTCACTGCGGATTTTCTTTGCAGTAGTTTCCTTGTCAAGAAGTGCTGCTTCAGTTTGGGCCAGCCTCAATCGCGTGGTCTGCGTTGAGCGAATGGCAGCAGCTTGGCCTTTTTGCACCTGATCGAGTGCTGCTGCTTGGGACAGGAATTCATTGGGGTCCTCGGCTAAGAGGATCTGAAGTGAAGAATCAATACCACCCGATGTGTAGGTGGCGCGGGCGAGATCATCGACCGAACCCATGATTTGGTTGAGTTCCTTGCGCTCCCGCTTAACTTTGGCCTTGAGAGTGTCTAACTCCTTTTGAATGCTGCCAAGGCGGTTTCTAGCATCGTTATAGCGTTCCGTGGCCGCTTCAGCCTTACCCTGGAGATCCATGACCTGCATGCGCACTTGCTGAAGATTTGCGGCACCTGCACTCGGAGCTACGACAAAACCTGAAACGAGGAGTCCAGCAACACCTGTTGCGATCCCAATGCTGGAGATGGCGCGACGGAGGTGACGGTTGCGCATACACGTCCTCCTGTCGATTTGCTCGGTCAAGCGGCCTTCGCTGGAGAGTTAGATCTCAACTCAAATGGGGAGAGATGCACCTCTGACGTGGTCTGAGGGGGCATCGTTCCCAAATATCCCAAAAAGGTAACAGATTGATGTCGATCTGCATCCCAGAGACCCCATATTGGGGGTTTTAACCCGTCTTTTGTGAGGGAATCAGCCTCAAGGGGGGCACAAGTCCCGAGTCAGCCAAAACCGATAACGCCCCCACATGCTCGTCAGAGACCTCAGCCTTCAGGGGCATTTCAGGTACCCCTAAGAGCACGGACACAACACAGTCCTGACAGGCCAACCCTGCGACCTCACACGTACCGCAATCAATAACCATGGCAATACGCTAAGTCAGACCCCTGACATTCACCGCCTTGTGGGGTAGCGCCCGTGCACAAATCGGGGCCTAGACCCCGCCGTCTCCCGCAGCTTCCATGTCAGGTCCGCCAAACTCAGGCCGGAGGACAATCTCTATTCGATCCGAGGCTCCACACCACCGGCAGGAAACGGAAGATACGTCTTCACCTTTGACAGTGGTCTCCTCGATGTGAACATTGCCCGCCATATCAACATGCCAAAACTCATTGGTGGTTGCAGTTCGGGTGACATCAAAGCGGGTCAAGTTCCCACAGTGAGCACAGCGGAAGCGAGACTTTGCGTCGGGCAGTTCATTCATGTCCCAACGCTATCGCGTCCAACTCCAATAACTTCCCACTGACTCGGGCACGTGTCAGGGATAGGGCTTACCGTTGGTCCGTGTCCATGCCCATGTCCAGTCAGGCCACGCAATTGTCGTGGACTGATTTGGGCTCAGCCCTCTCGGACCTGACATTTGTAGTTGTTGACTTGGAAACAACTGGCGGCGCCGCGGTAGATGCGGGCATCACTGAAATTGGCGCGGTCAAAGTTCGTGGCGGCGAAATCATCGGTGAATTCACAACCCTGGTCAATCCCGGAATCCCCATCCCGCCTTTCATCGCATCCCTTACTGGCATTAATGACTCCATGGTGGCTGCCTCGCCCAATGTCCACATTGCGGTCAGCATGTTTTTGGAATTCTCAGGTGAGTGTGTTTTCGTCGCGCACAACGCTCCCTACGACATTGGATTTCTCAAAGGAGCCTGCGCAAAATTCGATCTACCATGGCCCAACAATCGAGTCATTGACACGGCGCGCATCGCGCGATTAGCGCTCCACCGCGATGAGGTGCGCAATTGCAAACTCGGAACCCTGGCCAAGTTCTTTAACACGGAAATACAACCAACACATCGCGCTTTCGATGACGCTCGCGCAACAACTGACGTATTACATCGACTTTTTGAACGTCTTGGTGACTACGGTGTTCACACACTTGAAGACCTCAACGCATTCACCAGTCGTGTTAGTGACGTACAGCGAACCAAACGGCATTTAGCCGATGGTCTGCCAGCGAAGCCGGGTGTGTACATTTTTCAAGATCCCCAAGGGAAATCACTTTACATCGGCACCTCAAAGAATATTCGGAATCGAGTCCGCACTTATTTCACCGCGAGTGAAAACCGCCGGCGCATGTCCGAGATGATCAATATCGCTGTGCGAGTTACCCCAATAGTTTGTGCCACAATTCTTGAGGCCAAGATCCGTGAACTGCGGCTCATTGTTAGCGAGCAGCCCCGCTACAACCGAAGGTCACGCGCGGCGGACACTGTGAGTTGGCTCAAACTCACAGTGGAACCTGCACCTCGAATTATCATCACTAACACAATCAAGGCTGATGTAGCACAAGGTGCCCGGTATATAGGCCCATTCACGTCGAGAGCCGCCGCCCAACAGGCCATGAGTGCCATCAATGAGACCGTGAACCTTCGAACCTGCACACTTAAAATTGCCACCAGCCCGAAATCGAATATCCCCGGTTGTGTTCGTGCAGAAATCGGAAAGTGCGCGGCCCCGTGCACCAGCGACCACGACCGCGATGTCTACTCATTGGTTGTTAATTCGGCCGCCATGTGCATGTCCGGTGATGTACGCCCAGTGGTCCAATACATCACCGAACGCATGAACAAACTCTCACAAGAGGAACGATTCGAAGAAGCCGCCGCATGGCGTGAAGCGCTTGGTCATTATGTGAACGCGTCTTTTCGCACATATCGATTGCGTTGGTTGTCGACACAAAGTGAAGTAGTTGCGGCTCAGCCAACCATCGATGGAGGTTGGGAAATTCACGTTATTCGCTTTGGCCGGCTCGCCGCAGCTGGCACCGTTGAGCCCGGGTTCGACCCCATGCCTCACATTGACGCGCTTATTGCCACCGCCGAGTTCATTGTTCCTGGGTTAGACCCAGCCCCTGCAGGAGTCACCGAGGAAACATTTGACCTGCTTCGGTGGTTAGAAACTGACGGAGTGCGTTTAGTCTCGGTCAGTACCCCAGCTCATATGCCCATCCATTGTGGCGGCAAAGAAACTGTTCAACTTTCTGACATTCGCCGAGTTGTCAACGAACGACTTTCGGCAGTGTCCGACCCAGGTGGCTACTCACGCCCTGAAGGCAAACGCTCAGCAATGACTCGCATGGTGAATTTCTAGGTTGTCAATAATTCACACCTCGCGCGATGTAGTGACCCACTTTTGGAGTAAAGCCCAAGCCGCCCCGCTATTAATTGCATCCATGCATTGCGGGATAAACAAGTTGATGCGCTCAGCCAACGTTCCTTGAGTGGTCTGCCCTGCGGCCGAGCTCGCAGCCACAAGAGCGGCAGCGGCGTTCACCGCAACACTCATGCGAATAGCCACGATTTTCGTTGCATCATCACCGCTTGGCTGACCGCCTAAAACTTTAATGAGTAACTCTGCATTTCGATCTCGCTCGCCTCCGCGCAAATCCTCGCTAGAAAAGTTCATAACACCAAAATCTGATGGTTGAAGGAGTTCTTCTCTCACCGTGCCGCCTGTGGCATCCCAGACCTGGGTGGGATTGGAAAGTGAGATTTCATCGAGGCCATCGATTCCGCGAACCACGAGGGCACTGACTCCTCGTTCCTGCAGAACCCTGGCCATGATGGGCGCGAGGTCAAGATTGGCGCAGCCAATAAGTCCCGCATTAGCGCCGGCAGGGTTGGTGAGTGGGCCGAGAATGTTAAAAACAGTTGGAATTCCCAGCAACTTTCGTGCGGGAACGGCAAATCGTGTGGCTGGATGATGAAGTGGCGCAAAACAAAATGCGATGCCAGCATCGCGCGCGACACGGGACACCTGCTCGGGATCAAGCTCGATAACAACGCCTAATTCCTCGAGGACATCGGCAGCGCCGGTTGCGCTGGATACCGCACGGTTTCCGTGCTTGATCACAGGAAAGCCGCATGCCGCGGCAACTATGGCCGACATGGTGCTGATGTTCACCGAATGGGAGCCATCCCCGCCGGTTCCCACAATGTCCAAGATGACCGAGTGACCGTGATTTTGAGGTACTAGTTGCGCATGATCGAGCATGACGCTGGCCAGAGCGGTGACATGCTCTGGAGTTTCCCCTCGGAGCTTGAGCCCGAGAATAAAGGCGGTCACATGGGCATCTGTTGCCCGCTCGCCCAAGATTTCTTCCATGGCCCAGGACACAGTTTCAGGCTTCAGGGGTTGAGAGGTGTCGGCCAACTCGCCAAAAACCAGCGGCCAAGTCAACTCAGTGGTCATCACTCTGATTATGAACTTAGAGCGATGCGCGTGCTTAGCAATTTGGTAACCGCTTTGGCCGTGGCTACAGGCTCAATGGGAAGGGCTACGACAGCGTCGGCTCGGGACCACGTGGCCAACCATGCATCCTGAGGGCGGGCTATCAGGACAAGAATGGGTGGACAATTAAAAATTTCATCTTTCAACTGGCGGGCAATGCCCATGCCGCCGGCAGGAGCTGCTTCACCGTCAAGAATGATCAGGTCATACTTGTCGTGATCAACCAGAGTGATGAGGGCAGGTTCGGTGGCAGCCTCCGTGTATTTCACAGGGGGAAGGTCGGTCGAGGGTCGCGCACCCAAGGCATTTATCACGTCGCTGCGTACATTCTTATTGCTGCTGTAGACGAGCACTGATAGGTCAGAATCCACATTCCAACTCTAATGAGATTGCTCCTCAACAGGCACATCGGGTGAGCCCAACGTTGCCCCACCCGAATGAGGGGGAAATCACGCTGAAAAACGAGGGGGTCAAGGAGAAAAAATAAGGGTGATCTGACAGACTCTGCATGTGGCTAATGCAACGGTGATCCCTCAGGCTTATGAGCACGCTCCCGCGAACCGTCCGAATATGGTTTCGATCGGGACAATCGTGTGGCTGTCCAGTGAATTGATGTTCTTCGCCGCCCTCTTTGCAATGTATTTCACCTTGCGGGCAGTCAACCCCGAGTTGTGGGCCGAGGAAACCACAATCCTCAACATTCCCTTTGCGAGTTTAAACACGACCATTCTCGTTCTGAGCTCGGTTACCTGCCAACTTGGTGTATTCGCAGCTGAGCGCGGCGATGTCAAGGGACTACGCCGCTGGTTCATCATCACCTTTCTCATGGGGGCATTTTTTATCGGCGGACAAATCACCGAGTACACCGAACTGGTCCATGAAGGCTTAACCCTCTCGAGCAACGCATACGGTTCAGCTTTTTACCTGACAACTGGGTTCCATGGAATGCACGTGACCGGTGGCCTCATCGCCTTCCTCTTGGTACTTGCAACGACTTACGTGGCAAAACGTTTCACCCACGAGCAAGCAACTCGCGCAATCGTTGTCTCCTACTACTGGCACTTTGTTGACGTTGTTTGGATCGCATTGTTCTTCATGATTTACATCTTGAAATAGTTCGAACCGCACTGTTACAAGAGTGGCACTCCCCCAAGGTGCACACACACATATAGATATTTGGCAACACCTAGATAAGGAAGGCTCCACCACTGTGAAGTTCCTGTCAGCACGCCGGCGCAACCCCTTGGTTGCCCTGTTCTTGCTCGTGGCAGCGCTCGGCATGACCGGGGTTGGTTACTCCGTGATTTCAAATGCCAAGCCTGCTGAGGCAGCCATGGGTTCACAAACCCAAGTCGAAGATGGCAAGAAGCTCTACCTCGAGGGATGCAGTTCCTGCCATGGCCTTGACGCGCAGGGAACAATGAATGGCCCAACCCTTCTCGGAGTTGGCGCCGCTTCCGTGCACTTTCAAGTTGCTACTGGCCGCATGCCACTTGCAGCACCCGGGGCACAGGCAGTTGCCAAAGATCCCATCTATGACGTTGAACAAATTGCCGCAATGAGCGCCTACATTGCATCCCTCGCTCCTGGTCCTGCAATCCCAACAGCAGAAGACCTCAGTTACGAGGGAGCAGACCAGGCAAAGGGTGGCGAACTTTTCCGCATCAACTGTGCACAGTGCCATCAGGCCGCTGGTCAAGGTGGAGCCTTGACGCAAGGCAAGTACGCCCCAAGTTTGATGGAGGCAACACCACAGGAAATCTACGAGGCCATGGTCACCGGGCCCCAGAGCATGCCTGTGTTTTCCAACGAAACTCTGCCGATCGAACAAAAGCAGGAAATCACCGCTTACATTATGGGACTGCAAGAAGCGCCAAGCCCTGGTGGTCTTTCGCTCGGTCGACTTGGCCCAGTTGTTGAAGGCCTGTTCATGTGGGTCGCCGTCTTTGCCGCGCTTATCGCCGCGGCCGTCTGGATTGGAATCAAAGCACGATGACCGATATAGATCACAAGCATGCGGCGAACGACGACGCGCACGAACATGGCTCGGAAGTGGCCACCAAGGTCGGACACTCACCCGTAGCAGACATCCCGCACAAGCCTCGTGTAACGGACACCGACCCTAAAGCTGCCCGCAGAGCCGAACGTCAAGTAGCCGGCATGTTCACACTGTCCATGATCTTCGTCATTGCGTTTGTTGTTGCCTATGTCGCAATCGACAAGGGAACTTACGTGTACATCCCAGTTCTCGGCGATGTAGGCGCCAGTAACGTGGTCCTAGGCTTCACGTTCGGGGCTGCCGTCTTCCTCATTGGTGCCGGCGCAATTCAATGGGCCAAGAAGCTCATGCCCGATGTAGAAGTAGTTCAACAAAGACACGACATGACCTCTGACAAAAGCGATGAGGAAGCCGCCGCCGCAAACTACGAGCGCGGCAAGGAAGAATCAGGCTTCGCTCGCTACAAAATTATTCGCCGCTCACTTCTGGGTGCCATGGCACTCTTCCCGATCCCGATCATTGTTGTTCTCCGTGACCTGTGGATCACGCCACCCGGTGAAAACCCCGTTGAGATCTTGTCCACCACACCGTGGGAGGACGGCGTCATGATCATCCCCGACGTTGGTGATCAAACTGGGCTCTCACCTGAGACTTCACGCGGAATTCGTCCCGAAGATCTTCCAGTTGGTGGCTTGGTATCCGCACTACCCGTGGACATCGGTGTGATCCAAGAGGAAGAACACAACCTCAATGCTCGCGGCAAAGCAGCGATCATTCTCGTCCGCATGGAACCCAGCGAAATCCGTTCACAACAGGGTGAAGGCTGGGACTACAACGGGATCGTGGCGTTCTCCAAGATTTGCACCCATGTGGGCTGCCCCATTGCACTGTATGAACAGCGCACCCACCACCTGCTCTGCCCATGTCATCAGTCAACATTTGACCTCGCCGACAGCGGAGATGTTGTCTTCGGGCCAGCAGCCCGTCGCATGCCCCAGTTGCCGATTGGTGTAAATGCTGAAGGATATCTAGTGGCGAAGGCACCCTTTGCCGAACCTGTTGGACCTAGTTTCTGGGAGCGTGATCGCACATGACCACCACGGTGAACACCAACGCATTGGGTGATGCCGAAACGACACCGAAAGACGATCCACTTGAGATCGCCGGTGGAGCAACTGCAAAATATGTCGATCAACGCCTCGGTAGCAACAGGTTCCTCGGTCGTAATCTAGGCAAGGTCTTTCCTGATCACTGGTCATTCATGCTCGGTGAGATTGCTCTGTACTCATTCATCGTCGTACTTCTTACTGGCACATTTCTCACACTCTTTTACAAGCCCAGCATGGTTGAGGTCATGTATGACGGCGCCTACGTGCCCCTCAAGGGTGTCATGATGTCCGAGGCCTACGCCTCAACACTTGACATCTCATTCGAGGTTCGTGGCGGACTCCTGATACGTCAGATGCATCACTGGGCGGCACTTATTTTTGTCGCTGCCATCGCCGTTCACATGTTCCGCGTGTTCTTCACTGGTGCATTCCGCAAGCCTCGTGAGTTCAACTGGATCGTAGGTGTGACACTCACCGCACTGGCCCTTGGAGCCGGTTTCACCGGCTACAGCCTCCCCGACGATCTCCTTTCAGGCACCGGCCTTCAGATTATTCGCGGGATTTTGCAGTCCATACCCCTCGTCGGTACATGGGCCGCATTCCTAGTGTTCGGTGGGGAGTTCCCTGGTACGGACATTATTTCGCGCCTCTATGCAGCACATATTCTCTTGATTCCCGGGATCATTCTGGCCCTGATCACCGTTCACCTCATGATGGTCTGGACCCAGAAGCACACTCAGTTCCCTGGACCAGGTCGAACTAATGACAACGTGGTCGGCTACCCACTGCTTCCTGTGTACATGGCCAAGGCCGGTGGTTTCTTCTTCGTTGTGTTCGGAATCATCGCACTCATTGGCGGACTGGTTACCGTCAACCCAATTTGGATTTTTGGTCCCTACACGCCGGATCAAGTCTCGGCTGGTACACAACCAGACTGGTACATCGGGTGGCTCGATGGCGCCCTACGCCTTATGCCAAATATTGAAACGGTGCTCTTCGGGTTTACCATAAGTTGGAATGTTCTCGTTCCCTCTGTGATCATTCCCGGAATCCTGTTCACTGGACTTGCGCTCTACCCATTCCTCGAGGCGTGGGCAACGGGTGACAAGCGCGAGCACAACCTCCTCGATCGCCCTCGCAATGCTCCCGTCCGAACAGGAATTGGCGTCATGGCGATCGTCTTCTACGGCATTCTGTGGATCGGTGGTGGTAACGACATTGTCGCGACCACCTTCAACATGAGTATCAACTCCATTAGTTGGGCTCTTCGGGTGCTCTTGATCGTTGGTCCCCCAATTGCCTTCATCATTACCAAACGCATATGCCTTGGTCTTCAGCGCAAGGACCGCGACAAGTTACTTCACGGTTATGAATCTGGTCGAGTCTTGCGCCTGCCACACGGTGAGTTCATTGAGGTTCATCAACCACTGAACTACAAGGAACTCGCTGTAATTCAAGGCAAGGAAGACATTGCAGTCCTTCCCGCCCCTGAAAAAGCTGATGCAGATGGTGTGAAGAATAAGCTTTACCCGATTCATAATCTCCAGCACAAGCTCTCCAGCTTCTTCCTGCGCGACAACGTGGATAAGCCCAGCAAGGCTGAGATTGAAGCGGGCCAAGCTCATGCTGCTCACACAGCTGAATTAGAAGCGCCGCTCCACGACTACGAGGACCTAGATCAGGATCCAGTCGGCCACGGTGGAGTCTTGCACCACCCTGGCATGGCCATGACCAATCAGGAACAGATTGACCAGCGCCACTAGTAGCGTCTAAACGTAAAAGGCCCCACCATTAAATTGGCGGGGTCTTTTACGTGGATAGGTTAATCAGACGTTCTTAGAAAGACTCAAAGGTGCGAACGCCCAAACGCCAAGTACCAATTACTTCAATCTTACCGATTTCATTGGGAGCAACGCGGCGTGGATCGGCGTGAAGGAGCACAAGATCTGCGATGGCTCCCGGCCGTATTACCCCTGCATCATCGCGTCCAGCTTGATATGCCACACCAGACGTATACGCTGCTAAACCATCATCGACCGAAACCCGCTCGTGGGGCATCCATGGTGGGCTAGAGGGTGCTGCCTGACGAGTAACTGCAATCTGCAGACATTCCAGTGGGTTATAGGTTGTCACGGGCCAATCGCTGCCAAAGGAGATCACCGCACCTGTGTCCGCCACAGTTTGAATCTGGAATTGTCTCCCTGCTCGCTCGGGACCAAGTCGCTCCGCAGTCAACTGCTCCTGCCATGCATCCATCTGAGCCCATAGTGGCTCAAAATTAGCCACGACACCCAGTTGTACGAATCGCTCAATATCAGTGGGGGCAATAAGTTGAGAGTGGACAATGACCCAACGTCGATCGCGGACTGGATTAGTTGCCGCACACTGTTCAAATGCATCCAGCGTCATTCGAATGGCGTAGTCGCCAATTGCATGCACATGTGCAGTGAAACCCAAAGCATCGATGGCTGCAACGGCAGCAGCCAACTCTCGTGGCTCCCAGTTTGGAAGGCCCTTGGAGTGGGGGCATCCGCAATATGGTTCAAGAAGTGCGCCCGTACCTGATTCAAAGATTCCATCGGCGAAGAATTTAATTCGGGTCGCCGAAAAATTTGAATCTCCACACGCGGTGGCAGCGTCCCTCGAAACCACGAAACTCTCTAGTTGAGCACGCCAATTATTCGGGTCTGCCCAGAGAGCCAGATCAACTCCGACACTCAATCGACCGGACTGATGCGCTGCGATCCAAGTTTCGATGTCACGCGGTTCGGTCCATCCCTCTTGGATCCACGTGATCCCCGCCGCTGCGAGTTTGGCGGTTGCCTGCGACAGAGCCTCAATCCGAACATCTTCCATTGCAGGCGGCAGCAATTCGGCAACGGGGCGCCAAGCCCCCCACTCTTTTAAAGTTCCAACCGGTGCACCCAACTCATCCACCACAATCTCACCATCATGGGGCTGCGTGATTTCACCCACGTATCCAGCTAATTGAAGCGCCATTGAATTGACCCACACCGTGTGATAGTCCGATGCCCGCAGGTACACCGGTCGATCGGGAACAAACTCATCAAGCCAGGCCGCCTGAAAGATACCGCCTGGAGCCAAGGCCAAATCAAAACCGGAACCCTCAATCCACTTCTTTTCCGGGTGCTCCGCTGCCCAACGACCAACAGACTTAGCAACTTCCCGAGCGCTTGCACAATCCCTCACGGGGGCGGATACCGCCTCCAAACCTCCAAAGAGTGTATGAATATGTCCGTCAGCAAACGCCGGTGCGAGGAATCCAGCTGCGCAGTCAACCGTGGTGTCTGCCCCCATGGCAATGGCACTCTCTCCCAGAGCAATAACCCGATCACCCTTGATAAGAACCGCATTGCTCGTGGCCCATTCGCCAGAGGGTGACCGGGAGCCGAGCCAGACCGTCGCGTTCTTGAAAAGCGTTGAACCCATAACGCCGAAGTCTAGGGCGCCAATTCATGGATCTCACATGGATCGGTATTTAAACGCGCAGTGTGCCGCCACCACGCGGTGTGAATGGGAATTTCTGCGCACTGCCATCCGCCCAGGGCTTGCCAGACCTCAACGAGATACGGCAAAAGTAACCTGTTGTCGAAATCGCACTGCGTTCCTTTCCCCGTCTGTCAAGGAGGTTTCCTTCACATTGCTCAGGCATTGAGGAGTCTCGTGTGCGGGACGCACCTCCTCAGCAGGCGTGAAAAATCAACAGGCAAACCCTCTGTGGACCGTGCGCCAATTAAATACTGGAAACGAGGCCCTTCGATTGAATTCGAGGCGCGTTACCAACCTGCGAGATAGCATCCATAACCTGTTGCAGTGCCTTCATACTGTGGCCAGAGAGGAACGTGTCTACGTAGGGCAACGCTGTTGCCATGCCGCCCACCAGAGGTTCGTAGTCCATTCCCGCTTTACGTGGATTGACCCAAATGATGTGGTAGGCCAACCGGGATAATTGCTCCATGGCTTTTTTGAGTTCAGCCGTGTCACCCATCTCCCAACCATCGCTCACGATTACGACAACAGACCCGCGAGCCATACCTCGACGACCAAATTTATCGATGAACTCCTGAATAGCCCCACCAATCTTGGTTCCGCCCGACCAGTCCTTGGCACTCTGCGCCGCCTTTTGATACGCAATCTCGGTGTGGGTCGTGGTCAACTGGCGGGTGAGGTGGGTCAAATGAGTGGCAAAAACAAATGCCTCGGCTCCAATGGCTTTGACGGCTCCGCGCATGAGGTGAAGGTAGATCCGCGCATATGGCTCCATGGATCCGGAGACATCGGCGATAAGAATAATTTTGCGCGGTTTGGACTCCGGTTTGCGCATGACTTGAACCACAGGGTCACCGCCTGTCCGATGCGCCCGTCGCAGTGTGGCGCGGACATCCCACTGCTTTCCCTGATTATGCTTAGAGCTACGACGCCCTTTGCGCATGGGCGGCACAACAGGCAACTGTTCAATGAGTTGCCTGATCAAATCAAGCTCTTGTTCGGTGAGCGCCGAAAATGGTTTGTCATTGATGCGCTCTTGATCACTAACTGCAGCTAAGACACTGATGTCATCCTCGTCATGTTCATCGCCACTTTCTGCGCCCGGGGTCGCACTGGTGCCATTGGGTGATGAAGCGCTCTCCCCTTCGCGCTGAGGATCGCCCGGACTCTTTTCATCGGATGCTGTTGAGGTTGGCGGTGGTGGCAACTCACTCGTTGGCTGGCGATAATCAGCAAAATCAATGATTCCCTGGAAAATCTGACGAAAGACATTGTCAAAGATTGTTACCTGCTCTTGCGAAGTCACCAAGGTTGCCCGCGCCACCCAATAAAGATCATCAACACTCACAGGCTGGGCTAGTAGCACTGCCTCAGCGAAACGAGCACTTCGCTCTGGGGTTACTGGAAGGCCAGCGGAATGCAGCAGGTGCCCGAAACCACTTGTAATCTCAACAAGGCCTGCGCCCTTTGATTCCTGCAACTAGACCCCTGCGACCCAACCCACACCTTGATCAATTGCGGCGTCTTGGTCCTCACGGTATTTCAACACAGAGCCGAGGGTTCGCATGACATCGTCACCATTGAGATTCTGAATCCCGAGAAGTTGTGCCGCGTGAGCCCAGTCAATGGCCTCAGCGATACCAGGTGGTTTTTGCAAGTCGAGACTGCGAAGGCGTTGAACCGCACCTGCAATCTGCGCGACAAGTTTCTCATTGGCATCCGGCAGTCGCATGTGAACAATGCGTGTTGCATGCTCTAGGTCGGGGTAATCAATCCAGTGATAAAGACAGCGGCGCTTGAGCGCATCGTGCAAATCTCTGGTTCGGTTTGATGTCAAAATGACAATCGGTGGCTGAGTGGCACGCAAGGTTCCCAATTCGGGAACGGTAACCGTGCACTCGGCTAGCATTTCAAAGAGGAAAGCCTCAAATTCCTCATCAGCTCGATCAACCTCGTCAATTAAAAGCACAGCTGGGTTAGGGCCTTTATGCTCAAGTGCTTGCAGGAGAGGTCGATCAATGAGGTAGTCCCGGCCAAAAAGGGTTTCCTCACCGATGTCCTGGCCCTGGGATTCAGCAACCCGGATTGATAGAAGCTGGCGCGGATAATTCCACTCATAGAGTGCTTCGGATGCATCTATACCCTCGTAGCATTGCAAACGAATAAGTGGTGTGTCTAATAGATCTGCAATCGACTTAGCGGCTTGGGTTTTACCAACCCCTGCTTCACCCTCGAGCAAGAGCGGCTGCGGCAAGCGCATGTTCAGAAAAAGTGATGTGGCTAGACCCAACTCGGCGAGATACCCCGCGCCCTCAAGGGCATTGATGAGTGTCTGGGGCGAATCAATTTCGGCTGCTTGAGTCATGGGCTAAGCCTGCTGGAAAGCAGCAGGGTTCGCAACAAATGCCTTTTTGCAGCCGGGAGCGCAAAAGTACCAACGCTCGCCATCGACATCAGCGTGGATAGAAGTTTCAACAGCGGCAACGGTCATCTTGCAAATCGGATCAATGGCCGTGAGCGGCGTGACTTCAACCTGCTTGGAAGGCATCGCGTCAGAGGGCGCACGCCTTAACTCAGTTATCTCGGCAAAGATAGAAAGTGCAATTTCCTCGGGTGTTCGAGCACCGATGTTCAGTCCTGCCGGTGAGTGCAGTACCTGTCTCTGGTGATCTGGCAGGTCAAGTGATTCTTTGACCGCAGCAGCACGCTTTGGGCTGGCGATTAAGCCAACATATGGAACTTGAGCCTTGATGGCATGCTCAAGGATCAACTCTTCATCATTGCCATGTGAGGCTACGACGACTGCATCAACACCTTGTAAATTTGAACCGTCCCAATCGTGGACGCGGTATCCCATTGCCGCGCCAATATTTTGCAATGCACGAGCGATGGGTGATTCGCCAAATACCTGAAGAATTGGTGCGGGAATTATCGGCTCCATGAAAATCTCCAGACTTCCCCCAGACAAACAGTGATTGTGAACCACGATTTTCCCAGGTTGATTGTCCTCCGGATTGGGCGTGATGCGAAGCAGAATTGGATCTCCAGATCGCAACAATTCCAGAGCTTGATTGCGCACGGTTGCCACGGCGCAATGTCCGCCGACGAAGCCTTCTATGGTGCCATCTTCCAAGATGATGGCTTCATCACCAGGATTGGCCGATGTTGGTCGTTCAGCTAAAACCACACGAGCGTGCACGAAAGGAGTCCGCTCGGCGCGTAACCGCTCGGCCCTTTCATGCACGCTCGACATGATCATGTGTTTATCGCTTGGATTCTTGGCTTTACTCGACTGCCATGTCAACGCGGATTGGGTTACCCTGAATCGCACGCCACACGTTGGCAGGTGTGAGTGGCATGTCAGCGTGACGGACACCAAATGGTGCAAGGGCGTCCATAACCGCGTTTACCACCGCAGGTGGCGAACCAACTGTTGCTGATTCACCAACACCCTTAGCGCCAATTGGGTGGTGTGGTGACGGTGTAACCGTCTCACCCAATTCGTAGGTGGGGCATTCCATTGCGGTTGGCAACAGGTAGTCCATGAAGGATCCACCAAGGTTGTTGCCGTCCTCATCGAATGCAATCAGCTCCATGAGTGCCATGCCGATGCCGTCGGCCAAGCCACCGTGGACTTGACCTTCAACGACCATTGGGTTGATGCGAGTACCGCAATCATCAACTGCAATGAATCGACGAACCTTGACCTGCCCTGTGCCAGGATCAACGTCAACGACGCAGATGTAGCAACCGTATGGGTACGTCAGGTTTGGTGGGTTGTAAACGGCCGTAGCATCGAGGTGACCCTCAACGCCCTCTGGCAGTTCCAATGAACCATGGGACAGAAGTGCGATCTCGGTGATGGTCTTGCCGCGCTCCTTATCACCCTTGACAAACCAGCGGCCCAACTCCCACTCGAGGTCATCGGGTGAGCACTCCAGGGCTGCAGCAGCAACCTGGCGGGCCCGCTCTTTGACCTTACGGGAAACAACTGCAGCAGCTGCACCCGACACAGGCGTTGAACGCGAACCATAAGTGCCAAGTCCGAATGGAGTCTGGTCCGTGTCACCGTGCACAACCTCAATGTCTTCAGGGTTGATGCCCAACTCATGAGCAACGATCTGCGCATAAGTTGTTTCATGTGCCTGACCCTGGCTCTGCACCGAGAGACGAAGTACTGCCTTGCCCGTGGGGTGCACGCGCAATTCGATGCCGTCTGCCATTCCGAGGCCGAGGATGTCCATGTCCTTGCGGGGACCAGCGCCGACACCTTCTGTGAAGAAGGAGAATCCGATGCCCATGTACTCGCCGCGAGCGCGTTTTTCTTCCTGCTCTTTGCGCAGTTCGTCGTAGCCAGCAATTTCCATTGCCACGCGCATGGTCTTTTCGTACTCGCCTGAGTCATACTCCCAGCCTGTTGGCGAGGTGTATGGGAACTGCTCTGGACGCAGTAGATTCTTCAAACGAAGTTCCGCTGGATCCATGTTGAGCTCGGCAGCCAAGCAGTCAACCAGACGTTCGATCAGATAAACAGCCTCGGTGATGCGGAATGAGCATGCATATGCCACGCCACCGGGTGCCTTATTTGTGTAGACCGGTGTCACCTTGCAGTGCGCATGTGGGTAGTCATAGGAGCCCGAGAAAATGTGGAAGAAGCCAGCCGGGTAGTTCGTTGGCTGTGCCACACCATTGAAGGCGCCATGATCTGCGAGAACATCGACGTCAACAGCGAGGATCTTGCCCTCTTTAGTTGCCGCAATGGTTCCCGTCATGTGGTAGTCACGAGCGAAGGATGTTGACATGAGGTTCTCCCCACGGTCTTCCATCCACTTGACCGGCTTGCCCGTGACGATTGTGCCAATCACTGAAAGGACGTAGCCCGGGTAGACACCCACCTTGTTGCCAAATCCACCACCGACGTCGGGACTGATGATGCGGATCTTGTGCTCCGGCAAACCTGCGACCATGGCGTAAACCGTCCGGTGCGCATGTGGTGCTTGGCTGGTTGTGTACATGGTCAATTGCCCAGTCACTTTGTCCAGGTAGGACACGGAACCGCAGGTCTCCATGGGAGCTGGGTGCACACGTGGGTACATGATTTCCTGAGTCACAACGACACAGTTGGGGTCATTCTCAGCCTGTGCAATTGCCTCTGCGGTACCAATGGCGTTACCTGACTCCCAGGTCTTGTGACCGTGGACATCGGTGATCGAGTTATCGGTTTGACCCTTGTCATCACGGATAACAGGAGCACCTGGCTCCATTGCCTTTTTGGCATCCATGACTGGCTCGAGTTGTTCGTAGTCAACGTCGATCAGTTCCAGTGCATCCTTAGCAATGTAACGATCAGTTGCAACAACGAAAGCAACCTCTTGCCCCTGAAAACGGACTTTGTCCGTTGCGAGGACTGCCTGAGTGTCATAAGACAGCGTTGGCATCCAAGCGAAGTTGTCACCGAGGAGTGAAGGACGCGGAATTCCCTCGAGCGTCTTTCCCGTGATGACCGCTACAACACCCGGGAGTGCTTCAGCTGCCGAGGTGTCAATGCTCTTGATGCGGGCATGCGCGTATGGGCTGCGCAGAATCGCGCTGTGCAGCATGCCTGGGAGGTTAACGTCATCAACGTAGTTGCCTTCGCCACGAATAAAACGCTGATCCTCGACACGCTTCATGTTGCCGAACCCAATGGGGTTACCTGCGGGACTGAGAGGTGCTTCCTCTACTGCGGTCATGCCTTTACCTCATTCTCTGCGGGGTGCTCAGCTGCCCATTGGATTGACTTAACGATGTTGTGGTAACCGGTGCAGCGGCAAAGCTGGCCGGAGATTCCCTCGCGGATTTCTTCCTCGGAAGGATTGGGATTGTTGTCCAAGATCCAACGGCCGGTCATCATCATGCCTGGTGTGCAGAAGCCGCACTGGAGACCATGACACTCCCGGAAGCCTTCCTGGATTGGATCGAGTTGGCCATTTTGCTCGAGGCCCTCAACCGTGCGCACCTCGCGGCCATCTGCCATGGCTGCCAACATTGTGCAACTCTTGACCGGTTCGCCGTCAACCCACAGCACACAGGTACCGCAGTTGGAGGTGTCGCAACCCCAATGGGTGCCACGAAGTCCCACGATGTCGCGGATGAAGTGAACGAGCAGTGTGCGCGGTTCGCACTCTTTGGTGACTGATTCACCATTGATTGTCATTGTTACCTGCATGTCAGGCTCCTTGGCTTGATTGGACGGAACGGCGAAGCGCACGCAGGGTGAGCTCCTTGGCAAGATGCTTTTTGTAGTCAGCAGGCCCGCGTTGGTCAGATGATGGGTTGCACCCCTCAGCTGCCAAGGTTGCAGCCTGTACGAGGTTTTCTTCGGTCGGCGCTTTGCCGATCAAGAATTCCTCAGCTGCTGGCACGCAGAAGTGCTCTGCACCAACGGCCGCAAGGCCAATGCCACAGTCTTCGACGACACCGTTCTTCACCACGACAAAGGTGCCCACGGACGTAACCGCCCAGTCACCAACACGACGTTCGACTTTTTCGTAAGCACTGCCTGCGCCGGGACGGATTGGGAATCGAACCTCGGTCAGAATCTCGCCGTCGCCCACCTGAGTCATATAAGGACCGAAGTGGAACTCACGCATGGGGACCGTGCGGGTACCCGTGGAATTCTGAATGACAACGGAACCCCTGAGCGCTGAGCCTAGGGCGGACAGATCTTCAGAAGGGTCGGCTTGGCAGTAAGAGCCACCCACGGTTCCACGATTGCGCACTACTGGGTCAGCGATGACCTTTTCGCATTCGCGGAAAATCGGGTAGTGCTCGAAGAGTAAAGGTGAGTCAAGAACCTCGCGGTGGCGAACCATCGCGCCAATCACGATTTCGTTCCCTTCCACCTTGATGGACTTCAATTCATCGAGGTCGTTAATGTCAATAAGCGCCTCAGGGCGTGCAAGGCGCAAGCGCATCATCGGGATGAGACTGTGCCCACCCGCAACGAGACGTGCATCCTCGCCATATTTTTCCAGTTGCGCGATTGCATCTGCGACCGATGTGGCGCGCACATATTCCTCTAATGGTGCGGGAGTTTGCATCCCGTCCCCTTTCCCTTTATGCCGAGCATTCCTACAATTGTGGGAACGCAGTTATTTGTTTATGCGGTTCTAAACTTTCCCGCCAATGCGCCGTGCGCAATCGAAGGGGTCCCCCACGACTACTTGGCGATCAACCACCAGATAACACCAATAACAACAACGGCTCCGATGACCACTGGAATAGCACGCTTGAGCACGGGTCCCATAGCAACGGAACCAAGATCCAAAGCCTCTGCCTGCTTTACAGGTGCTGGGGCAGCTGCAGTGGCAGATGTTCCATCAGCGGCTGGAGCGGCGGCTGGAGCGCTACCCGCAGCAATGACCTGCTCTAGGTTTCCTGCAAATTGATCAACCAAACGTCCGGCAACTTCTTGCATAACGCCGCGACCGAATTGTGCTGCCTTTCCCGTAATGGTCAAGTCGGTTGTGACATCGACGCGAGTCGTTGTTGGGCTCTCAGCAATGAGTTCAGTGGTGACGTGCGCCTTGGCGGTACCGGTACCGCGGCTTTCTTTGCCCGTGCCCTCGATGATGGCGATGTGCGCGGCAGCATCTTTGCTCACGAAACGAGCCTCTCCACCGTATGTCATAGAGACGGGGCCCAATTTGACCTTCACGTTGCCGGTGAATTCGTCACCATCAACGGATTCCAGAGTCGCACCAGGCATGCACGGCGCGATGGACTCTACGTTTAACAGAGTGTTCCACGCTGTCTCCACGTCGGCCGGGACGGTGAACGAGTTCTTCAGTTCCATTAATGCTCCTGTGCTCTGTTTTTTCACGAACGATTCGCGCCCCCGAACCTTAGGGCAATACTGCACCTTGCACCACAGCAGCGCACCCCGAACCAGGAAACTTGACTGATCAATTTCTCAATTTGTATATTTCGGGCATTTGGGGCACGCCGTATTGGAAAATCCAGTTGCCTTCTCAGTTGAACCGAGGACAGGCTCCATCGTCGGTGGCAGGCTTGCCCCATGAATCCGAATGGCTCCGAATCGACAAGCGTCCAACGCATTTGCCCGTTATGCGAGGCCAACTGCGGACTCACTCTCACCATCGAACATTCTCAGGTCACCTCGGTGAGGGGGGACTCGGACGATGTATTCAGCCATGGATTCATCTGCCCCAAGGGGGTGGCCCTCGGTGAACTTCATGTGGATCCCACAAGGCTTCGAAATCCCCTGGTGCGCAATGCGTCGGGCAACCTCGTTCCTGCCACCTGGGATGAAGCCTTCGGTGTTGTTCGGACCCGTCTTGGCGCAATCATGCGAGATGCTGGACCTGAAGCAGTAGGAATGTTCTTGGGCAATCCCAATATTCACAGTCTGGCTGGGACTTTCATGCTACCCGCATTTATCAAGGCGCTCGGGACTACTCAACGCTTTTCTGCCAGTACCGTGGATCAAATGCCCAAGCAGGCCGCCTCGGCCATGATGTACGGGACAGCACTTTCCGTCGCCATCCCAGATATTGATCGCACCGACTACTTTCTAGTGATTGGCGCCAACCCGATGGTGTCCAACGGATCCATGATGACCGCTGCAGACTTTCCCGGGCGGCTGCGGGCCCTGCGCAAGCGTGGTGGCCGAGTAATCGTCATCGATCCAATCCGCACTCGAACGGCCGAATTTGCCGATGAGCACCTCACTATTCGACCTGGTAGCGATGCCCTCTGGCTTGCCGCTCTCGCTCACGTGTTACTCATCGAGAGTTCCCCCACACTTGGCGCCGCAGCTGAGTGGATTGACCCTGAGCAAGTGCATAGCGTTACCGAATCTCTCGCCGCATTTACCCCAGAGTCAGTCGCTGCCGTTACCGGCATCGAGGCGACGACAACGCGCAGGATCGCTCAGGAACTCTCACAAGCACAAAGCGCAGCTGTCTACGGACGCATGGGAACTACAACCTCCGGTTTGAGCGTCAATGGGCAAATCGTTCCCTTCGCGACCGTAGGCTCATGGTTAATTGATGTAGTGAACATTGCCATTGGCTCTCTTGATAAACCAGGTGGAGTCATGTTCCCCCTCGCCGTTGCGGGAGGGCCCTCAACAGAAGGAACCTCAGGCACCGGGCACGGCGTCAGCATCCCCGGACGGCGGCGCACGAGAGTACGCAAACTCCCTAGCGTTCTCGGTGAATTCCCTGTTTCCACTCTCGCGGAGGAAATAGACACCCCTGACCCAGAAACTGGGGAGCACATTCGGGCTGTTTTCGTTGTGGGTGGTAATCCAATCGTCTCAACGCCCGACTCAGGCAGGCTCACCAAAGCATTCAAGTCTTTGGATCTTTTCGTTTCCGTAGACCCATTTCTCACCGCGACCAACTCATTAGCTGATGTCATTTTGCCCGTTGCCTCGCCGCTGACTCGGCCACATCATGACATTGCGTTTAATAACTTGGCTGTTCGCGATCAAGCTCGCTACTCCCCTGCCATCTTTGAAATCCCAGACGGCGAGAAGGACGAAGCCGAAGTGCTCCTGACCTTGGCCTCGATAGCGGTGGGAATTACTACAGGCAATGAACCAACGGCCGAGGCGATGGATGACTTTGTGGCATACGCGGTTGCCGCACAGGCAGCCAAAGATTCGGCATCGCGGTGTCATGGTCAAACGGCAGAATCAATACTGGCCGCTGTCGCACCGCGCCGCGGGGTTGATCGACTTCTCGATATCCGCATTCGCAGTGGTCCCTACGGTGATGGTTGTGGGACTTATTCAGGAGGCCTGACACTGCAACACCTGATCGATGCCCCGCACGGCATCGATCTCGGAGCTCTCAAGCCCCGCCTCCCGGAAATGTTGCGCACCCCCAGCGGCCGCATTGAATTTGGGCCTGAAGTCCTAGTTACTGCATTGTCAGAGGCTTCAGTGCACCTTTCCCAGATCCCTCAGACAGACCCAGGTTCATTCCTGCTCATTGGTCGCAGGCAATTGCGCTCCAATAACTCATGGATGAAAGACATTCCAACTCTTCAGGGTGGTTCAAATCTGCCGACGGCGATGATGCATCCCGACGATGTCGCCGCAATCTCAGTATCCGATGGATCACTTCTGAGGGTTTCCAGCGAAGTCGGTTCCATCGATATTCCGGTGTTGGCATCTGATTCGGTCATGCAAGGGTGCATCTGCATTCCTCATGGGTGGAGCGACTTCAATGTCAACACTTTGGTCAGTACATCATCGATTGACCCACTTGGCGGAACAGCCGTGCTCTCCGGGATCCCAGTGAGTGTCCGCGCCGCAGGCACCTAGAAAAGCCCGCGCGCCAGGCGTATAGGAGCGTCAGCCAACCTGAGAGTTACCGCGAAGTGATTTGGTGAATTGCGGTCCGGTCGCTGATCGACTCAGCCATTCGTCCCAGGGTTCATTCCAAACGGTGAGTCCGTTGCCGTCATTTGTTTGTTGAATCGGCGTGTTTTCAACAATGACGACATCACCGATTTCGTTTTCATTCCACCACCAGGCCGCATTAGTTGTGCTCATGCCAACGCAACCATGGGACACGTTGGCACTTCCCTGACTGCCCGTGCTCCAGGGAGCGGCATGCACAAATTCGCCGGAATAGGTCATGCGCATGGCGTACTCAGCATTTACCCGGTAATACTCCGGATCACCCTCACTGGTTCCACCTGTGGCTGCATCCATGATCCGGGATCGCTCTTTAGTGATGAGGACTTTCGTTCCCGATCGTGTTTCAAAGCCTGGCTTGCCGGTGGTTACCGGGATGGTCTTAACCAACTCTCCATTTTCAAAAACATCCATGGTGTGTTTATCCGCATCGACCACGCTGACCATGGAACGACGAAACGAGAAATTATCGGTCGAATCAAATTTTCCAAAGACGCCTGGTTTGGCCTGCACACCCATGAGGTTGAGATCTACTTCCACTTCAGTATTTCCTGGCCACAAGTCTTTTGGCCTAAATTCGGCCGTTCGGTTATCGATCCACGCCCAGGCACCGAGCACTGGGGTGGAGGTTCGAACAACGATGGCACTTTCCACTGCATCCTTGTTTTCAACCTTCTTGTTAAAAGTAACTCTGATTGGCTCCCCAACCCCAACGATTTCTCCTGCAGTCGGGGATACCTCAGCCTTGAAAAATTTCTCCGGTTCGATAGTGTCAAATGTGTTAGTGAATTCCTGAGTACGGCCACGCGAATCTGCGCCCGTGGCCGTCACCGTGTATGTCGCTGAGTAGTCAAGTGGTCCCGCGGTAGCAGTCCATTGAGAGCCGTCTTCGGATAAAATTCCTGAGACCTCCCCTTCAGGACCCATCACAGCCACCTGTGTCAAAATCCCACCTTGTGCCTGCACCACTACCTGGGTATCCGGTTCCACGGGTGAGGTGGCCACGGGTTGGGCAAGTACGCTGACGCGCGGGGTGTCGTCAGGGGCCACGGTGGTGAGGGTCAACGTAGGTGTGCAGGCCGTCACGCCAAGTGTCAGCGCGCCAAGGCAGACGCAAAGTTGAATACTTCTAAGCGTGGGGGAAGCCATGCTAACTCCGTTTCATTTCCAAACACTGCACTACGAGCGTACGACGAAAATTGCTCGAATGCTGTTTCAAAACGCCCGTCAATACCTTTTCTGGTACATCAAGCGGGTGCTCGCTAGTGAGCGAATTCGCCTCGGTAATACTCGAACAGCCATCCAACTATGGCAAAAACCAGTGCGGCAACACCGAGAACGATCAGCCAGACGGCGAAAATCAAACCGAAAACTACGAGAGTCACCGAGGCCGCCACAACAAAAGGCCACCATGAGTGGGGGCTGAAAAATCCATACTCCGGGTCAGCCTCGTCGATCTCAGCATCGAGGCGATCCTCCGGGCGCGGATAAACACGCTTAGAGGTGTACATCGCGTAAAAAGCCACCAAAAATGCGAGCGCACCGGTCAGAGCAAGAGCGGTTGTCCCTACTTCATCGCGGCTGACATACCAATAGATGGCAGCAATTACGGAATAGAAGATGAACCCTAGAAAAAATACGAGACTTTCTATTTTCACTTGCCTGCCCCCTGAATTGTCGGAGCTGGCTTGCGCACCGCGGGGTGGTCAGCAAGTTCTGGATGGTGCAGATCAAATGCCGGACGCTCGGAGCGGATCCGAGGCAGAGATACAAAGTTGTGGCGCGGCGGTGGGCATGAAGTCGCCCACTCCAATGATCCGCTCCAACCCCAGGGGTCATCAACCGTAACCTTGGGGGCTGTTTTTGCTGTCTTGAGCACATTCCACAGGAAGAAGAAGGTAGACACACCCAAAATTGCCGCACCCGTCGTTGAAACGATGTTAAGGGTTTGGAAATCGTCAATTGGCAGGTAATCGCCATAACGGCGAGGCATGCCCTGCACTCCAAGCCAGTGCTGGACCAAGAAGGTCACTTGGAAGCCAATGAATAGAAGCCAGAAGTGGATTTTGCCCAGCTTCTCGTCCAACATCTTGCCAGTCATTTTCGGCCACCAGAAGTACAGACCGGCGAACATCATGAAGACAACGGTTCCAAACACCGTGTAGTGGAAGTGAGCCACCACAAAGTAGGAATCTGAAACATGGAAATCAAGTGGCGGCGCTGACAGGATCACGCCGGTCAAGCCTCCGAACAGGAATGTGAACAAGAAGCCCATGGTCCAGAGCATCGGGGTGTCAAAGGACACCGAGCCTTTCCACATGGTCCCAATCCAGTTGAAGAATTTAACTCCCGTGGGGACCGCGATGAGCATGGTTGTCGCGGCGAAGAACGGCAGGTACACAGACCCCGTTACGTACATATGGTGAGCCCATACGGCGACGGATAGGGCACCAATGGCCATCGTTGCCATGACCAAACCCTTGTAACCAAAGATAGGTTTGCGAGCAAATGTTGGAATGATCTCGCTTGCAATTCCAAAGAACGGCAGCGCAATGATGTACACCTCAGGGTGGCCGAAGAACCAGAAAAGATGCTGCCACAAAATCGCTCCACCATTTTCAGGAGCAAAGACGACAGCGCCGTACTGTCGGTCAATGAAGGCAACAGCAAGCGCTGCGGCAAGAACTGGGAAAGCAACCAGTACCAAAACACTGGTGATGAGGATGGTCCACGTGAAAATCGGCATGCGGAACATGGTCATTCCCGGGGCCCGCATGGTGAAGATCGTGGTAATGAAGTTAACTCCACCAAGGATTGTTCCCAGACCACCCATGGCCAAACCCAGGAGCCAAAGATCTGCACCCACTTCGGGGGAATTCACCGCATTGCTCAGTGGCGCGTAAGCGAACCATCCGAATGCAGCAGCCCCTCCAGGTGTGAAAAATCCCGCCGCCACGATCAGTCCACCGAAGAGGAAAAGCCAGTAGCCGAACATGTTTAGGCGAGGGAACGCAACGTCCGGAGCGCCAATTTGCAGAGGCATGATCACATTGCCAAATCCGACAAAGAGTGGCGTGGCAAAAAGGAACAGCATGATGGTGCCGTGCATGGTGAATAGCTGGTTGTATTGCTCAAGGGAGACCACCTGTATGCCGGGTACGGCCAACTCGGCACGAATCACCAAGGCCATGAGACCTGCAACGAAGAACCACAGCACCGAAGTGATCAGGTACATGTAACCGATCAACTTGTGGTCCGTCGAGGTCATCCAGTTAACAACGTGGGCTCCAAAACTCTTTTTGCGCGCTGGCACTGCACTCTCCGGGATTGGAGATGTAGTTGGGCGCTCATTCAGAATTGTCATATTGTCCGCTCCCCTGGTCGCTGACCATCAGAATTAGATTGACCGGTTTGGATGGTGCCTGTTTGCCCTTGAGCCCTTAAACCTTCGATGTAAGCGTCAAACTCAGCCCGCTCAACTACCTTGACGTTGAAAAGCATCTGCGAGTGATAAGTGCCGCACAGTTCAGCACACTTGCCCGCGAACGTTCCAATTTTGTCCGGTGTTAATTCGAAAGCGTTCGTCTTACCTGGGATGACATCCATCTTGAACAGAAAGGAAGGAACCCAGAAACTGTGAATAACATCCGGTGAGGTCAACTCGAACCGAACTTTTTCATCGACCGGCAAAACAAGCATCGGCAGTTGCAATTCAGCGATGGCAGGGTCTTCAGAAACCATCTGTGAATCGGCCGGCATTCCGATGGAATACACATCTTCATCCAAATAATTGAAAGCCCACGACCAGCGAAATCCAACGACATTAACCGTTTGGCTCTGATCGTTATCGAGTGTCAGGATCTCACTCTGATCTTTCGCGGTAAACCAGAAAAGGCCCGCGACCATGATCAGTGGCACGAGTGTGTAAAGGATTTCGAGCGGAATGTTGTACTTGGTTTGCTCGGGAACCTGGTTGATCTTGCGGCGGCGATACGCGAAAATCGCCCACAGCATAAGGCCCCAGGTGAATATTCCAACACCCCAAGCAGCGATCCAGGAGCCATTCCACAGATTCAAAATGATGGGAGCTTCTGCTGAAGCCGGCTCTGGCATGTCAAAAAAGAACGCTTCATTGGCGGTGCAACCACTGAGCAGGAATAGACCTGCAGTCGCGCCAGCACCAAGGAGTGCCTTCTTGCCTGCACCTGCAGTGCGAGTCATTCTCACTACCTTCACAAGTCATCCCGCACGGCGTACGGACTAATGTCATAATCGCGGTTCTCCGCGGACATGAGACTAGCGCACTTGGCCCCCATTTTCTCCTCAGGGTTATGGGGAAAGCTGAACGACTAGATCACATCTAGGCGCAGCCCAAAAATATGGCTAGTCTCGGGGCATGTCAGTTGCCCCTCCACCTGGATTGCTCGATGCCATCGCGGGGGTACCTCTATCGCCCGCAGTGCTTTCTGCATGGAACAGCGCAGCCAGTCAGGCCTATTCAGACCCCGCAAGGATGCACCATGCAGGGCGAAAAAGTGGCCTACTTCTAGAGAGTGCCCGCACGAGCATCTCGCATTCACTGGGAGTTTCACCACAGAATGTGTTCTTCGCGGCATCGGCACCAGATGCCATCAGGGCTGCAATTGTCGGTATTTACCGGGTAAGGAGCGCTATTTCTCATCAAGTGCTCGTCGGAGCCGTCGAGTCCATGGCGGTCATGGGCAGCACTCAGTCACTTCCGGAGGTTGAAATAGTCACGATCGATTGCAATGAGTGGGGCGCTATTTCGATTGATTCGCTCCTCAATTCGCTCGAGCAAGCACCCCCAAACGGGCCCGCACTGGTCTGCCTCCAGGTTGCCAATGCCGAAGTGGGTACGCGGCAACCATTTGGACAAGCCCTGGCGGCTTGTAGGGAGCGAGGGGTCCCAGTGATCGCCGATTCGACAGCTGTCATCACCCGTGATCAACTCCCTGCAGATTTCGATGTACTGATTGCCCCCGCGCGGGATTGGGGGGGGCCACCGGGCGTTGCCGTCTTGATCACTGCCCCTCACTTGCGGTGGAGACCCGAAGAAGCCCCCGACCGAGGATGGATCGGAGGGTTCCCTGATATCCCAGCCGCTGCGGCAGCCGCAGTTGCCTTAGAGGAATCAATCGACTGGTCGTCCTCTGCGAACCAAGCCAGACATCAGATCAGTCAGGTGCGCACCGCACTCGAAGCATCTGGACTGACCTGTGCTGGCGATGAGAACAATCGCTTGCCCCATATTCTCACTTTCACGATCACGGGTGCGGCCGCAGGCGCCCTAGTAACCGAACTCGATAAACGCGGAATCTCCGTTGCAGCGGGATCCGCCTGCACAGCAGACACGCGAATGCCATCCCATGTCCTTGAGGCCATGGGCCTGCCCAATGATGCAAGCATTCGAATTTCTTTGCCTCGCAACTGCAGTCAGGAAACTATCGACACGTTCCTTCGCGAACTCCCTCTAGCATTAGAACACGTGCGCAACAACTAACGCGATGCTGTCAAAAGCATGCTTGGTTCTTTAGCGCGACTTGAAGGGATTCGAGATATTCATCACGAGAAATCTCAATAACTCCCATGGATGCCAGATGGTCAGTTTTCCACTGAACATCGAGAAGTCTCGGGCCCTGACATTTCAATAGTTTTTCCACCAAAGCCGAGAGGGCAACTTTCGACGCGTCCCGTTCACGATGAAACATGGACTCCCCTGCAAAAAGTCCGCCTAACTCGATTCCATAAAGTCCGCCAATGAGTTCGCCGGTCTGATTCCACACTTCTACAGAGTGCGCGAAGCCCATCTCATGTAATTGCCCATAGCAGTTGATGAATTCCTGTGTGATCCACTGCCCTTCTTCACCGGGCCGTTGGCATCCATTCATAACTTCGACGAATGCACTGTCAAAAGTGACCTCAAACTTCTTCATCGAATGAGAGAGGGACCTCGATACTCGTAGTTCAGATAGTGGGAGAACGCCTCTTGGGTTGGGAGACCACCAACCAAGCACCGGGGAGTCTTTTAAATCAGCAAGATTCACCTGCATTGGGAAAAGCCCTGTGGCATATCCATGGAGAACTGTGGCGGGATCCATATCTGCACCAATGCCAACTAGATCCTCATCAGGGTCAGCACCGAATGGATCAGGCAATTGCCAGTAACACTGTGGGAGTGCAATGCCCCCTGCCTCAAGCGGTCGCATTGCTGTGGTCAGCTACGGCCTTGCACAGGAAATATGTTCTTGAACCTCAGCAGCGGCATCATCACCATAACTCTGAGCCATGCGGTCCAGGAAATGCTGTTGCGCCAATTCATATTCCTGCGTACCAACCGTTTCAATAACGTAGGTGGCGAGAAGTGCACCAATTTGCGCGGAGCGTTCATCGCCCAAACTCCACGCTTGCCCGGCAAGGAACCCAGCTCGAAATGCATCTCCCACGCCTGTTGGGTCGGCCTTGCGAAGTTCCTCAGCTATGGGAACTTCAATGATTTCCTGGCCACGACGTGCAATGCGAGCACCATTGGCACCCATGGTGGTCACACGAACGTTCACCATTCCAGCAATGTCAGCCACATTCCACCCCGTTTTTTGTTCAATGAGAGCAGATTCATACTCGTTGGTGAATAAGTATTCGGCGCCCTCGATCAGAGGTTTCACTTCATCGCCATTCATGCGAGCAAGTTGCTGCGAAGGATCGGCGGCGAACGGATACCCGCGGAATCGACATTCCTCAGTGTGGCGAATCATCGCCTGTGGATCATTTGCTCCGATCAGAACAACCTCGACAGAGCCTGCTTGATCGACAATCGGTTTGAGTTCAATATTTCGAGCCTCGCTCATGGCACCCGCATAAAACGTGGCTATCTGATTTTGCTCAGCATCCGTGGTGCATACGAATCGGGCCGTGTGCGCGCTGTCCGAGATGTGGACACCGCTGGTGTCTACCCCATGTCGCCCCAACCAACTGTCGTAGTCCGCGAAGTCGGGGCCAGCAGCTCCAACGAGCACCGGGTTCAGTCCCAAACAGCCCATTCCGAATGCAATATTTGGTGCAACCCCACCACGCCGAATCTCGAGTTCGTCGACCAAAAAAGAGAGCGAAACTTTGTCTAGCTGTCCCTCAACCAGGGAGTCAACAAAATTGCCCGGAAATGTCATCAGGTGATCGGTTGCAATGGAACCGGTAATGAGAATAGCCACTTGCGGGAGCCTACATGCCTTCCGCGTTATTAACACCGAGGATCACAAATTGACACACAGAAAGGGAAGGGAAATGAATGTGGGTCACTGATTTCCCAGTGACCCACGCATACATACGTTTTTTTACTAGTGGAAGCTGTCTCCACATGCGCAGGAACCCGTGGCATTTGGGTTATCGATGGTGAAGCCTTGCTTTTCAATCGTGTCAACGAAGTCGATCGTGGCGCCGCTCAGATAGGGGGCACTCATGCGGTCCGTGACAACATTGACACCGTCAAAGTCCTTGTTGACATCGCCATCAAGGTTGCGATCATCAAAGAAAAGTTGGTATCGAAGACCCGAGCATCCACCTGGCTGCACTGCGATGCGCAGCGCAAGGTCATTGCGACCTTCAGCCTCGAGGAGGACCTTTACTTTGTCTGCCGCAGCGGGACTCAGGAGAAGGCCATCGGATACTGCTGGGTCGGATACGGGGGTTTCTGTGGTCATCTGTGTGCCTACTTTCTTCGTGTTCTTCATCGGCATTCGTACCGAACCTGTGAATCTGCCAAGCCTTGCTCATATTCACGTTTGCAGTCAAGGGTAAGCCCGTTGTGCCTATTACGCTCGTTGCACCCCCATTTTGCACGCACATTGATCTTCTACCGCGCTTTGACCGGTCCGCAGAGTGTGCATTGCTCAACCCCAAAATCCCTGGACGCAACCCGAAACGAGACAATAAGCAGATGACGGGAACATTCACGGATCCGACACCTTCTCCCCTCGCATTGCTCTTACTCGGCCATCAGGCTGATTCGAAAAGTGAACGTGGAGTGGAATGCCCCGGCGATCTGCCTCCAGCTTCTGATCCTGATCTGGTGGCTCGCGCTCAAAAAGCAAAATCGCAACTGGGCGATCGTGTTTTCATTCTGGGCCACCACTATCAACGCGATGAAGTAATCCAATTCGCCGATGTCACAGGCGATTCATTCAAACTGGCGCAGAAGGCTGCAGCGCAGCCACAAGCCGAATTTATTGTTTTTTGCGGCGTGCACTTCATGGCGGAGAGCGCCGATATTTTGACCGCTGATTCACAGAAAGTCATACTTCCTGATCTCGCTGCAGGTTGCTCCATGGCAGACATGGCCGAGATTACTCAAGTTGAGCAATGCTGGGCTGACCTCACCGCCGCAGGAGTTGCAGCCACGACAATTCCCATTACGTACATGAACTCCACAGCCGCGATCAAGGCCTTCACCGGCCGCCACGGTGGTTCCGTGTGCACGTCGAGCAATGCGAAGGTCAGCCTCGAGTGGGCATTCGCGCAGGGTGAGAAGGTTCTCTTCCTCCCTGACCAGCACCTCGGGCGCAATACCGCGGTCAGGGACCTTGGGCTGAGTTTGGATGACTGCGTTGTGTACAACCCAAATCGACCCAACGGCGGACTCACGGTAGAGCAGATTCAACAAGCAAAGGTCATTTTGTGGAAAGGGCACTGCAGCGTACACGGTCGATTCACACCCGAATGCGTTGACGAAGTACGCGCAAAAGTCCCTGGAATCACGGTAATCGTGCACCCAGAATGTACCTATGATGTCGTTGAAAAAGCAGATCAAGTTGGATCAACTGAAAAGATTATTGCTGCAATCGAAGCGGCCCCTGCAGGCTCCGCGTGGGCAATCGGGACTGAACTGAACCTTGTTAAGCGACTGGCACTCGCGCACCCAGATAAGGAAATTGTTTATCTCGACAAAACGGTGTGCTTCTGTTCAACCATGAACCGCATTGATCTACCCCACCTGGTGTGGTCGTTGGAGCAGCTCGTTGAGGGCAACTCCGTCAATCAGATCACCGTTGATACCGATACCAGCGAATGGGCTCGAGTTGCTTTGGATCGGATGCTTGCCTTGCCTGGTGTATCACCTGCAGCTGATTAGAAAGCGCCCAAGTAAAAAGTTCTTGGGCGCCTGAGAAATTTGGGTCAATCAGGTTGTCTTGACAAGAAGTGCCTTGTCGTTTTCGTCGTAGAGGCCGATCAGGCCTTGGTCCCCATTGCCACAAAGTCCCTTACTGCCACGGCAGGGTCCCATTTCAAGTCCATAGTAAAAAGAACCTTTGCGGCCAAACTCCGCGTTGATGGTGAACTGACCGTTCTTTCGCATCGTGGTGCAGGCACCTTCGAGGGTTTGCCATGGCCAAGAACCATCGGCTTCTGGCTTGGTCTTGTAGCGCGTCAGACAGACAATGTTGTCGCCCTTTGTCCACTTCTTGAGATTTTTTTGAGCCGTCACGGAAAGACTGCCAGTGAAAGTAACCGTGTCACCCGATGGAACTCTCTGGTCCTGCACTTGCATACACGCATACGTTCTATCGCCAGTGTCTACAGAGCACACGGATGAGGCGGGAGTGGGTAGGTCTGCAGCACTGGCACTCGAGGCTGTCACAAATGGCGAAGTGGCTGCGACCATTGTCGCGGAAGCCAGAATCATTGTAATTTTTTTCATGACGAATCTTTACATGACCAGCAAGAAAATCCAGGATTCACGTGGCAATAGGAATGATGACCTCATTGCGCCGCGCGAACCATGGTTTCCAGGGAGGGTCATATCGAGCCCAGCGGGGTTCACCCGCCGAGTGAAAACCCAATTCCACCAGCTTTCTGCTTAGCACCTCAATCCGCTTTTCAACTTCCGAGTATTTCCAGGAACCCGACCATGTTGCGGCAATGCATAGTTGCTCAGGAACGTGACGCAGACTCACTCGGGAATCTCGGGGGGTAGGCAATTGCTTGAGTTCTTGCCCCTCTGGGAGCACGAAGGCAACATTCCATTCGCCGCTCGCATCACCTTTTTCCTGGATTACAGGTGATGTCATTGCAATTTTATTTTGGCTGATGTACCCAACGAGAGGCCCAAAGGCTTTGTTGCCAACCTTGCTTGCCTCCCCCGCCATGGTTACCTCAGCGATGACGCACGGGGCATACTCTCGAATTTCAAAGTCATCGTGGTAGTCCACTACTCGATACTTTTGTTGTTCGGTCATAACGTGACCATTCCGGGTGCATCCCATAAGGCAAACCATCGCGACACATCTGTCTCGAGTGGAAGTTCACCGGTCAGTTTGTCTCGCAGCTTCAGTTCAGCCACGTTATCGCGCACCTTGTCTCCCTGCGCAGGAACAAATGGGTAGAAAGTGCCTCGCTTGTATAGATAAACAAGACCTGAAACACGGCCATCTTGGTCAGCGAATGGAAAAAGTGAGCACAACAATTGTGGTCCAAATCCAGCTTGTACAAGCGAGCTATTTACCGCATGTGCATCGGTGACAACCGCCGACAAATCCGGGGGGTCTGACTTCACCGTTAACCAATCAAATCCGTATTCATCTGCACTCGCCACCACTTGAGGCCCACCATCGGCATCCAGTAACTCACGGATCTCTGCCTCAAGGTCGCTGAAGGCTTTGCCCTCAGGCGCACGAAAACACACTCCACCAATCCCCGTCGACGTTAGGCCAAGGTCTACCTGCATGGTGATCGCAGCAGAAGGCAGGGCAAATAATGCATCGAGATTCGGGCGAACCGGATCCTTTCGCCCGCGAATAGCGTCGAGGAATCCCACGGTCAGCGATCACCCAATTGCGCCGAGATCTTGGCCAGTTGCTCAAGGCGCTTTTCTAGCGGCGGGTGAGTTGCAAATATGGCTTCCATTCCGAGCCCTTTGCCACCCTTGAAAGCAGGAGCGAATGCAAAAGCACTAACCGGTTCCATTGCACGCAAGTCTTTGTCTGGGATAACACTCATTTCACCGCTGATTTTGACCAATGCGCTAGCTAGTGCGCTTGGCTTGCCCGTGAGCATGGCTGCACCGCGATCCGCACCAAGTTCCCTGTAACGCGATAGCGCTCGTATTAAGAGAAATGAGATGAAATAAACGATGATGCTGACAGCCATAACTGCCATGAATACGACAGCCGTGTTCTGATCTCGACGGTCGCGCATCATGGATCCCCACATTGCACTCCTCGTGAGAAAACCCGCAAGTATGGATGTGAATGAGGCAATTGTCATCACCGTCACATCACGGTGTGCAACATGTGAGAGCTCGTGAGCCAGAACGCCCTCAAGCTCGGCTTCGTCCAATTTTTTCAATATTCCTGTTGTTACCACGATGACTGACCGATTCGGACTGCGGCCCGTAGCAAAAGCATTGGGCACAGGTGAATCTGAAATTCCGACGCGAGGCTTTTCCATGTCGGCCATCGCACAAATGCGATCGACAAGTGCATGCAGTTGTGGTGCCTGCTCGGGGCTCACTTCGACCGCCCGCATGGCTTTCATAGACAAGGTGTCTGAAAACCACCATTGGGCGAAAAGGAATCCGCCGGACAGGACAAGAACAAAGACGGCATTAACACCAACTGCAATCAGTACCCCAGCAAGCACGACATAGAGCAAACCCAAACCAAAAAGCGTGCCGAACATCCGGGCCGTTAAGCCCGAATCTTTGCCGTATCGAGTTGTTGCCATGGTCTTGATCATTCCTTTGTCGCGTGGGGCACATTGACCACGTTTGCAGTGGTCAAATTCTCAATGCTCCAGTCCGTATATGCATAGTGCGCTAATTTTTCCGCCAACGCAAATGGGTTTGAAAGCATGACGCAGTGATCCCCTTGCATCCGGTCTGGGACAAGTCCAGCTTTGCGCGCAAAACTCTCCGCCAATGGTGGTTTAAAGGTCACATCCTGTTCAAGTAGTAGATACACGGCCGGTACGGCTCGGGAATCAACGCCATGAACGATTTCAGTCAGGTAGGGCTCAAATGGCTGGGGCGTTAACTGCATATAGGCGCTCTGAGCTTGGGCAGAATCTAGATGTGAAAAGAATCTGCGGCGTGCGTTGTCGAACGCGGGAAGAATTGTGTAGTCCCCTGAGTCTTGGGCCATGTCGAAGTAGGTGCCGCGTCGATCTTCAGGGATGGAGTCGATACCCCGCTCCCCCGAATTGAGCACAACGCTTGCCAAAAACACCAGGCCCATCACCTTTCCAGGCCTGGCAGTTGCCACCCCCGGGATAGTTATGCCTGCCAGTGAATGCCCAACCACCACCACACGATCGGACTCAATTGCGTCAACCATCGCGATGGTCGCCGCTATGTAGTCGTTCAGAGTGATGTCACGCCGGGGGCTTTGATCCATTCCTGAGCCAGGGAGATCGAAGGCCGTGGACTCAACTCCGAGCATGCCCAATTCACTGATCACATTGGTCCAACACCACGCGCCATGCGAGGCCCCGTGCACCAAAAGAAGATGGGCCGGAGAGTTTATCCCCATAGCGCACCCAACCTCACTCCTGGAACTTATTCCTCGATGGCTCTTTTCTCGGCAGATCCCAGTTGATTTTTCATTGCGGCAAGTTGGGCTTCAACCTCTGACTCGCTCGCCATGCGCTCAAGTTCGACCGTGATGCTGTCCTTACTCATCCCGGATGGATCTTCAAGTGCGCCCGATGCCATGAGTTCATCAATGGCTCCGGCCCGCGCCTGCATTTCAGCTGTCTTGTCTTCAGCTCTCTGCACTGCCAAACCAACATCACCGAGTTCCGAAGAAATTCCCGTAAATGCCTCGTTGATTTTGGTCTGAGCTTCAGCCGCCGAATAAGTTGCCTTGATGGTTTCTTTACGACTGCGAAAAGCTTCCACTTTGCTTTGTAATTGCTGAGACGCAACAACGAGTTTTTCTTCTTGCTCCTGCAACTGGGCGAGTTGGACGTTGAGATCAGCGATTTGCTGATGCAGTCCACTGCGTCGCACTAATGCCTCACGTGCAAGGTCCTCCCGGTTTCCTGCCAAAGCCGCGCGGGCTTGCTCCTCGAGCTTGACCTCCTGTTTTTCCAGGCCTTGAACCTGCAATTCAATTCGTTTGCGACTTGTGGCGACATCAGCCACGCCCCGTCGAACCTTTTGAAGAAGTTCCAGTTGCTTTTCATAGGAGTAATCCAGAATTTCCCTAGGATCTTCTGCCTTGTTCAAAGCCTTATTCGCTTTTGACTTGAAAATTAAGGTGAATCTCTGCCATAAGCCCATGGTTTCTTCCCTTCAATTGCTGGTCAATTCCTCGACGGAATGTGACTCTAGGGTAATTGGAGCAACCCGCGGCCGTCCATGGCACTAGGGCTACGCTGGGACCATCATGTTTGGATTAAAGAAGTCGAGCCCAGAAGATCAGTCCCTTCCGGCGTCCACGAGCGAGTCGGCAGGCAAAGGTCGGCCCACCCCCACCCGTAAGGAAGCAGAGGCAGCGCGCAAAGCTTCCGTGCGAGTTCCTCGTGGAACCAAGGACGGTAAGAAGGCTTCGAAAGAAGCGGATCGTGCTGCGCGCGCCCGACAACGTGAGGGAATGCTGGCTGGAGACCCCCGGTACCTACCAGCCAGGGACCAGGGACCAGCACGAGCTTTTGTTCGCGATTTTGTTGATGGTCGCTACACGGTGGCCGAGTACTTCATATTCATGGCGGTCATCGTGCTCGCACTCGGATTCATTCCGAACGTGGCAGTGCAGCAACTGGTGTCACTCATTTTCTTTGGAGTTGCAATCCTGATCGTCGTGGACACCGCAATTCTTGTTGTTCAACTCAACAGCAGGGCCAAAAAAGAATTCCCAGATAAAGCAGACCGTCGTGGTCTCACGCTCTACGCACTCATGAGGACTCTGCAATACCGCCGACTCCGAATGCCAAAACCTAGAGTCCAGCGCGGACGAAAGAAAGGGAAGTAGTTATGGAATTTCGTCACCTAGGGCGCAGTGGCCTCAAAATCAGTGAGATCACCTACGGCAACTGGATTACCCATGGTTCACAGGTTCAAGATGATCTAGCTATAAAAACCATGCATGCAGCCCTTGATGCAGGAATTACCACCTTTGACACAGCAGACGTATACGCGGCGACCAAAGCCGAAGTTGTCATGGGCAAGGCTCTCAAAGGTCAACGCCGAGAAAGTCTTGAAATTTTTACCAAGGTTTATTGGCCCACGGGCGACGGAGTCAATGACCGCGGGCTCTCACGAAAGCACATTATGGAGTCTTGCAACGCTTCTCTCCAGCGCCTACAAACTGATTACGTCGATCTCTACCAAGCACACCGGTTTGATTATGAAACACCCCTCGAAGAAACCCTCCGTGCCTTCGATGACCTGGTTCGACAGGGCAAAGTTCTTTATGTTGGAGTGAGCGAATGGAATGCTCAGCAGATCCGAGATGCAGTCCGCATCGCCGCCGACATGGGGTTTGATCGCATAATCAGCAATCAGCCCCAGTACAACATGTTGTGGCGCGTCATTGAATCTGAAGTCATTCCGGCCAGCGAGGAACTTGGTCTGAGTCAAATCGTATGGTCTCCGATTGCGCAAGGAGTCCTCACCGGCAAATACAAAGCTGGAGAGCCGGTTCCTGAAGGTAGCCGTGCAACCGACAAAAATGGCGGCGCCGACATGGTTTCACGTTGGCTCACTGATGCCGTTCTTAATGCAGTAGCCAAATTGGAGCCCATCGCTGCTGACATGAAACTCACCATGTCTCAACTGGCAATCGCCTGGACACTGAGCAATCCCAATGTTGCATCGGCAATTGTTGGAGCTTCTCGCCCAGAGCAGATCACAGAGAATGCTCAGGCTGCGGGCATTACGCTGCCCGAGGACGTACTCAGCGCGATCGACTATGCACTTGGCGACCTCGTGCAGACAGACGCCGCTCTAACAGTTTCACCACAACCCCGAGCATAAGAAAATCTGGCCGAGAAAGGACAATTCCAATGGCATGGACATGGAGCTATTCCGACCTTGATGGGGCACCAATCATGGAGCCGCAAGAACCCTGCGTGACTTCAGGGTTTCCATCGCAGGCAGATGCTGAAGCATTTGTAAGTGACACGTGGCGCGAACTCCTTGCCTCCGGAGTGGGGTTTGTGACCCTGCTCGATGGCGACCGCGAGGTTTACGGCCCGATGAATTTACGGGCCGAGTAACAAACCGGCCCGATGAATTTACGGGCCGAGTAACAAACCGGCCCGATGAATTTACGGGCCGAGTAACAAACCCGCCTGCATAAAAGTCTCGGTAGTGACAGGCAACTCTTACAACAATGGAACCAATTAGCGCGTTCACGTTGACACGCGGCCCCCGTCCGTGGTGAGGTACTCCCACAACTGAATCGACGTGTGTGAATCTAGGGGAAGTTCGGTGAGAATCCGGCGCTGTCCCGCAACCGTGTGTCAGGTACTTGTTCACCTGATGAGTCGGAGCACCTAGCACATACGAGCGGTCACCGTCGAGGTAACGGGACGAGCGCTCAAGCGAAAGCTTGACCCTCCCTTGCTGCTGTTTGGCAAGGGTTTTTTTGGGTCTGCTTAGCGCAGGGCGTGGTCCAGCGACCACTCACCTGAAAGGACCACCATGGTCTCGAAATTACGTGCAGTATTAAAGAGCACTCGCAATACATTCATCGCAACCTGCGCCATCGCATTGTTAATTGGCACATCGGTATCGCCTGCACAGGCAGCCAATTCAGACAAGGGGCTTTACGGGACTACTGATCCCACCTATTCGGCCGTGTACAACCAATCACTTGCCATTCTTGGACTTGATTCAATCGGCGTGGGAGCGAATCGCGCCGCCATGACATGGCTTGTGAATCAACAGTGCGCAGACGGCGGATTCCAGGCGTACCGTCCCGACACAAATATCCCGTGTGCCTCGCCAGACCCGGAAAATTTCACTGGACCCAGTACAGATCAGACTGCTCTCGCTGCATTGGCACTCAATGCGCAGGGTAAGTTCGTTGAAAGCAAAAAGGCTCTCACTTGGCTCAAGCGTGTGGCCACGAAGGATGCACAAGGTCTGACGGGCTTACCCACCATCCAGGGTGGCGCACCTGATGCGATCGCGACAGCTTTGGGTTACCTCGTGATCAATGATGCAGCCCCAACTTCTGCTCTGGCCAAATCCTTGCGGGCTTACCTGTCTGCGTTGGTAACACCATGTGGTCAAGAGCGTGGAGGCGCAGCTGCTTACTCTAATGAAGTTCCAGGTGCGAATAACTCTGCAACAGCCCATGTCTATTTCGGGCTTAAGGGCAATGCGCCAGTGTGGAAGGCAGGAAAACTAAAGGCGAATCCTCGATGTGGCGCGAATAAGACCACACGATTGGGTAGTTACCTTGCCAACCAAATGTCCACCGATGGATTGCTGAGTTATTACCCTTACGACGGCAACGATTTCGGCGCAACCGCAGCAACCGTTATCAGTTTGGGCATGGCTGGATATGGCAAGCAATCTGTTGCTAAGGGACTGGCGGCACTCAAGAAAAACACGAAGTCGTGGGCGCTAAAAGATTCCCAAACTAACGCTGGCGCAATTGGCTGGCTCATGATGGTGAGCAAGTCAACAGGAACCAACCCCAAGAAATTTGGCGGCGTCAACTTGGTTTCAACGCTGCTCGCGAGCCAAAAGTAGTAAAGCTCATGCATAGTGCGTCGGCCCTGGGTTCAGCGTGGCGAACACGTCTGGCTTCCCTCGGCATTTCTTTGGGAATGGTCTTGATGATCATGGCGCCCGGGGCCGCGCAGGCAAGCACATATCGATTTTGGAACTTCTGGACCGCTGAAGATGGGGTCTGGGCCTACTCACAGCTTGGACCAGCAAGCACGGTTCCACCCGATGGATCGGTTCAAGGTTGGGTGTTTGCAGCGACAGATGCCGCATCCGCTTCGGTCGCACCGAATCTAGACCCCAAGGAAGCTTTTGATGCGGCCTGCGCAAACACTCCTGCTCAAATGGATAAGAAGCGCGTTGCAATTGTCATTGATCCCGGTGCACTAGAGATTGCGCCCGTCGGACAGACACCACCAGCGCTTTCATCCGTTTGCGCGGTTGCGAGTGTTGGAGCTCAAGGCTATGAATTATTGAATTCTGTAACCGAACTGAGAACCGACAATGGATTCATTTGCGCAATCAATTCATATCCCGCAATGGAGTGCTCGGCCGAATTCGAGCCACTGCCGATTTCAGCGAGTGAGGAAGTTGCACAGGACGAGGGGCCAACTGACTTTGCCGAGGCTTTGCCACCGGAATCTGAAGAATCCAATGCACTGGCTCCAGTCTCAAGCGCCTTGGTCATTGGTCTTTTGGCTATCGCCGGCTTCTACTACTGGCGTAGGCGAACGAGATGACATCTCGAATGAGGCCCAGATGGCTCCACCCGATGGCATGGTGGGCTTGGGCTTTGTGTTTGGCTGCAGCGGCTACCAGAGTGACCAATCCCCTACTGCTGCTGTTGCTGATTGCCGCGGCGGCCGTAGTTGTGGCGGCAAGAAAACCAGATGCTCCATGGGGTAAATCATTTGAATTCTTTTTGATCCTTGGTGGGCTCATAATCGGGATCCGTGTCGTATTTCAAGTGCTCTTCGGTGCATCAACTGGCAATACGGTTCTAGTCACACTTCCTGGAATATCGCTACCAACGTGGATGAGCGGTTTGCGGCTCGGTGGTCCCATAACGCTCGAGTCATTATTAGGTGCCTTTTATGACGGCCTACGCCTTGCCACAATCGCGATTGTCATTGGCGCAGCTAATTCTTTGGCGTCTCCCGGAAAATTACTTAAAGCAATGCCCGCGGCACTTTATGAGTTGGGCGTGAGCATTGTGGTTGCATTGAGTTTCATTCCACAACTCATTACAGACTTTGTTCGGATCAGGGATATGCGTCGACTTCGCGGGAGAAATGACCGAGGGATGCGCGGCTATGTGTCTCTAGCCATACCAGTGCTCGCTGGCGCACTCGATCGTTCAATCAATCTCGCAGCATCGATGGATTCACGTGGCTATGGTCGCGTGAGCAATCAGTCAACGAGCTCACGCCGAATAGTTGTGGGCTTGCTCATGGCCTCGATAGTGCTCGTCATGGTTGGCCTTTATGGACTATTCACGACAGCAGCACATCCCTTTCTTGGACTGCCCATAGTTTTCATGGGGCTCGTTGCCGGCGGTGCTTCACTGTGGCGCGGAAGCCGAGAGCGCGTTCGCACCGTCTACCGACCCGACCCATGGCTACTGCCTGAATATCTAGTGACTGGCTCAGGACTGGCCGTGCTGGGAATTTTTCTCTGGGCCGAACTCAGGGTAGTAGTAAATATCAAACTGTGGGAGCAACTACACCCGAGTCTGGATAGTTGGCCCTCGTTACCGCTCTGGGGAATAGCTGCATTCCTTATTGCTCTAATACCGGCCATTGCTAGTCCCCGGCCACCTTCAAACTCCAGTTCCGCAAGACAGACCAACGAACGGGAGGTCGTGTCTGCATGATTCATTTTGATCAAGTGACATTCACGTATCCCACTTCACCGGCACCCGTACTGAGGGATATATCCGCACATATTGCTGAGGGTGAGCTCGCACTGCTTGTCGGAGCAACAGGGAGCGGCAAGACCACCCTGTTGCGGGCTATCAATGGCTTGGTTCCCCATTTTTCAGGCGGCCACCTTGCGGGCAGCGTGACCATCGATGGTCGTAGAACTCAGGATTACCCGCCGCGAGAACTTGCCGATCTCGTGGGCTTTGTGCCTCAGGACCCCATGAGTGGGTTCGTCACTGACCTGGTTGAGGACGAACTGGCCTATTCGATGGAAAGTCTCGGAGTTGATCAGCAAACAATGCGCCGAAGAGTCGAAGAAACGCTTGACCTACTTGGCCTATCGGATCTGCGAAACCGAGCGCTACGAACATTGAGTGGTGGACAACAACAGCGTGTTGCCATCGGTGCAGTGCTCACTGCTCACCCCAAAGTTCTTGTGTTGGACGAACCCACTTCCGCACTCGACCCTGGCGCTGCGGAAGAGGTCCTCGCGGCCTTGCATCGTTTAGTTCATGATCTTGGAGTCACAGTCGTTTTGGCTGAGCACCGACTCGAACGCGTGGTGCAATACGCCGACTCAATTCTTTTGCTCAAGGACGGCCAGCTCAGTATTGCCAATCCCAGTTCAGCCATGGCGGAATCACCAATTGCGCCACCGGTTATCCACCTCGGGAAGCTTGCCGGCTGGTCACCACTGCCCATCTCGATTCGCGATGCCCGCCGTTGTGCAGGTCCCCTGCGCAACGCGCTTGTTGACCAACGCCCTCGCCTGCGAGCAGTCCCACATTCCTCGCCCGTCATTGCCACGGTCACCGATCTTGAAGTTGGGTATGGGCGCACACCCGTGCTCAGCGATATTTCTCTCCAATTCAATGCTGGAGAAATCATCGCCCTCATGGGTCGAAACGGTGCTGGAAAATCGACATTGCTGCGCAGCTTAATTGGACTGCACACCCCTGAGCACGGAAAGGTTCGGCTCGATCTCGTGACTCAGGGAGCGAGCCACAGCGCCGACCCTTCAGAACTCAATTCCCGCGAGCTACTCCATCACGTCGGGCTTGTCCCCCAGGAACCCAGCGACCTGTTTGAAGCACAGGATGTTGCACAGGAGTGTAGAAACTCCGATCGAGATGCCGGATGCACACCGGGTACTACTCGAGCATTGCTTGCATTGATGGCACCGGCGATTGTCGATTCAATGCACCCTCGCGATTTGTCTGATGGACAACAGATGCTTTTGGCCCTCTGCATTATCGTCGCAGCAAAACCACCCCTATTGCTTCTCGACGAACCAACCCGAGGTCTTGATTATCCAACCAAGACGAAATTGGTCGACATCTTGCGCGGGCTGGCTGATACCGGTCACTGCGTCGTGATGGCAACACATGACGTTGAGCTAGTGGCGGAGCTTGCAACTCGAGTAATCATCCTGGGTGACACCGAGGTGGTGGCAGATGGACCAACAGTTGATGTGGTTACGGGCTCCCCAATGTTTGCGCCACAGGTTGCAAAGATCCTGGCTCCACAACCGTGGCTCACGGTCGGTCAAGTTCACGACGCCCTCGCACGCGCAAACAAATTGGAAGATTTGTGACCAGCGCCATTCCCTTGGGAAAGAAGTCATCAGTAGCAGTTGCACTGATAACAATTATTGGCATAGCAAGTTTCCTGTGGCCATTTTTTGCCCCCACCGGTTCATTTGTAGTTGACCATGCCGCAGATGCGCCCTTGCTTTTTGCCGTGATCATTCCTTTATTGCTCCTGCTCGTCTTGGCCCAACTATCCGATGGAGGAATGGATGCAAAATCCATTGCACTCTTGGGCGTACTCGCGGCAACGATCGCAGCGCTTCGACCACTTGGGGCTGGACTCGGCGGCATCGAACCGATTTGGGTGATCTTGATTCTTGCCGGGCGAGCGCTCGGACCGGGATTTGGTTTTGTTCTTGGATCCGTATCCTTGTTTGTTTCAGCCCTATTCACGGGCGGAGTAGGCCCGTGGCTTCCATTTCAGATGCTTGCGGCCGCCTGGGTGGGCCTGGGTGCAGGCCTGCTGCCTCGAGCCGCAGGCAAAAGGGAATTAGCTCTGCTCAGCGTTTATGCAGCGGGTGCAACGATCGCATTCGGATTCGTTCTGAACCTTTGGTTCTGGCCCTTCTCCTTGAACCTTCCTGCGCAAATCGCATTCACACCGGGTGCCGATCTAAGCGTCAACCTCATTGCCTGGCTGCGTTTCAACCTCGCAACATCACTCGGATTTGATCTGCCCCGTGCGGTGTTGACCGTGTTACTCATCTTGATTGCGGGCAAGCCCATTCTTTTCCTGCTTCGAAGAGCATCACGAAAAGCCGCGTTTGGTGCGCCAGTGACGTTCCAGCACTTCCCAGTTGACGCCTAGCGATCCATGTCAGGTGCCAGCCACCCTGACTATCCTTGGAATGTGGCCGAAACATTGGATCAGCTGGTTGCTCGGATAGAGCCTTTCATTCCGCAGGAAGTTGATGCGAGTTCGGATCGAGTGACAGGTGCTCTCACTGAACTCAGCAGTTGGTGGCAGCAACGAGCATCTGGCGCATTAAAGGCCTTGGAAATTCAATCCCCCGTCGTTACCAACATGGCCGAGGGAATAGCAACAGCGAATGCAGCAATTGATAGTGGGCATAACCTTTTGTTCCTCACCGCGGATTCAACTCCAAACTCAACCCCAGAATCACATCTGGTTCGGGCTCTCATCGGCATATTAACTCGCAAGGATGCCTATTCGGTCTTTTTTCAGGGGACCAATCAGCAAAGCGCCAGCGATCGAGCAGCCATGGTCTCAATGGCTGAAATCCGAGACCTGATGCGCGAACATCTTGAGGCTCGAGGTGAGCCCCTCAGACTTTCAGCACTCGATCCTCAGATCGACTTTGTCGTTGGGCTCCTTCTGGCCAGCAGCGCACGCAAGACGCCTGTCATTACCGGTACCAATGATCATTTAGTTGGTGCGTTGATTGCCCAACGTTTATGCATGAAAGCCAGCAGTTGGTGGCGCCACGGCTCCACATCGCCCGATCCCGCAACTTTGGCAGCCGTTGATCGCATGGGGATACCTCCCGGTTTACCACTGGATCTGAGTGACCAACTTGGTGTCGGTGCGCACGTTAGTGTGATGTTACTCCGGGAAATCGTCAAGAATTGAATGCTATTTGGGACTCGAGTCAACAAAAGGAAGTGACGTGCGTTCACATTCCAATGCTTTGCCTCTCACGTCAATGTAGAAGCCTGAGGGATCACTATCCATTGCAGCAGAATCAATAAGTGCCAATGCAATACCTTGCTTGAGCGACGGTGAGTAGGTGCCGCTGGTTACCTCGCCGACCTTGATGGTGAGCTCATCATCAGCGTAGACATCCATATGCGCTCGCGGTATACCTCTGCCCACTGATTTGAGAGCCACCCTTTTGCGTGGAGCACCTGCTTCACGCATGGTTGTCAAGGCGTCTTTGCCATGGAACTCTGGCTTCGCCCAACCGACGGACCATCCTAAAAGAGCCTCGACTGGAGTAATCAGTGGCGAAATATCTTGACCATGCAATGGGTATCCCATTTCAGTGCGGAGTAAATCTCGGGCACCAAGCCCAGCGGGCATCCCGCCTTGTTCGCCCGCCCCGTTCACGGCTGCTATCCAAAGTGTCCGGAGAATTTCATTGGGAGCAACAACTTCAAAACCGACTTCGCCCGTGTATCCGGTGCGACACACCGTCACAGACTGCCCTTCGTAGGTTGCTTGCGAGAAACTCATGTAATCCAGGTCATTGGGAAGGTTGAGTGAGACGAGCACCTCGGGCGAGCGGGGGCCCTGGATCGCAATAATGCCGAATTCCTCATGCTCATTTATCACATTCAGTCCGTTGGGCAACGCTTTTCGCAGGGCCTCAAAGACTTCTGAAGCATTCGCAGCATTTGGAATCACAAAAATGTCATCATCGGAAAATCTATAAATAATGAAATCGTCGATGATTCCACCCTTGTCGTTGCAAAGCATGGAGTACTGCGCCTGACCTGCGGTTATTTTCCCGAGCTCGCTCGTCACCACCGCGTTCAATGCAGAGACTGCCCCCGCACCTGTGATCCGTAGCTTTCCCATGTGTGAGACATCAAACACGCCAACCGCCGAGCGGACTGCATCATGCTCGGCAACGGCTCCCGCGTACTCGATGGGCATTTCCCAGCCACCAAAATCGGCGCATTTGGCCCCTAGCGCCTCATGTTCCGAATAGATAGCGGTGTGCTGTAGTGCATTGTCCATGCCCCCAACCCTAGACACATGATTAGATTCGGGGCATGCCTACTTCAGATGACACCGCAACCAAGGTCCCTTCTTTCACGCTTAGTGCGTCTAAGCCCCGCGACATCGCGGCCGATGTCCTCTTGGTGAACACCACACCCGCCAAGGGAAAGAATATTGAATTGGTGGCCCACGGATTTACTCCTGCGCAAATGACCCGCATTCAGAAGGACATTGTGGCTCTCGGGGGGACCGGAAAGAGCGGCGAAGTCATCAAGTTGGTTGGCGTCACGGGTGTCAAGGCCTCCGTCGTTATCGCCGTCGGCCTCGGTGACTTCCGCAAAAATTTTGACCTTGAAGATTTCCGGCAGGCAATTGGTACCGGAGTGCGAGCTCTCAGCGGTTACAAAAAAGTTGTGATCTCGGCTGGGCACGCTCCCGATCACATCTATTCCACGGTGATTGCGGCCGGCCTTTCCTCGTACTCATTCACCAAATACCTCAAGAAAAAAGGCGATGGGATGCCGTCTGCTTTCGTGCTCGCCGTGCCTGGCGAGATCACATCTGAATTCAAATCAGCATTGGCTGGCGCACAGGCGGTTGTTTCCTCGATCTACCTCACCCGGGATTTGATTAACACGCCCCCCAACGATCTGGCACCCGCCGACCTGGCTCTAGCAGCCAAAACCGCAATGGCAGGACTGCCTGTCACCGTCAAAATCTGGGATGAAAAGGCATTAAAGGCCGACGGTTGCGGCGGAATCCTCGGCGTTGGACTGGGTTCGTCTCGACCTCCACGTTTGGTGAAAATGACCTACTCACCCAAAGGAGCAACCTCACATCTCTCATTGGTTGGCAAAGGCATCACCTTCGACACGGGCGGCATATCGATAAAGCCAGCAAGCAAAATGCATGAGATGAAGTCTGATATGTCCGGTGCTGCTGCCGTGATTGGTGCGGTTCAGGCAATTGCGACCTTGGGGTTGAAGGTCCAGGTCACCGGCTGGATCGCGATCGCTGAGAACATGCCCAGCGGCTCTGCTCAACGTCCAGGAGATGTCCTCACCACATTCGATGGCACTACCGTGGAAGTTCTCAACACTGATGCCGAAGGGCGCCTTGTGCTCGCCGACGCGATCGGGATGTCCGTCACGGAGAAGCCGGACCTGATGATCGACGTTGCAACATTGACCGGTGCCCAACGAATTGCCCTTGGGCGCAGGATGGCAGGAGTCATGAGCAACACTGACGCGGCACGAGATCAGGTCGTTGCGGCGGCGACGAAGGCTGGCGAAGAAGCCTGGCCAATGCCCCTACCCAAAGACCTTCGTGAGACTTTGAAGTCTGAGACCGCGGATATCGCCAATATTGGCGATGGCCTCGGTGGGATGCTCTCAGCAGGGGTGTTTCTGCGGGAGTTTGTGCCTGATTCCCAGGCATGGGTGCACATTGACGTTGCTGGCCCCGCATACAACGATGCAGCTCCTTTTGGTTATACGCCCAAAGGCGGGACCGGATCCATGGTTCGGACATTTGTCGAAATAGCCCGAGAAATGGCGAACTAGAGGTCCGCTCAACGTGTCACTTTTGCACGTTCCGACCCGAGTGTGCTGAATCCTTCCGCGGTGGAAGGATAGGGGCATGACTTCTGCTGATTCCACTTCATTTGATGTACTCATTCTCGGGGGCGGAAGCGGGGGCTACGCCTGCGCATTGCG
>JAFMDS010000007.1 GCA_017857175.1 Candidatus Nanopelagicales bacterium | reverse complement strand
GGCTATCATTTCCAGTCAGTTTCGAGAACCAACTTCTGTGGAGGTGCCGGGAATCGAACCCGGGTCCGTGCAGGATTCTTCTGTACTTCTACGTGTGTAGCTGCGCTATCGCTTTCTCGGCCCCCGCACTACGTGCAGCACTTTGCGGTGGCAGCCCAGTTACTGTTTGGTTTTCCGCCTGTCTCCGTAACCGAGACGATTGGTGAGTCCCCTAGCGACGTCAGACCCCAATTCGAGGACACATTGGGCTGACGGCTGATTTATCGGTTACGCAGCGAGTGCGTAAGCGTCAGCAGACTGCTTAGTTTTGGCAGTTATTGTTTTCCAAGGATGTTTAACGAGATCACCTTAGATTCTCGACACGCTTCTCCAGTCGAAACGACTGAACGTCGAAACCGCTCACCCCCTATGGAATTTTCTGCTTCTATTCTAACCCCTTGGCGCGTCTTCCGACTAATCGCTGAGTTTCACGCTTAGATTCCCGCTCAGCGATGGCATGCCTCTTGTCATAACTCTTGCGGCCGCGGGCAACCGCGATCTCAACTTTTGCATAGCCATCCTTGAAATAAAGGGAAAGCGGCACCAAAGTGACGCCCGTATCTTTCACTTGGCCGGCAATACGTTTGATTTCATCTTTTCGCAGAAGCAGCTTGCGTGCCTGGCGTGGTTCATGATTGGTCCACGTCCCCATGTCATAGACCGGGATATGAACTCCTCGCAGCCAAACTTCACCGTTTTCATAGAGCGCGTATCCGTCCACCAAACTGGCACGGCCAGCTCTCAAGGATTTCACTTCGGTCCCCGTCAGAACCATTCCCGCTTCAAAGACATCCTCTATGGAGTAATCGTGGCGCGCCTTTTTGTTTTGAGCCACGAGTTTCGTTCCGGCCTCACGCACCATGTTGCACGCCCGCTTGATGCTCAGCCGATGGTCGATGAATCTCCAACTCTGCTCCGCGTTGGCCCACCCACGAGGCAGCGACGAAGAATACCGCGAGGAACGACATGACGATGGACCACAAGAATATGTAGATATCGATAGCTGCTCCAATAGGAGGCGCACCCGGAAGATACGTGCGAAGGATGGGAAGGGCGAAAAGCAAACTTCCTGTCCATGCAAGCAGCGCCGCCTCAGTTTTGCGTCGGTTGGAAAACACAAGCAATGAGATGACTAAGGCAATAATCGACATAATGAGAGCCAGCCCAATGAGGACTAGAGCAAAGAGTTTCGTGGAAAAGGCACGATCGAAATTCACTCCAACGGCGGTGAAACTCGAAGCCAAATAGCTAACAGAGACTTGGCTGTCCCAACCATTGATCGCACCTTGGGCCACTACAGAGATGGGAATATCGGCTCGACTTTCGTTTACCCCGCCCGTTCCTCTGTCGTAAAAATCTGCGGAAAAGAAATACGCGGCAATGTAATTATCAAAGGGGTACTGGGCTAACTCACCGGAGATGCCCAGAACCAATTCGGCACGGCCAAATGCGGCGCCCTGGGGGAACCGCACTTCTTGACTGCCATCAGGGCCACTCACCGTTAAGCGAATGTTGTCAACCGCTCTATTGCTGCTATCGGAGATGGCGGGATCTTCGGATGTCAGAGAGACACGAAAAGTAGAAAGCCCCTGGTCAGGTTGAATTGCCACAGGTTCTAGTGCCAGTGAAATCCCAGACTGGTTTTCAGCTCCGTTGGTGGAAAATTGACTGCCGCCCTCTGAGGAATAAAAAGTCACAACGAGGTAATAAATAGCAATCACAATAACTGCGACGACCCCCAAAAGAGTCCATCCCTTGCGGGAAAGTTTTCGCGGATGAGGATCATAAGCAAAATCAGGTGTAGCTGGATTTCGCATGATGACCTCCTAATTAACTAGTTCGAACAACCAATTTGAGTCTTCGCTCCACCAAACCAACCCATCGGATCATAGGGCGTGCCATTGATGCGGGTCTCAAAGTGCAGGTGTGGGCCGGTTGACCAGCCGGTCGAACCGACCAGACCCACTTGCTCCCCCGCGCCAACGCTCTGGCCAATCTGAACGCTTGTGCTGGATAGGTGCGCATAGAAAGTAGTCAGTCCATTGGCGTGAACGAGGAGGACGGCATTGCCATAGATCCCTCCTCGACTGATTGTCGCTACGGTCCCGGATTCTGCAGCCTTCACGGACAAGCCAGACGGCGCGCCAATGTCGATACCGGTATGGCACGAGTTATAGCCGTAAATCGGGTGGATTCTCGGGCCGACACTCCCTGATTTCGAGTAGCCAGGAACTGGCCAGCTGAGTTCACCGCTGGAATTCTGACCTTGATTTTGGGCTTGGGCTTGAGCTCGCGCCTTGGCTTGAGCTGCTGCCTTCGCGGCCGCCGCAATCGCCTTCTTGGCCGCCGTCTGTAATCGACGTTCTTCCTTTTTCAACCGTTGGTATCGCAACTTGACTTGGCCTGCATATTGCCGGGCCTTCTTCAGGGCGGCTTTCTTTGCTGCACGTAATTTCACAACTTCACGTTGCTTGGCCGTTGCTTTTGCAAGGGCCTGCTCGGCTTTGCGCAGCTGCACCCGAGCTCTGTCGCTCGCAACGGATGCTTTGCTTGAAAGTTCCTTTAAACGAACTTCCTGCATATTGACTTCAGCCTGCGTAACCATAATCGCTGTTTCAACGTTCTGCTGTTGTCTGCTTATGTAGTCAACAGCAACTAGATTCGCGGTGAAATCAGCCGGAGTATTTGAGTTAAAGATTACTTCGAGCTCATTAATCGGACCCTGCTGATAGACAGCGCGAGCGACGGAGTCCATGTCATTGCGCTGTGACTCAAGTTTGGCTTGGATGCGGACCTTTGCCCGCACTCCAAGTGCATATTCACTCTCTGCATACGCCGCCTCGCGCCTGAGTTGGTCGGCAACCGCCGCACTTCGCCGTGCTTCACGTTGGGCGGACTTTTTCTCTCGCTGGGCATTCTCAAATTTTCTTTGGGCAATAGTCGCTGCGGTTACGGCTTTACGAATACGCTTCTTCGCGCCTTCAAGTGCTTGCTCTGTGTCATCCATCCGATTGGCATTGACCTTTTGAGCAGACTTAATGGAATCCAATGACTCGGCTTGAACGGGACTCACTTCCACGGTGCCAACCGCCATCACGGCGCTGGCCATGAGCAAGGCCATGGCGGCGCGCAGCATCAGGGACATGCGGGAGGGGACCACTCCACGAGAATAACTCGAAATTTCACACCAGCCACACCCGTAACACGGGAATTCCTGGACTAAACCCTCAAGTACTTCCTGAGGGTGAAGAAGGCCGCAATACCAGAAAGACCAATACCGACAATCAGAAGAAGCGGGGCAATAGCAAAGACGGCATCCCAGCCGACAAAGGCCGTGAACTGGAACGATGGGGCCAATACCTGGTCAATCACAATGGACTTGGCCAGCACGAGACCACCAACGGCAAGCAAGGCTCCGATACCTGCCGACACAGCGGCTTCAAGCAAGAACGGCAGTTGAATGTAGAGGTTGCTGGCGCCCACCAAGCGCATGATTCCCGTTTCCCGTCGCCTGCTGAAAGCGGCAACTCGCATGGTGTTCACAATCAATAGCACCGTCACCACCAACATCACAATTGCAATGATGAGAGCTACCGCTTGTAAACCACCCAAGAGTCTGAAGAATTTGTCCAATACTTGACGCTGGTCGTTGACCTGCTCGATTCCCGGCCTGCCTGCAAATGCAGATGCAACAACGTCGTACTGGGTTGGCTCAGAGAGTTTTACCCGGAATGATTCTGGGAGAGCATTTTCACTCACGCTGTCAACGATGGGTGAGTTTGCAAACTGCTCTTGGAAACGCGCGAATGCTTCAGTGCGGGATTCATAATAGATCTCTGACACGAGTGGACGTAGTGATTCCAAGTCGGCACGGATTTGGTCGCGCTGAGCGCGGGTGACCTCTCCTCCAACACACGAAGGCGTGTCACTGCCCTTTGCGCACAGGAATATGGACACTTCAACTTTGTCGTACCAAAAATCTTTCATGGTATCCACTTGCGAGCGAACGAGGAGACTCACGCCAAAGAGTGTCAATGAAACAGCAACCGTGATAATCACCGCGAGAGTCATTGTGAGGTTTCTTTTAAGTCCGTTGCCCACCTCGCTGACAACAAATTGCGCGCGCATTAGCGGGCATACCCGTATACGCCGCGAGACTGATCACGAACCACATGACCGTGCTCGAGTTCAATAACGCGCCGGCGCATCTGGTCAACGATCTGGGCATCATGGGTGGACATGACCACCGTTGTTCCCAACCTATTAATGCGATCCAGCAGTTTCATGATCCCAACAGATGTCCCAGGATCGAGGTTTCCCGTTGGTTCATCAGCGATCAACAATTTGGGGCGGTTAACAAACGCACGGGCAATAGCAACACGCTGCTGCTCTCCACCCGAGAGTTCATCTGGTCTGCGATCTTCTTTGCCGTCAAGACCTACGACCTCGAGCACCTCAGGCACGACCTTACGAATATGAGACTTGGGCTTGCCAATTACCTCCAGAGCAAAAGCGACATTCTCAAAAACTGTTTTATTGGGGAGCAATCGGAAATCCTGAAAGACGGTTCCGATTTCACGGCGCAGGGCAGGGATTTTCCAATTAGAAAGACGCATGAGGTCTTTACCCAGCACCCAAACGTTGCCTGATGTCGGTCGCTCTTCACGCAAAACCAAGCGCAAGAAAGTGGACTTGCCTGAACCTGAGGGACCAACTAGAAAAACAAATTCGCCCTTTTCAATCTCAAGGGATGCATCTTCGAGCGCTGGGCGAGCCTGATTGGGATACAACTTGGTCACCGAATCGAACAGGATCACTTGATGGCACTCCGTTCCTGAGGGAAGTCTTTCGCTCGAACTAGTGCAGTCTATGCCGAGGGGAGATTTCAGGGTGGTTACGGCGCGACCGAAATCGTCTTTCTCCAGCGAATTCCCGACTGCACAAAGTCATCGATCTCCCCATCAAGCACCGCAGAGGTGTTTCCAGTTTCCTGCTCCGTTCGGAGGTCTTTCACCATTTGATAGGGGTGCAAGACATACGAACGCATCTGATTTCCCCATGAACCACCCGAGGAATCCTTGAGTGCGTCCATTTTGGCCCGATCCTCTTGCCGTTTTGCTTCCAGCAACTTGGCCTGCAATACGGCCATGGCCGTAGCGCGGTTTTGAAGTTGGGAGCGCTCGTTTTGGCAGGACACCACGATCCCCGTTGGAATATGTGTGATTCGGACCGCGGAATCCGTGGTGTTCACACCCTGTCCACCTGGTCCACTGGATCTATACACATCTATGCGGAGATCATCTTCCGGAATATCGACACTCTCCGACTGCTCAAGAACGGGAATGACCTCCACGTCAGCGAATGAAGTTTGGCGTCGGTTTTGATTATCAAATGGTGAAATGCGCACCAGACGGTGCGTGCCCTGCTCGACGGACAGAGTTCCATAGGCGTACGGCGCTTTGACCGCAAAAGTTGCCGACTTAATTCCTGCCTCCTCAGCATATGAAGTGTCATACACCTCATAGCTCCAACCGTGCCGCTCGCAGTAACGGGTATACATGCGCAACAACATTTCAGCCCAGTCGGCGGCATCGACTCCGCCGGCACCGGAACGTATGGTGACTAGCGCTTCTCGTTCGTCGTACTCCCCGGATAACAAAGTGCGAATTTCAAGTTCGCCCACCACTGCTTCCATGGATTCAAGTTCTTTAACTGCCTCGGCCAACGAGTCAGGGTCACCTTCATCCTCGGCCAATTCAAATAACACCGGCAGATCGCCCATGCGACTTTGAACCGACTCAAATTTGCGTAACTCACCCTGTACAGATGAAAGCTTCGACGTCACACGTTGAGCATTCGCTTGATCATCCCACAAATTGGGCACCGAAGCTTCAGCCTCAAGTTCTGCAATATTTTTTTTCATGTTCTCAACATCTAGCACAATCCCGATGCTGTCGACTTTGGTCGCCAGGTCTGACAGGCGCTCTTGGATCTCGAGTGACGGCACGGGACAACATTACGACCTCGGCTTACCCAGGTTCGCGGTAGTCCAATCGAGCCGTTGCGCTGACAACGACGGGGTCAAAGGGCAGCGTGTCAAAAAATGTGAGTCGCAACGGCGCTTTCACTTCAACGAAAACAGAAGTTCCATGTGAACTAAATTTCACTTGAGGATGATTCGACACATCAAATGCACGAATCTGACCTTCGATGGTGGACTTAACCACCTGTGGATCTAATCTCGTGGACTCGGTAGCACCCCTGCGGTAGTACTCCGACCGGTCGATTCCCTGAGCGCCAGCCAATGCAATTGAGTCTGCATATGACTGCAGGTTTCTCTGCTGAATGAATGCTGACGATGCATCTGTGACAACGGCGAGGGCCAGCAGACATACTCCGATGAACCCAATGCCAAGAAGCATGATGCTTCCTCGTTCAGATGAATATTTCATGTCCTAGCCGGCCTGCCTAAATTCATCCACCAATACGGTCACCTCTGCACTCACTGGCATCGCGAAAACAGATCCGTCACCCCAGCGAGGGATGAGCGGCAACGCTACGTAGCTCTCTACCTCAATCGTGAGCAGTGAACCGGGGGAAAGACAAGGGCCGTTCGTACACACAACGCTGACCGTGGGGGCAGCCCCAGAAACATCGTGATCAACATACGCCTGCTGTACCGAACGAATCGCGCTTCTGTTTCCCTGCGCAACATTGTCACTGGTCATGAACGTGCGTGCCGCCTCCCATGCGGCAGAGTTGGCGGCAAACGATGCGGAATGCAGCGTGAGAACGGCCAGTGCGATGTAGATCAATGGGGTGATGATTCCAATACCGACGACAATGAATTCGATCGTGGCACTGCCCTCAGCACGGGAGAATTTACTCAACAAATGCATGTCCACTCATTGTCATGGTCGTTGGCCCATATATGCCAAGAAGCGGCAGATCAGCTTCGATGTTCATCTCAATAACCTCCACGTCATCCACCACCTGTCGGCGTGCGGAAATCTTGGTTACCGCAGCTCCCGCAACATTGCTCTCGAGAATTTCTCTGGTTCTCGATTCGCCGTCCGAGAGTTGTGATCCCCCGAGTGCAGCCACTCGAGCACCATCGCGTGCGGCACTGACAAGCACTGAGCGCACATGGACTGCCAGCATCAGTTGGATTACCGCCAAAGCAATGAGCATCAAAAGCGGCGCAATCAGAGCAAATTCAACACTTGCATTGCCATGATCATCGCGCCAACCGCGACATTTAGTTTCCGTCCGGTTAGGCCGAAACACTTGAAATAGCGCGATCGAGAATGCTGGTGAGTTGGTCGTCGGCGATCAGCCAAATAGCAGTAACGAGACCTGCCGTCATGACGGCGACCAGAACCCAGCCTGGAACGTCGCCCCTATCGTTGCCTAAACGCTGAAATAGTTTGTGGAGCATCAATTCGATTTTCATAGCCGTACCTTTCAATTGTTGATTTCTTTTTCTACTTCTTATTTATGGGACCAAAACCTGCAAACCTCGCATGGCTGGAAAAAGCGCAATGACAATCACCGTCGGAAGTACGAAAAACACAACTGGTACGAGCATGGCGACATCCTTTTTGCCCGCGAGTTCAATGAGATGCTGTCGCTGTTGATTGCGTGCATCCGATGCTTGAGCCCGCAGGACCTCACTGAGTGGGGTTCCTCGTTCCATAGCGATGACGAGCCCGTCCGTGAATCGCTCAACGTTTCGGGAACCTGTTCGTAGCGCCATTGCTCGCAGTGCGGAGGCCAATGAATCACCCGAACGAATGTCGCGCACGCAAATATTGAGCTCGAATGAGAGGACTCCACTGCTCATGCCCGCCACCCGAGCAAGCGCTGCTAGCGGGGTTTCTCCAGCGGTAACAGAGAACGCAAGTAGTTCGGCTATGTCCGGGAATTGCTGATCCATCGAAGCTACTCGTTTCCGAGCCAGGTAGGAGACATATTTGTCATGCATGAGTGCAGCTATGACCACCCCCAGCACAATCGTGATGAGAATCGCGGCCGGTGAAGACCCGCGCAGGACATTCCACAGTCCAAAAAGCGCTCCTGCAATGAGCCCTGCGCCGATCCACGTCATCTGCTCGATTCGAAACCGGGTGAGATCTGATGAGTCATCCCCCGTTGAACGCCCCGCTTGCGCAATCTTTTCCAACGATTTCCGGGTGCCCACGAATGGCAGGAACCTGAGAATGCTTGTTCCCGCCCCACTGACTAATCCTGAGATTGAAGAAAGTGGGCTTTCACCGATACTCACACCCGAGGGAACACCAATGCGCGGTGCAATGCGTGCCATCAGTGTTGGTTGCGCTGTTGCTTTTACCCGCCCGCCAACTATCAATACGCCAAGTGCACACGAAAGACCAAGTAGCGCGCCAATCATGTGATCGCGCCAATCACGCGAGCCTCGGTGGGAAGTTTTCCTATTCGAATCATTAGTCGGTAGGCAAAGAAGGAGATGACTGCGGCACCCGCAAGGACGAGGCCACCAAGAGACGTGCTGAAGGCCGCCACGGCATCTGGCCTTGTGCATAACAGGGCCAATGTGATCCACGGTGCTGCAATGGACATTCTTGCGGCTGAAATTGTCCAACTTTGTCTCGCCTCGATGTCACCCCTCGTCGCTGCGTCTTGCCGAAGCAACGCACTAAGAGTTCGCAAGACATTCCCCAAGTCAGTGCCACCCACTTCCTGAGCAATGCGCAAGGCCGCGATCACTCGATCTGCCACTGGGTCCGCTAGGTGCACCTGAAGTTCATTCAGGGAATTGGCAAAGGATCCAGTCGCTCGATAGTTACTGGCAAATAATTGAAAAGCTAGCCGCAAGTCCGCTGGACCTCGCTTGGCGAGGTCCGCGAGTGCTTCGGGCAAAGACATTCCCGCCCGAACCGCTGACGCCAGCGTGTCAACGGCGTCCGGCCAACTCATGCGCAGTGCTTTGATTCGCGCCGATGCCCGCCGTTTGAGAATCGCAATGGGCACGCATGTGCCGCACACGGCCGATAACAAGGCAACTATGGGAACCGCCGTGATGATGAGGGCTAACGACCCAGCGATCAGTGAAAGCGCCACCATGGCGGAGTAGACACCGCTCGCAGTTACACGTGGGAGTGCCGCATCATGAACAAGGCGCGTAATTCGCGATACTCGCGCGGCGCGTGGCTTGGGTTTCGCCGTGAAGGCAAGCGCAATGAGCAATGTCCCCACCCCAAAAGCTAATCCAAGGATGGCCCCCATCAGGACACCTCACGCAATGTGGAGGTTGGGTTTGACAGATTTGATGGATCGAGGAGTTGGGTCAGGTGAAATCCATGGTGCGCGAATCTTTCAGTGTGTGGGGGGTATCCGCTTTGACGTGCTAGACCATTGCCCTCATCTTTGTAAAGGACACCCATTTCAACAACGTTGTTTTCAACCCGACCTGTCAAACTTGAGATCTCAGTTATTCGACGTGCTCCACTTCGCTCGGTAGCAGTATGAACAACTAGGTCAACTGCTCCCGCAACCGTCGGCACGACAAATTCCCCAGGGATATTTTGTCCAGCCAAGAGTGGCAGTGTGCATAGTTTCGTGATTGCCTCGCGCGCACTGTTCGCGTGCAAAGTCGAGAGCGAGGGCATTCCTGAGTTCATGGCAATCAACAGATCAAGTGACTCGCCTTGTCGCACCTCCCCGACAACCAAACGCGTTGGACGCATACGCAGGGCCTCACGAACCAATCGACGTAACGGAATTTCCCCCGTTCCCTCGAGGCTGGCATCTCGCGTCTGCATAGCAATCCAGTCAGGGTGAGCAATGCGAATTTCAAAAACTTCCTCACAACTGATGATTCGCTCGTGGGCACCGACACATCCGAGCAGGGCATTTAACAAAGTAGTTTTTCCTGACTGGGTGCCTCCCGCCACGACTATGTTGAGTCCAGAGACCACCGCGGCTTCAAGGAAGTGCGCGGCCTCTCGAGTCACGGTGCCTACCGCAACCAGGTCATGAACAGATTGAGGGCGGATAACAAATCGGCGAATATTGATCGACCAATGTTTTTGAGTTACATCAGGTATCACCACATGAAGGCGGCTTCCATCGCGCAGTACGGCGTCCACAAATGGTTGCGAAAGGTCGAGTCTTCGCCCAGAGGTTCGCAGCATTCGTTCAACGAGCTCTGCAACCTGAGACTCGGCCAAAATTGTATTGGTGAGTTGGCTCTTGCCACCCTTGGCAATAAATACACGACTCGGTTCATTAATCCAAATTTCCTCGACTTCAGGGTCATCGAAAAATTTTTGTAATGGACCGAAACCGCAGATCTGGTCATGTACTTCACGGATTATCTCTTGAGGGTTCGTGACCTCACCACCTGCAAACAGGTCAGCAACAAATTGTTCAATGAACCCTTGAACCATGTCAGTATCGATTGCGGGATCGATGTCTCGCTGCCTAATATGCTCGCGAACGCGGGCTTCGACCATGGTTGTCTGGAGAACTGGAGCACCGGCGAGCACAGTCATTCGCAACCCTCAACATTCTGAAAAGCCCACTTCGCGTAAGTCGGACAGACTGAAGGTACGTCTTAATATTGTGTGAAATCCAGCCTCAAATAATGGGCTGTGGATAACTAGAGCAGGAATCGATCCCAAGCAGCAACAACAAATTCTGGGTGCTCTACCTGAGCCAAGTGACCCGTATTGGGCAGTACTACGACATGAGCATTTTGAAACTTCTTGGTGAGCCGGTGCGCATCGCGCGCGCTGACCAGGACATCGTTGCGACCATAAATTCCTAAAGTTGGCGCAAGTACCCGTTCGGCCAATTTCCATGGACGGTTTGGTCCCACAACATCCGCATTGGTTCGCAGTAATCCTCGCAGTGAGCGCAAAAATGCGTCGGAGTTATACGTTAGGTGGTCACGCTCTTGCACCTCAGCCACTGCCTCAGCAAACCGTAATTTCGAATGCAACTCTGGTTGTGCCACGCATCCATCGATGGTGGCCTGGACTCGGACTTCTGCAGGAGTCTGCTGGTACTTTGGAATCAATTGCTCACCGACACCGGGAATAGCAATGGCCGGTAGATGTGCGTTTCCTTTTGTTGCATAAAGACTTGGCAATGCCGGCGATATCAGAGTTAAGGTACGAACCAACTCTGGTTTGCGCGCTGCGAGCTGCAAGGCCACTGCGCCACCCATTGAGTTTCCAAAAAGATCGACCGGCCCCATTCCCTGAGCAATAATGAAATCGGCCACGGCTCGCGCATGCCCCGACGGCGTGTAATCGCCATCCCGAGGCGGTGGGGACATGCCAAATCCTGGAAGGTCGATGGAGTAACCCGTGACCTTACTTGACAGTCCGAGCATCAAGTCGGTCCAATTCAGAGACGATCCGCCGAGGCCATGGAGGAAGACAGCTTTGCGCTGTGGCGCTGCTTTCCCACCCTCCCGCGGAATATCTACATTTGTTCTGTAGGAAATCGTTCGATTCGGGAGAAACTCAATTCGCCGGTCGCACGCTGCGGGCGCCTCTAAGAATGGGGAAATGGGTGAAAGCACGTTCTCAGCGTACGCCGACAACGTGGCACAACGCAAAGTAGAGTTAGGCCATGGCCCTGGCAGACATCACCACCGACGGTGAACTCTCCGCAAAGGTCATTCGCCTTCCCAAGGCCCAGCGGCGCGAGCAACTCCTTGACGCTGCACGGGCAGTTTTTGTGGAGCAGGGGTATCACGCCGCTGGAATGGACGAAATTGCCGAGCGTGCTGGAGTGTCCAAGCCGCTGCTCTACCAGCACTTCCCAAGCAAGTTGGACCTTTACCTAGCAATACTCGACGATGGAATAGCTGAACTCCTCGTGACTTCTGACTTAGCACTGACAAACATCACCGACAACAAAATGCGCGTGAACGCCACGGTTCGTTCATATTTTGAATTTGTCGATGACCCTAACGATGCCTACCGTCTTGTGTTCGAGTCAGATCTCACGAATGAACCAGAAGTGCGCGAGCGTATGGCTCACCTTGACCACGAGGTAATCCGAAGAATTGCCGCAGTCATCAAAGAAGATACGGGTTTGAGTGAAGGCCAAGCAGAGTTGCTCGCAGCAGGAATGCATGGCATGTCCCAAGTTGCAGCAACTTCTTGGTTGCGCAATCCTTCAATTAGTAGAGATGAAGCAGCGGAACTTCTCTCATCATTATCTTGGAAGGGAATCAGTGGATTCCCACTGTCACATCCACCGGAAAACGAGTCAAAGGAAAAATAATGGACATCACCATTGGCATTCAGCACACAGCGCGCGACATCTCTATTGAAACCGATGAGACTCCTGAGGCTGTAACCAAGAAAGTAACCGAAGCCATTGCAAGCGGTGACCTGTTGAGTCTGACCGACTCCAAGGGGCGCACCGTACTGATCCCTGCTGCCAAGATTGGATTCGTGGACCTCGGTCCAGCATCAGGTCGTCGCGTTGGATTTGGCAACCCCGCCTAGTCTCGGCTCTCCATCAAGCCATTTCGCAATATTGCACGCGTGCAATATTGCGAATTGGTCACCTAATGTGAACTAGGCAGCTAATCCCAAGTCGGACATGCGTCGAGAGTGACTATCGGTGAGTCGGGCCAGCATGCGGCCAATCTCCGCGAGATCAGCGCCGGGACGGTCAACTCCTCCGATTATGAGTGCGCTCAGGGCGTCGCGGTCAGCCGCCACCCGTTGGGCCTGTGAAAGTGCTTCACCAACAAGCCTGCGGCCCCACAGCGCTAAACGTCCGGCAACCTTGGGATCGTGAACGATTGCCGCGCGAATGCGCTCCACTACATATTCGGCCTGCGAAAGGTCATCACAGACCTCAAATACAAGTTCGCGAGTACGAGGATCTACGTAGGAGGAAATCTCTCGGTAGAAGTCCAACCCAATTCCATCCCCGACATAGGCCTTCATGAGTCCTTCGAGCCAGTCCGTTGGTTTTGTTTTTGCGTGAAAATCCTCAAGCGTCTGGCGAAATGGCCGCATGGCCTCCTCCGGGTCGGCACCTAACTCAATAAGCCTGTTGCGCAAAGCAATAAAGTGCTTGAACTCGGTAGTGGCCAACGCCCCCATGGAAGCTTTGTCTTCAAAAGTGGGAGCCAACACGGAATCGGCCGCCATTCGCTCAAATGCGGTGATCTCGCTAACGGCCAGTACGGCGATCAGATCAATAACCGCCTCGCGGTACTCGGCCCTATCCAGATCAGTAGGTTCCAGATCAGTAGGTTCCAGATTTCCACCGTTCGGGTCATTATTCATAGCGCTCATAGTGCGCTAAGGGTATCGGGGTACCATGAAAGCAATGAGCCATTCGCTCAGGTTCCCTGAAGCGGGGTCTCCACCCGCCTCATTAACACTGGAGTACCCCCTGTCAACACCAACTGAAAGCCTCGAAAACCTCGAAAACCTCGAGGAACCGCAGCAAATAGCTGCACCCACCGTTCCCAAGACATTTGCTGAACTCGGCGCAGACCCCAAAATCGTTTCCGCTCTGGCCGCTAGTGGGATCATCACCGCATTCCCCATCCAAGAAATGTGCCTTTCCATGGCACTGGCTGGACGCGACATCATTGGCCAGGCAAAAACCGGAACGGGTAAGACCCTCGGATTTGGAGTCCCCTTACTGCAACGAATGACATTGCCGGGTGGCTCACAGCCTCAGGCGCTCGTTGTGTGCCCCACGCGTGAACTTGCATCACAGGTGGCGTCGGACCTAACCCTCGCAGGTAAAGATCTCGGTGTTCGGGTTCTTGCCGTTTATGGCGGTCGTGCCATTGAACCACAAATCGATTCTTTGAAAAAAGGCATCGACGTGGTTGTCGGGACTCCCGGACGCATCATGGATCTTGCAGGTCGTCGGGATCTCGATCTCAGCGCGATTCGTGTCCTAGTCATGGATGAAGCAGATGAAATGCTCGACATGGGCTTTTTGCCTGATGTAGAAAGAATTGTTGCAATGCTCCCAACAGAGCGTCAAACAATGTTGTTCTCCGCAACAATGCCAGGCCAAATTGTGAACTTGGCTCGCCGCTACATGTCTCAACCCACACACATCCGCGCAGCAGAGCCCAATGACGAAAGCGCGACGGTTGATTCCATTGAACAGCACGTGTGGCGAGCTCACCCCATGGACAAACTCGAACTCGTTGCTCGCATCATGCAGGCTGACAGTCGCGGCCTAGCCATGATCTTCACGCGGACAAAGCGCAAAGCACAGAAAATTTACGACGACCTAACAGAGCGCGGCTTTGCAGTAGGAACGGTTCACGGAGACCTGGGTCAAGGTGCACGCGAACAAGCACTGCGAGCATTTCGCTCCGGAAAGATCGACATTCTCGTGGCAACTGATGTTGCCGCACGTGGCATTGACGTTGAAGGTGTGACACACGTCATTAACTTTGAATGCCCTGAAGACGAAAAAGCTTATCTTCACCGCGTTGGACGCACGGGTCGCGCGGGAAACTCCGGCGTTGCCGTCACGTTGGTGGACTGGGAGGACGTTGCCCGTTGGCAGATGATTGACCGGGCGCTCAAACTTCCATTCAAGGATCCCATTGAGACCTACTCCACCAGCGAACATGTCTATACCGGCCTTGGAATCCCGACGGATTCAACCGGACGCCTTGCCAAAAAAGATCAAACCCGAGCTGGCCTTAATGCGGAGGAAGTTGAGGATCTTGGTGGTGCTACCCCTAGGCAGAAATCACCCGCACGCGGTTCGAGTACTAAGAAGCCAGCTTCCCGCGGCGGGAATAAATCAATCGAGAACAAATCGACTAATCAAAAGCCTGCACGCACAGGTAAAACTCGAGATCGCAAGCGCACCCGGGCAACATCTTCTGAGTAGTTCATATGGGTACTGACGGCGACATTCTCCATCTAGTTTTTGAGCCCAAACGGGACTGCGCAAGGCTTGCCCGCAAGGCAGTGTTGGAGACCTTCCCTGACTTCACGGCACGGGACACCTTGGAATTGGTTGTATCTGAGTTGGTGACCAATGCATATCTTCATGGAGATGGCGATATCGAAATGGCAATCAGTCGACTGGATAACACTGTTTGCGTGGTTGTTGCACACCACGTGAGTGATCCTCAGGTAACGCTTACTGTTGACAGCGCACATCTCGATTCGAATTCAGAGACGGAAAATGGCCGCGGACTAGCACTCGTTGAGCGGTTGAGTCAGTCATGGGACTACTCGGTTACAGGCTCGCGGCTATCAGTGAGGGTTTTTATCACTGGGTTATATCAGTGAGCGTTTTTGTCACTGGGTTATATACGTAGCCCACAGGAGGAGGGCGGTGAAAATTACAACTCCCGAGGTAAACCAGCCGAGCCTGGCGACATTGACATTGGGCAACTCTTCACGGAATACCGCCATCAAAACTGCACCACCAAGAAATGCTGTTGGTACAGCGACAAAAAGTTCATTGGGTGGTGGCGCAATATAAGCGGTCAGTAACCCTGCCAAAAGGAACACCGTCAGCACCCAGCGATCCGAACGAGCAAAATGCTTTGGGTGAGCACGTGCTAGTCCTCGATCGGTGAGAATGAAATGAAGTGACATTACGACCGCGAAAAGAATCGCAAAATCTGGGCCTAATTCAATTCGATCTGGGGTTGTGTAGGAAAAGATGAAACTCAGCATTCCAATGGTCAAGAGATTGGCGCGATAAAGAATTTTGGAGCCGCTTTTGGACTCTTCGGCTTTCGCATCAAAAGCATAGAAAACGACTAATCCAATTAAGGCAACAAAGAAGAGGGAGGACTGAACGAATAAATCAGGAATGGCATCTGGCAGAGACACGTCTGCGAACGCAAGTTCTCCATCGGCCAACTCGGGCAACATGTGAACGAACACATATGCCACAGCCACACCGCCTGAAAAGGAAGCAACCGAAGCTTGGCGGGTCGCCGTGCTGTTGAGAAACTTGCTGTCAAGAATTGATGGTGCGAATACGTGCGTCAACGCCACGAGCATTGTGAGTCCAAGTGCGAGGAACCACAATTCGGGTTCCTGAGTGAAGTCCACTGCCCCAGTAAACCGCACCGCTACCCGGCTTCAACAGTTCAGCCTCAGAAGCAAGGCCACACCAATGGGAATTTGCATACCTACTGGTTGAGACCAATGTGCCCATCTAGCCAGATCGCATCCCCATCAAGCATGGGAGCAATAACACTCGCGAACCACTCCCCTTGATCGGGTAATTCTGCCAGGGCAGCGTAGGCCTCTTTGCTTTCAAAAATAAAGGTTCCCACAACCGTGACCCCGTCATCAACGCGCATCACACTTCCACTCACAAAGCCAACTGGATTCTTTCGCGCATTCATCGCCTCCTCAAAAGCTTCGAATGGCACCTTTAACCGTGCGGTCATGACAGTTCCGTATAGTTTCAATGTTTTTCCTTTTCTATGATCGATGCGTGACAGGGCGGTACTTAGGCCCAAGATCCAGAGAATTCATAGGCGACAACGGGTGTGTCACCAACAACCCACGCATCATGACCGGCGTTAATTTCATACACTTCCCCGGCGGAATAGGACACTTCTTGCCCTGAGTGGGCAACGGTCACGGCTCCCGAAGCTATGAAACCCAGATGGTGTACTTCACAGCTTGCGGTTCCCACCAGAGGTGCGATGTCTGTCGACCACCGCCAACCTGGTTCCAACGTTAGGCGCGTTGCCTTTCCATTGAGCAACTCGACCACTGAAAGCTTCGCATTAGGTTTTTCACTCATCGCGCCATCTTTATCAAAATTCTTGACCGAAATATTTGACATCACTTTTCCTTTACATTCGTATGCATATTTCTATTTTCCTGGAGCACTCCAGTGCACCTCCTGCAGGTGACTGCGTGTTTGGTCCATCTCTTGGGCAGGAATAAGCCGGATTGAGTGACTTTGCACAGCTCCTGATGCTGCGGCGACCATGGGCAGGAGCATCGCTTTCGACTCGTCTTCCCACTCTGTCAGAATTACAAAGTCATAAGTTCCTTGACAAAAACTATATTCGATGAGGGTACCGCCCAGGTCGGTGACCGCTTTCACAATTGCGTCGAATCGCGATTCAAAACCCACCTTCATCGCACCTGCTAGTCCATCAGCGGTGTAGTTACCAAGTACCAAATATTTTCGAGACATGTGAAAACTCCCTCACTAGTTGCTGGCCATATTTTGTATATCTTCGACCGTTAAATCCATGTTGTGATTTCCCTTTGCATGCGCTTGAACTTCAACAACTAGCGTAGCAAACTCCTCATGCGTCAATACAGACCCACAAGGACACTCAACTGAAAAAATTTCCTGACTCATTGCAATTACTCCTTCGCCATTGGCTATTTGTTTATTCACCGTGAAATGCACTAAAAAACTTCACGCTTCACACTCTAGAGTTTCTACCTTGCAATAGCCTTGCATCGAGATTCCTCATTACCTCGACTGGCCGTGATGCTAGGTTTCTCGAGTGGAAGTCCGAGTAAATCTGGCCGGTACGTTCTCGATCCGACATGGTGAGCAATACATGTCTCACGGTGACATGAGTGGCGTTATTGGCCGCATGGTCCTGACTAATCTCTCGCTTTCTCTTGATGCGATTCCGCGAGACGTACTCATTGATAATCTTTGGGAGGAAAATCTGCCTTCAACCGCAGAATCTGTGCTCAACGCGACGTGCAGCAGACTCAGGCGTGGATTGGCAAATATTGCGCTTCCTTCGAAAGACCTTCTCATTTCGACCGGCGGCTACTTGCAACTCAAGTGGCCGTCGAATGTTCACATTGACATACGCACGGCTGTTCGTAGCATTGATGACGCCGAAGGTTCCCATCGGCGGGGCGACATTGACAGCGCTTTGCGCCAAGCCACCGTTGCCTATGCCATAGTACGACGACCATTCCTCCCCGGAATTGAGCGGGAGTGGATTGCCAGGGAAAGATTGAATTTGGCCCAAATCATGGAACGCTCACTCGATTTGCTCAGTGACCTGTGGGCTGCGCAAGGTGATACTCGATCCAGTTTGCTCATGTCACACGAGCTATTGAAATTGAATCCGTTCTCAGAGGTGGCAATTAGAAAAGTTATTCGCTCACACGTAGCTTTGGGCGATAAACCTGCTGCTGCGAAAGCGCTGGCGGATTGGAAAGCAACTCTCGCAAAGGACCTCGATCTTTTTGACAATCGAAGCTTGGCAGACTTCGTCTAACCGCAGAAATTCGTGTTGGGGCAGCGCTTAGCACTATTTCTTGATTTTGTAGTCCTCCAACAACCTGCGCCCGATAATCATCTTTTGAATATCTGCTGTCCCCTCACCGATCATGAGCATGGGGGCTTCACGGTAAAGGCGCTCAATTTCGTATTCCTTGGAATAGCCATAGCCACCATGGATGCGGAATGAATCCTCAACGACCTCCTTGCAGTATTCGCTCGCAAGGTACTTGGCCATTCCCGACTCAAGGTCGTTGCGCTCTCCACTGTCTTTGAGTCGAGCAGCCATGATCATCATTTGGTGTGCTGCTTCAACTTTGGTTGCCATGTCAGCCAACCTGAACGAGACTGCTTGGTGCTCAATGATCGGCTTGCCAAATGTCGTGCGCATTTGGGCGTATTCGATACCAAGCTCAAAAGCTCTCATGGCAAGACCGCAAGCCCGCGCCGCGACATTGACTCGGCCTACCTCGACGCCATCCATCATTTGGTAGAAACCTTTGCCCTGCTCTCCGCCGAGAAGGTCATCTTGGGACAGGACTAAGCCGTCCATGATCATCTCCGTGGTGTCAACACCTTTGTAACCCATTTTCTCGATTTTGCCGGGAATGGTTAAGCCCGGACGAACTTCACCGAAGCCTGATTCCTTTTCAATGAGAAACGTCGACATTTTCTTATAAACACTGGCATCTGGTGCTGCACCTTCATCGGTGCGAACGAGCGTTGCAACCAGGGTGGATGAGCCACCATTGGTGAGCCACATTTTTTGACCGGTGAGAACGTAGTCGTCACCTTTTTTCACCGCTTTGGAGGTGATCGCGGCAACGTCTGACCCGCAGCCCGGCTCACTCATGCTGAAAGCACCGCGAACCTCGCCCGTTGCCATGCGTGGCAAGTACTTTTCCTTTTGTTCTTGAGTGCCGTGATGCATAACCATGTAGGCGACAATGAAATGGGTGTTGATTACACCGCTGACACTCATCCAGCCGCGGGCAATTTCCTCCACCACCAACGCGTATGTCAACAAAGACTGGCCAAGGCCGCCATATTCCTCAGGGATCATCAAACCAAAAACGCCAAGTTCTTTCAGGCCATCGACAATCTCTTGGGGGTACTCATCAGCGTGCTCAAGATCATTGGCCACCGGGATGATCTCTTTGTTCACAAAGTCTTTCACTGCAGCCAAAATCTCAATTTGGATTTCATCCAAACCATCTGTTTGAGCCAATCGCGTCATGTGATTCCCCTACTCCGGTGCCGTGAATGTTTGTGTTCGCGTCATGCCCGCGGCGCGACCCTTGCTGGCAACAACGAGCGCCATCTTGCGTGATGCTTCATCGATCATTTCGTCCCCCAACATTGCCGCACCTTTTGCGCCGCCCGCTGCCGAAGTTGAGTAATCGTAAGCGTCAAGAATCATTTCCGCATGGTCATAATCCTCTTGTCTCGGGGAATAGACCTCATTTGCCGCATCGATCTGGCCTGGATGCAGCACCCACTTGCCGTCAAATCCCAGGGCAGCCGAGCGGCCAGCGACGCGCTCAAAGCCCGCGACATCCTTGATCTGTAAGTACGGGCCATCGATTGCTTGCTTGTCAAATGCTCGCGCTGCCATCAAGATGCGCATCAGGATGTAGTGGTAGGCATCTCCCGTGTCGTAACCGGGAGGTTGCTCACCAACAACCAATGACTTCATGTTGATACTTGCCATAAAATCTGCCGGTCCAAAGATGATTGTTTCAACGCGTGGACTTGCCTGCGCAATAGCGTCTACGTTGATCAGGCCAAGTGCATTTTCAATCTGGGCTTCAATTCCAATTTTGCCAATTTCAAGTCCATTTGTTTTTTCCAATTGGGTGAGCAGCAAATCTAGAGCGATTACTTGATCAGCCGTTTGAACCTTGGGCAACATGATGCAGTCAAGATTTGCTCCTGCTCCTTCAACAACTTCAATGACATCCGCGTAGGTCCACTGGGTTGTCCAATCGTTCACTCGCACCGTGCGGATCTTGTCGCCGTAGCCACCCTCGTTGAGTGCCGCGACAATGTTCTTGCGCGCTTGCGGTTTGGCAAGTGGTGCGACGGCGTCCTCGATGTCCATGAAAACTTGGTCGACGGGCAAGCCACGGGCTTTATCGAGCATCTTTTCGCTGCTGCCTGGGACAGCGAGATTGGAACGGCGAGGGCGCAGTGTGCGCTCGGAGGGTGTCACTGACATGAGCCCAAGCGTAGCCACAGATCCCCCCACTCGCTGGTCCTGATCTTGACTGTGGTGCAGGTCACCCTATGCTCACGATGTGACAGAGCAACCCGCTGAAATTGCGCTCCCGGCCAAAGAATTAATGCGCGCCCGCTTTGCCACGATTTTCCTGTTTTTTATCAACGGTCTTGCACTCAGCGCAGTAACGCCACGACTGGCCGATCTTCAGAACCAATTGTCCATGAGTGATATCGCGGTAGGCGCCGTTTTGAGCGCAGGGGCCGCTGGCGGGCTTATTTTCGGACCATTTGCCGCCGTGGGAATCAGGAATCTGGGCAGCGGGAAATTCTCCATGATTGCTGTGACCGTCATGCTGCCGCTGCTCCCATTTGTCGGCCTTGCCCCCACGGTCGTTGCCTTGGGCCTCGTGATTTTCGCCATTGGCGCCGTCGACTCCGTGCTCGATGCAGCCCAAAATGCGCACGGCCTAGAAGTTCAGCGAATGTATCAACGCTCGATCATCAATAACATGCATGCCTTCTGGGCACTCGGAACAGTTGTCGGCGCGCTCATTGGCGCGATTACCTTGGCACTTGATTTCTCGCTGACATGGACGCTCGCAGGTGTCAGCATTCTTGGACTTCTCGGCGTGGTTGTCACGTTCACCTGGGTCCTCCCGCGAACAGTGAGTAGTTTGGATGCGACCAATTTGGCAGAACTCAATATCGCCGAAGAATTCACATCAGATCATTTGAGCACGGCGGACCCGAGCTCGGTGGCACCTATTGGTTCGTCGAAATTCTCAGTTGCCCGAGTATCGGCACCGATGGTTCTCGTGCTCGGAGCATTAGGGTTTCTCACCGTCTTGGCTGTGACAGTCGAGGACGTTCCACAGCGATGGAGTTCGATTTACCTGACTGACATCGGGTTGCCTGCCGGCAGTGTGGGCTTCGGAGTTGTTGCGTTCACCATCTCACTCACAATTGGTCGATTCCTCGGAGATTTCTTTGTCAACAAATTTGGTGAGCGAGCAGTCGCCCAAGTCAGCATGGCCGTGACCGCGGTGGTTCTCGCCGGGGCTTTATCGGTTGGCAGTGCGGCCGCATTTATTGGGGCTTGCATTGTGGCAGGGCTTGGAGTTGCAACTCTCTTCCCCGCTGCCATGCATGCCGCCACCTACGTTCCAGGCATCAGTCCCGGGTCTGCGGTCACGGTTGTCAGCTGGATTTCACGCGCAGGATTTGTTTTTGCCCCTCTCTTGGTCGGAATAATTGCGCAAAATCTCGGCGTTCAATGGGGCATTGGAATTGCAGTGCTTGCAGCGCTCATGATCATTCCCTTGGCTCGAGTGCTCCGCCCTCGCGCCCGCGTGGAAACATGATTAAATCGGCGATGTTTCAAGTGGTTCTTTGATCTGAGAGCTAGACCGAATAACAATGACTATGCCGAGCAGAATCAACGCCGCCGCTGGATAAATGGCTAATGGCGGTGTCTGACCCAGCCAAATGGCTGCAACGAGCGCAGCTCCCGGCATCTCGAGCAAAATGGTCAGAGACACGAATGTTGCAGACGAATTTGCCAAAACCTTATTCATCAACGTGTGACCAAGGAGTTGAGCACCCAGCGTGATTCCGAGAATCATGAGCCATGCTTGTGCGCTGAAACCAACGAGTTCCTGCTGAAAAACAAATAGCAGCGGCAGGATCGTTATTGCAGCGACTCCGTAGAGCAAAAAAGTCATGGTTGCTGTCGACACAGACTTTCGCACTTGTTCGCCCACGGAAACGTAGGCCGCAGCGAAAATCGCACCCACCAAAGCCAGCAGGTCACCGATGAGGTGGCGGGTGTCGAGTTGAACGTCGATGCCGGACAACAAAATGACTCCGGACAGCGCAATGCCAATACCCACCCAGGCGGCCGGTGAAATTCGAACCCCTCGCGCGCGTGCGATGAAAGCAGCCCAGATGGGTTGTGTGGCAACCAATGCGGTCGATGCCGCGACCGACGTAAACACAAGTGATGGAATCCAAGTAGCGAAATGCAAGCCAAGGAATATGCCGGCCGTGCTCGTTAACTTGATTTCACGTCTGGTCAGCCGCTTGAGAGACCCGCGATCACGAAAGGCAACCCACAATCCGGTGAGACCGCTACCAATGAAGCACCGCCAAAATGCGATCGCGAGCACCGGTGCTGCGGTCGCCGCAATGACGGGTCCGCTGAGGGCGATGAAGACCACGGCCACGGCCAGTGCAATGAGATCCCCCGCTGGGGGTGGGCGCAATGAGTCCACTTCGCGCTCGCTCGATGCCCGTGCCATGGGGGAAGCCTGCCCTAGGCATAGTCGGAACCTTTTATGGGATACCTCTATATGGGGACAACCTTCCCGAGATCGCCTTCCCAAGATCGAACGGTAACCTTCGCGAGTGAACACAAACCCGCGCGTCTTCCTCGCCCGCCTGAATGGCTTGGGCGTTTTTGATCCCATGGGAGATCAAATGGGCAAGGTTCGTGACTCCATCGTGGTTTTGCGCACAGGATCCAACCCCCCGAGACTGACCGGTTTGGTCGTTGAAGTACCCCCCCGTCGTCGAATTTTTGTCCCCATGACAAAAGTCACCACCATTGATGCTGGGCAAATTATTGTGACCGGAACCGTTAACCTGCGACGCTTTCAGCAGCGTCGCAACGAAACCCTTGTCACCGCTGAGCTTCTCGACCGCTCGGTCACCATGAGCGCAACCGGCGAGGTTGTCACAATCGCCGACGTAAGTGTTGAGCAAACTCGAAGCAGAGAGTGGCTCGTTGACCAACTCTTTGTTCGGCGGGCGCCAACTGGTTTGCGCCGTCGCACCGAGAAAATGACTGTGGCGTGGAATGCGGTAACCGGGCTCTCGCTTCCAAGCCAAGATCAGCCGGCAGAACAACTCCTTGCGACCATGGATTCACTTCGCGCTGCCGACGTTGCCGCGATGCTGCATGAGTTGAGCCCCAAGCGACGAATCGAAATCGCGCGGGAATTTAATGATGAGCGCTTGGCTGACGTTCTCGAAGAGTTACCCGATCAAGATCAGGTTGAGATCTTGGAAACTCTCGAAGCTGAGCGTGCAGCTGACGTGCTGGAGGAAATGGATCCTGATGACGCCGCCGATCTCATTTCCGAATTACCGCCCGAGCGGGCCGAGGATCTGCTCGAGCGCATGGAACCTGAAGAAGCAGAGGATATCCGCCGACTGTTGTCCTATGACGATTTCTCTGCAGGCGGCATGATGACGAGCGAGCCCATTGTCTTGGCCCCTGACGAAACTGTGGCTGATGCCTTGGCTCAAATTCGCAACCCAGATCTCTCACCCGCCCTTGCCTCGCAGGTGTACGTCTGCCGCACGCCGACGGAAACTCCTACCGGGAAGTATCTCGGGGTTTGTCACTTCCAACGGCTCTTGCGCGAGCCACCATCATCCTTGGTGTCTTCGCTCATTGATACAACTCTCGAGCCCATGCGGCCTGATACACCTCTGTCTGATTTAACTCGGAGTTTTGCCGCTTACAACCTGGTCGCACTGCCCGTCGTCGATGAAAACGGATCCCTTGTGGGGGCAGTGACATTCGATGACCTCGTGGACCACATGCTCCCCGAGGACTGGCGGGAGGTGAGTGACCATGACTGATTCTCAGTCAGCATCACAATCCGCATCACAAGCGGCATCACAAGCGAACTCCCAGGCAAAGAAATCACAGCGCTCCGAAACCCGGCTGGATCAGCCATTAGAGCGTGGTCGTGCACGGCGCCCGAGTTATGACCCAGAAGTATTTGGTCGAATGTCCGAGCGCGTTGCTCGACATATTGGCTCATGGGCATTTATTGCTTGGATGACGGTTGTTGTTGTCTTCTGGGTTAGTTGGAATGTTTTCGCACCTCAGGAGTGGAAGCCTGATGCCTACCCATTCATTTTCTTGACCTTGCTCCTGTCGTTACAAGCGTCATATGCGGCTCCGCTGATTTTGCTCGCCCAAAATCGACAGACCGACCGCGATCGCGTGCAATTCCAGGAAGATCGGCAGCGCAATGAACGAATCCTCGCGGACAGCGACTACCTTGCTCGCGAAATCGCCGGATTGCGCAATGCCATGGGAGAAGTGGCAACGCGTGATTTCATGCGCAGCGAATTGAGGGATTTGCTGGAAGAAATCAATGAGCGCTTGGAAAAATTGGAAAATCAAAGCGCGAATGAATCTCCCGAAAATTCCGATTAGCCATTCGAAACTAACTCCGGTATGCGAGTGAAGTCATCACCGATAGCATCAGGACATGGCATTTAACCGCGGGACCAATTCTGATAACACCGTCTCCCTTGATGAGGTAAATGCGGCGCTGGCAACAGTGAATGACCCTGAAATAAATCGACCCATCACTGAGATTGGCATGCTCAAAGGTGTCGATATTCGCAAGGGTGGCGTGGTCGAGGTCGGAGTTTTTCTTACCGTTTCGGGCTGCCCTATGAAAACAACAATCATTGAACGCGTCACCGATGCGGTTATGAAAGTTACCGGCGTGAGCAAAGTCTCCGTCGAACTCGATGTCATGAACGACGAACAACGCGCAAACATGAAATCCATTTTGCGAGATGGAAAACCTGATAAAGAAAATCCATTTAACAAACCAGGATCTCTCACCAAGATTTTTGCTATCGCATCCGGCAAAGGCGGCGTCGGGAAATCATCTGTTACCGCAAACCTAGCCGTGACTTTGGCACAAAAAGGATTCTCCGTCGGACTCCTCGACGCGGACGTCTACGGACATTCCATCCCTCGAATTCTTAATGCCATGGCTCCTCCGACAATGGTCGAGGGCATGATCATGCCGCCACAGGGTTACGGGGTTCGTGTCATTTCCATGTTGCCATTCAAGCCAGGTGGTATCGAGCAGCCTGTTGCATTCCGTGGGCCCATGCTGCACCGCGCTCTCGAGCAATTTCTTTCCGATGTCTGGTGGGGAGATTTAGATTTCCTGCTCCTTGACCTTCCGCCTGGCACCGGCGACATTGCAATGTCCACAGCGCAGCTTCTCCCCCACGCCGAAATTGTTGTTGTCACCACACCACAACTTGGCGCAGCCGATGTCGCCATTCGGGCAGGAACACTTGCCGCCCAGACGCATCAAAAAGTCTTTGGGGTCATTGAAAACATGAGCTCGTTCCCGTGCCCTCACTGCGGAGAGCCCCTTGACCTATTTGGTGCTGGTGGTGGCCAACTCGTCGCTGATGGTCTCACCAAAGTTCTGGGAACTGAAATTCCACTGCTCGGCAAGATTCCATTTGATGTTCGCTTGCGCGAAGGCGGTGACAGTGGCGAGCCATTGGTTTTGGCGTTCCCTGATAGCCCCGCGGGAGAGGCAATCTATTCGGTCTCTGCCGCCTTGAGTTCCCAACCACGTGGACTTGCGGGCATGTCCCTCAATATTTCACCGGCTGGCCGCTAAACGGGCCGGTCGCTGCCCACTTCACCACTAGGTCGTGTCAGGGTCAAAGGCTGGCGGCTGCGCTTTGCCATCACCCGGCTTGCGATCGCTAGGTACATCGTCGTCCTCGTCGGTGAAGAGGGAACTCGCGAGCTTCTTGGGGTGGTAGTCCCCGAGACCTTTGACCGTGTTGAGAGTCTCATTGAGATCGATGCCTGATGACTCAGCCAGGTCCTTGCGAGCGTCAACGGCCATTGCTCGAATCTGCTTAATCCATTTGGCAGCATCCGCTGCCGCTTTGGGCAACTTTTCCGGACCGAAAATCATCAAACCAATCACCGCGAGGGCAATGAGTTCTCCGATTCCGATATCAAACACGTGTCTAGGCTACGCCGCAGCCTCGAACCAGTGCCATGCGGTTCCAGAACCAAACTGAGCAAAGGTGGGTTTAGCCAATATTTGTTGATGAGCCCAGCGTGAGGGAGACGGTTCGAGTCTGACCATTGCGCGTGAACGTGACATCAACAGTATCGCCAGGGTCATAACTCCTGATAGAAACGACAAGCTCAGTTGAGTCAGCCACTTGGCGACCATTGAGCGCCGTGATGACGTCACCCTCCTTGATGCCAGCAGCCTGGGCTGGGCCATCGGCCGTTAACTCACCAACCTCAGCGCCTTCGCCCGTGTAGGCGGTGTTGAGAACAACCCCGATGATGGGCGTATTTGAATCACCCGTTGCAATGATTTCCTCAGCGATTCGCTTGGCCGTATTGATAGGAATTGCGAAACCAAGTCCGATGGAGCCCACCTCGGCGTTAGGGGAACCTGCAAGTGTGGCGATCGCGGAGTTGATTCCGATAACGCGGCCGGCGCCATCGAGCAATGGGCCTCCGGAGTTACCAGGATTAATGGCGGCATCGGTCTGAATTGCGTTAATGAATGCGAGTTCGGATCTTCCACCAGCAGTGACAGGCCGGTCCAGAGAACTAACAATTCCTGCTGTCACCGTTCCATTAAGTCCCAACGGTGCACCAATTGCAATGGCCAGTTCACCAACTTTGACCCGCGATGAATCGCCAAGAACCGCCGCTGGCAGACCCGTCTTGTCAACTTTGAGTACGGCAAGATCATAGGACGTATTCCGGCCCACGATTGTTGCTTTGGCTTTGTCTCCATTGTCAAAGATCACGGTCAACTCACCTCCATTTGCGGCTGGCGCAGCGACGTGGTTGTTGGTGAGGATGTACCCATTGGATTGAACAACAAATCCAGATCCACTGCCGGATTGATCGCCGGCCTCAATGAGAATCGACACAACACTGGGCAGAACTGCTTCTGCGATGGCGGAAATCTCCGCTTCAATGGCGGTGTCGGTGATCTGGGCAACGGGTAGTTCGATGCTTTGCTTTGTTGAGCCTTGGTCGATTCCGGTGCCTATTAGGTAGCCGCCCAGACCTGCAACACCGCCCACGATCAGTGAGGTGACGGTGGCGACAGTCACGGTGCCCAAGATTCCGAGACCGCGACGCGAGGTCCCTGACTTTCCTGACGTGGGAGCTGGCTGTGGCGGCAATGGCGGCGTGACAAAACTTGGGGGCGGAATCTCACTCATTCAGGCACTGCTCCCTCAAATTAAGCGCGGTGTTAAATGCGAACGCCACACAGCTCGTGCAGCACATTTACATTGCAAGCCTGAGCCTACCTGCTGCTCCCACTAGGCTTAAACCCAAAGGTCAAACCGAAAGTTGTCACAGGTGGGAATGTCAAACCCCACGGAATCCGAGGAGTAGCGATGCCACAAAAGGGACACGGTGCCACAGCGAGCGCCGCCAGCGCTCAGGTCGTCACCTACGCTGAAGAATTTCTCGATGAATCCAGTGCGGATCGTCCCACCGAAATGCGGGCCGCCCGTGAACGAGCCGCAGACTTGGGAATCAACGCCCTCAGCCATCAAGGTGCCTCGCTTCTGGAATTGCTCGCTGCTTCAGTGCAGGCGCAAGCAGTAATTGAAGTGGGAACTGGGGTAGGCGTATCTGGTGCCTCAATCCTGGCCGGTATGACGCCAGGCGGTGTTCTCACCAGCATTGACCTCGAGGCCGAGTATCAGCGCTATGCCCGCGAACTCTTTGAATCACTCGGCCACCCGCACCAGCAAACGCGGTTGATCGCGGGCAGGGCCTTGGATGTATTGCCGCGATTCTCTGATGCTGCCTACGACATGCTCGTGGTCGATGCTGATCCGGCCGAATACCCTGCGATCTTGGTGCAGGCCAAAAGACTGTTGCGCATCGGTGGATTGGTGATTTTCAATGGCGTTTTTGCCAGCGGAATGGCCGATCCTTCGGCCAGGGATTACGAAGCAATCGCGGTTCGTGACACAGCGGCGGAGCTGCGCCATGATGAAGATTGGCTCCCATCGCTGCTCACCGTGGGTGATGGCATTTTATTGGGCTCGCTGCGCTCCCGAAGCACATAAAAAATTCCCACCCTCACGGGTGGGAATCGTGACGATATGTGAGGTTTGTAGCCCCAGCGGATTAGGCAAAAACCTCGAGCAGCTTGGCGCCCAATTCCTTAGCCTCATCCATTTTGAGCTCAACCACAAGGCGTCCTCCGCCTTCGAGGGGAACGCGCATGACATAACTGCGCCCTTCCTTGGTGACCTCCATTGGTCCATCTCCGGTACGTGGCTTCATCGCGGCCATGTTCTGTCCCCTTCCAGCCAAGTTATTCTGATGATTCGCAATGGGCGAATAACCCTATTATTCCGCAAGCGTTCCCACCTATTGCCCTTAGGGGGCACTTGTGGGCTTTTTGGACTTATTTGAGGGCCGACGTTGGTAGCGCCCCTGCTTCAACGACCTCTTTGAATTTGGTCAAGGATTTTTTTACCCCACCCAGCAGTGGGTACTTCCCGACCGGCCAACCCACTGCACCAAGCACACCGAGGGGCAAAACAAAGTCCTCACTCCAGATAAACCGCGAGCGGCCTCCTGGCAGCGCCACTACCTCCATGGTGCCGGTTCCCTTAACCAGGGCACCCGTGTGGAGCACATCCACCCGATACGGCCGATCCCAATGGGTGATGGTCATGGTGTCCCAGAACCCAATTGGGCCCGCGCCCGTCCAGCCGGCAATCTCTGAGCCAACACTGCGGCCATCGCCTTTTCTCACCTCTACCCGCGTGCCAAGCATCCACTGGTGCTGCTGGGTCCATTCGCTAAAAGCATCAAAGACTGTTTCAACAGATGCATTGATAGTGACATCAAGATTAAGCGTGCGAAGACGTTCCTTTTTCACAATTTTCCTTTTTTAGTCGCTGTATCCTGCTGTGAGTTCAGCCAGAAAGTTTGTCAGCTTTTAGGGCATCAATAATTCCTTGCATTTCCTGGATCTTTTGATCGACTTCATCCATGCGATACCCACGTAATGTGACATCGAATGTGGGTTCACCTGCCAAGTTTCTCTCGGGCACATGATCTCCAGAATTTTCTAGGCCCGTGAACGGTGCTAACTTCCCAGTGATCGCGAGTGCTACCACGGCGATTATCACGATGGCGATCACCACAAAAAGGAATGTCACTGCCCTAGTCCATCACGAATTGACCCAATGCGACAGTCGGCAGAGGCACGAGTAGAGTTAGTTGAACATTCAATTATTTTCTCACAACACCAAGGAGCATCCATGTCAGAATTAGCCAACACAACAGGAACCTGGGTCATTGACCCCTCGCACACCAACATTGGATTCTCTGCTCGCCACGCAATGGTTGCCAAGGTCCGCGGAACTTTCACCAACTTCACCGGAACTTTTGTCCTCGACGGTGAGGATCCTTCGAAGTCGAGTGCGGAGCTCACCATCATGACCGAATCCATCACCACTCGCAGTGACGATCGCGATGCGCATCTCAAGAGCGCAGACTTTCTCGACGTTGAAAGTTTTCCGACACTGACCTTCACATCAACATCGGTGACCGCCAACGGCGAAACCTTTGACGTGACCGGCGACATGACAGTCCGTGGAACCAGCAAGAGTATCCCTGTGACATTCGAACTCATGGGCGTCAGCACCGATCCATGGGGCGGCATCCGAATTGGTTTCGAAGGCTCGACTGAAATCAGCCGCAAAGACTTCGGCCTGACCTGGAACACGGCGCTTGAAACTGGTGGCGTGCTCGTTGGAGACACCGTGAAAATTGAACTGGATGTCGAGGCAGTAAAGAGTTAATCGTTCACTAGGCGCGCGCCAACCAGGCTTCTAGCGTTTGGGCGACTTGATTGACCTCGTCGATCAAAACAAACTCTCCCTGTGAGTGAGCAAGTGATGGATCCCCCGGCCCATAATTCACGGCCGGGGTTTTCATTTCCGCGAAGCGAGCAACATCTGTCCAACCAAACTTTGGCGCAACAAGTGCACCTGTTGCACGGAGAAAATCCTGAGCAATCGGTTGGCTTAGACCAGGCGCGGCAGCCGGCGCTTTGTCAGTGACATCCACATCAAAGTCGCTGAAAAGATTCACCACGTGATCGATCGCCTGCTCGACGCTCTTATCTGGTGCAAATCGATAATTGATTGTCACAACACAGCGATCGGGGATTACATTGCCCGCGACTCCACCCTCGATACCAACCGCATTAAGCCCTTCTCGATATTCCAAACCATCGATTACGATTCGCGCTGGTTCATATGAATCAAGAATTTCTAAAATTTCCCGGGCCTGGTGAATGGCGTTCTGACCCATCCAACTTCTGGCGCTGTGCGCTCGCTCCCCATGCGTCCTCACCTGAACTCGGATCGTTCCTTGGCAGCCTGCTTCAATGTTCCCATTACTTGGTTCCATCAAAACAGCAAAGTCAGCTTGCAAGAATTCCGGCGCCACGCGAGCAATGCGTCCCAAACCATTGAATTCTGCGGCAACCTCTTCAGCTTCATAGAAAATATAAGTGACGTCAACCGACGGGCTGGCCACCTGCGTTGCCAAATGCAAGGCAATGGCAACCCCACCTTTCATGTCACAGGCTCCCAAGCCAAAAACGCGCCCCTGGTCAATCCTGCTTGGGAGATTGCTGTTGGCCGGCACAGTGTCTAGGTGTCCTGCCAGGATGACGCGCACTCCCTGGTCATTGTGATTTGTAGCAATAACGTTATTCCCAATCCGATGCACACTCAGGTGCTTGGCGTTCTTGAGCGCCTGCTCAACTGCGTCCGCGAGTACCTCTTCATTATGCGATTCACTTGGAATGTCAATGAGCGCAGCCGTCAACTCAGCCAACTCGCGGTCCATTGGTAGTGACACCTTCTGATCAATTTCACCCACGTGGATACGGTAGTCCGGTGACTGACACAAAAATCGCGGGACCTGCAAGCGCGCTGGGCTTGGCCACCTATTCGGGGGACACACTCTTAGACGTGTGGTATCCCAATCCAACTCTCGGTGAATCACCGCATGATGTTCCCGGACTTGATGCTGCCGCAGTCCATGACGAGCTCCGTGGAGTAAATGTCACCGGTATAAGAACGGTGATCGCCGATTTAGCTGCGCCGCCCATGGACGCCGCCGATGCATACCTGCGCCTTCACCTGCTCTCTCACCGGCTCACGCCACCGAGGTCCATCAATATGGATGGAATCTTCGGCATTCTCAACCTGGTGGCGTGGACCAACATCGGTCCAGTCCCAGTTGAGCGAATAACCGAGATTCGTTTGCGAGCTCGCGCACGCGGCCGACAACTCACGGTGCTAGGAATCGACAGGTTTCCTCGCATGGTTGATTACGTCACTCCGAGTGGCGTTCGAATCGCGGACGCTGATCGCGTTCGCCTCGGTGCCCATCTTGCAACTGGCACCGTGGTCATGCATGAAGGATTCGTCAACTTCAACGCCGGAACTCTGGGCACCTCAATGGTTGAGGGAAGAATCTCCGCAGGCGTGATCGTGGGGGAGGGCTCAGATATTGGCGGCGGAGCATCAATCATGGGCACCCTCTCCGGTGGCGGTCAGGAAATGATCACCGTTGGATCTGAATGTTTGATCGGCGCCAATGCTGGTATCGGCATTTCGCTGGGTGATCGCTGTGTTGTCGAAGCCGGACTGTACGTGACCGCCGGGACAAAGGTGCAACTTCCTGATTCCACGGTTGTCAAGGCGCGTGAACTCTCAGGTGTCCCTGACCTTCTTTTTCGACGTAACTCACAAACTGGTGGCGTCGAAGTCGTCGCACGCACAGGAACGTGGGGCGGGCTTAACTCAGCACTGCACTAGTGCGAACCAAATCCTGGCGATGCCTAGTTGGGGTAATCGCGGAACGTCTCCCCGATATACACCTGGCGGGGTCGTCCGATTTTCGTTTCTTGGTCTTCGATCATTTCGCGCCACTGGGCAATCCAGCCCGGAAGGCGACCGAGTGCAAACAACACGGTGAACATGCGGGTTGGGAATCCCATGGCCTTGTAAATCAAACCCGTGTAAAAATCAACGTTGGGGTAGAGCTTGCGCTCGATGAAGTATTCATCTTCCAGAGCAACGGCTTCGAGTCGCAGGGCGATGTCAAGGAGCGGATCGCTCACATTGAGTGACTCGAGAACTTCATAGGCGGTCTTTTTGACGATTGCCGCCCGCGGATCATAATTCTTATAGACCCGGTGCCCAAAGCCCATGAGTTTGACACCATCTTCACGATTCTTGACCTGCCGGATGAAGTGATTCACTCCCCCACCCGAGGCATGAATACCTTCAAGCATCTCAAGCACTGATTGATTCGCACCACCGTGCAGGGGCCCAAAGAGGGCGTTAATACCTGCGGAAACGCTGGCAAACAGGTTAGCGTGGGATGAACCCACCAACCGCACAGTCGAAGTTGAGCAGTTCTGCTCATGGTCTGCGTGCAAGATGAACAGTTGATCAAGCGCCCTGACGACAACGGGGTTCGCAATGAATTCCTCAGCTGGGACTCCGAAAGTCATGCGCAAAAAGTTTTCAATGAATCCCAGTGAATTATCTGGGTACAGCATGGGCTGGCCCACGGACTTTTTGAAGGCGTATGCCGCAATGGTGGGCACCTTCGCCAGGAGGCGAACCGTTGAAATCTCCACCTGCTCTTGATCAAACGGATCAAGCGAGTCCTGATAGAAAGTTGATAGTGCAGATACTGCGGATGACAGCACAGGCATAGGGTGCGCATCGCGGGGGAACCCATCAAAGAACCGGCGCAGATCTTCATGCAACATGGTGTGCTGAGTTATGAGCCCGTTGAACTCTGAAAGTTGTTCAGGTGTCGGGAGGTTCCCGTAAATCAACAGATAAGACGTCTCAAGGAAAGTCGACTTCTCAGCGAGCTGATCGATGGGGTAGCCGCGGTATCGCAGGATTCCTTCATCGCCATTAATAAACGTAATGGCGGACTTGCATGAAGCTGTGTTGACAAATCCAGGGTCAAGGGTGACATGACCTGTTGACTTCAACAACGAACCGATGGCCAATCCGCTCTCACCTTCGGTAGAGGGAATTTGATCAAGCGGTAATTCGCCTGTGGGGTATTCGAGTCGATAGTCAGTCACCTTCTGAGCGTACCCACATTCGGGTGCGAGAGAAAATCCACCTCCGCACAGTGAGACGTTTATGAATTGAGTCGATGTGCGGCTTTAGCAACATCAGCATCAGTTGCTGTTAATGCAATCCTGATGAAATTCACACCTTTTTCCCCATAGAAAGCACCCGGGGTAGCAACAATTCCCAACTCAGCAAGTTCGGCCACACTTTCCCAACAGTCAGATCCCCGTGTTGCCCACAGGTAAAGACCCGCCTCACTGTGACGAATATCAAACCCAACTGCGTCAAATGCGCTCCGAAGAATTTCGCGGCGGGCTTGATAACGCTCACGTTGGGTAATTATTTCGCGGTCATCACGATATGCCGCAATCGCCGCATGCTGCACAAAAGTGGGCACCATCATGCCCAAATGCTTGCGAATCCCCAGAAGCCGAGAGGTCAATTCAGCATCTCCAGCAATGAAACCGAAACGGTACCCAGCCATATTGGAACGCTTGGAAAGTGAATGAACTGCAAGTAGCCCCGTTAGGTCCCCACCGTTTACCGCGACATCGAGAATTGAAGTTGGGGCTTGGTCCCAACCAAGTTCGAAATAGCACTCATCACTGACCACTATTACACCGTTTGACTGGGCCCAGGTAATAATTTCTCGCAGCCGATCCTCACTGAGAACAGCCCCGGTTGGATTACTCGGTGAATTAAGCCAGACCATGGAAACTGGTTGCTCAACAGATTCCGGAAAATCGGTGACAGTGAGGTTTGCCCCTGTTGCGATGACTCCCACCGCGTACGTGGGGTACGCGATCTCAGGAATAACTATCGTGTCACCCGGTCCAAATCCCAACAGATTTGGCAGACCCGCGACAATTTCCTTGGAGCCGATAGTCGGCAAAAATGCGGTATCCCTGGGAGCGTTCAGAACGTTATGTGCCCATTTAAGGACGCTCTCACCTAATTCAGGAATACCGATGGTCGTGGGATAACCCGGCGCATTTGCATGGGCCTGTAGCGCGCGCACGACAACTTCTGGCGTGGGGTCAACTGGAGTGCCGACAGATAGGTCGATAGCTCCACCGGGATGCTCACGCGCCTTTTTCACATATGGCGCCAAGGTGTCCCAGGGAAAATCCGGGAGCATTGACCAACGATTTACTTCCACCAGAGGTTTGTGACCTATTCGTCGTGCGTCTGGGGTGGCACACTTGCCAACAGCGGCGCATCAAATTTTTGACCTTCAAGTTTGGAAGCCCCACCGGGCGAACCCAGTTCAGCAAAAAACTCAGCATTGGCGGCGGTGTAGTCCTTCCACTCTGAAGGAACATCGTCTTCGTAGTAGATGGCCTCAACCGGGCACACGGGCTCACAGGCTCCGCAATCAACGCATTCATCAGGCTGGATGTAGAGCATCCGGTCGCCTTCATAGATGCAGTCCACGGGGCATTCTTCAATGCAAGACTTATCTTTGAGATCTACACAGGGAAAAGTGATGACGTAGGTCACCATCGCCTCCAATTAGCCTAGGTTCACGGTGAGGTTTCAGCAGTTATGGCCACAAGGAAATTGACCAAATCGAAACGAATTCCGTGATGTGCGGGTACGTGCGTGCTCAACTTACACATTCCGCCCGCCCAATGCACGACCGACGTACCGTCAGAACTCGCGCGTGCCGTTTTTGCCCCTGCCTTTAGAGTTGGGACATGCGCCTCTACGACACCATGACCAGAGAGGTACGAACCGTAAAAACAGTCCATCCCGAGTTCGCCCGAATTTATGCCTGCGGGCCAACCGTCTACCGCGACGCTCATGTCGGCAACATGCGGACGTTCTTAGTCACTGATCTCATTGCCCGAGGCCTTCGATTCCAGGGCTACCGCACCCAGGTGGTTCAAAATATCACCGATGTTGGCCACATGGCCGATGATCGCGGCCTGGGCGACGTGGATGAGGGCCAAGGAGATACCGAGGACAAAGTCCTGGCCCAAGCGGCCCAGACGGGCCGGACCGCGCTCGAGATCGCCGCTCACTACGAAGCTGGGTTTCATCGTGATCTTGGAGCACTCAATATTTATCCAGCAGATAACTACCCAAAAGCGAGTGAGTCCATAGACTCTATGGTGAGTTTGATTCAGCAGCTCATCGACAGCGGCAATGCCTATATTGCGACTGACAAATCCGTGTATTTTTCTGCGGAATCCTTTCCGGGTTACGGTGCGCTCAGTGGAAATAAACTCGACCAACTCAAACCTGGCCACAAATTCGATGCCGACACCAGCGAGAGCGCAAAGCGTTTCCACGCCGACTGGGCGCTCTGGAAGAGTGCGGGTGCAGAGCGAACGCAATTGACCTGGGAGACGCCTTGGGGTCGAGGGTTTCCAGGTTGGCACACCGAGTGCAGCGCCATGAGTCTTGAACTCTTGGGTGACTCCATTGACATACACACTGGCGGGATCGACCTGCGGTTCCCGCATCATGAAGATGAACGCGCGCAAAGTAACTCTGCGGCCGGGCGTGAAGTCGTGGGACATTGGGTGCACGCCGAACATCTACTCTTTGAAAATCGAAAAATGAGTAAGTCGTCAGGCAATGTCGTTCTCGTTGAAGACGTTATCGCGCGAGGATTTGACCCGCTGTCCTTGCGTCTGGCATTTCTTCAGCACCGCTATCGCAGCCAGATGAATCTAACCTGGGATGTCATCTCCGCTGCCAATGACCAACTCAATAAATGGCGCGCGAAAGTTAATGAATGGTCTCATTCAGTTTCAGAGCCCATGGCTCAGAAAATCGTGGAGCGATTTACTGAACTATTTTTTGATGATCTCAATACACCTATGGCCATTAACGAATTGCGCAACCTTGAAAAGGACGACACTGTCAGCGCTGGTTCCAAGTTCGAAACTTTTGTGCATCTCGATTCACTTTTAGGCCTTGATCTGGCTCGCGAAATTGGCAAGACCCTCACCATTCCTGCTCCGGTATCGCAATTGCTGGACCAGCGCGCGCAGGCTCGAGCAAATAAAGATTGGGCAGCTAGCGACTTACTGCGGGATCAGATTCTTGAGCTGGGATTTGTTGTGACAGATAACGCCGAAGGTCAGCAGGTCACTACAACCTAATTCTGGGTTTTCTCGGGCTTTGAGCTCGCCGAGGGGCTGGAGGCTGGTGCAACATCGGGGTCCACCGTGTTGTCAAAGGTCTCCCCCGTTATTTCATCAACGGGCTTGTCCTTCTTCGGCTTCTTACACACGATTTCCGGTCCAGCTCGATAAACCGTCGTCATGGGCTCCCGCTCAACGACCTCGCCATCATTCTTAAACACTCGATCCACCGTGATGGTGAATCCCGGAATACCTGCCTGGGGCTTGCACTTTTTTGTTCGATTTACCACTCGCTGTGGCTCACGAATATTTGTGCGCTCGCCGAACTCCGCCGTGATTTCATCAAACTGTTTGGTTCCCCAAAAAGTTACCTTCATGGAGGAGTTAGTCATTTTCGTGGTGATGAAAACCGCATTGGAAGTGTCATTGGTGAACTTCATATCAAAAATGCCCCAAGCAACCGTTGCCTCGAGTCCTGGTTGGTAACGGGAAATGTAGAGCGAATGTGCTCGCGTATCCGTTTTCTCCATACCCGCAAAGAATGCTGCGGTCCAAACGGCGGTAGTCGCCGCAGATACTCCGCCGCCCAGTGCATCTTCAAACACTCCGCCCGGGCCGATAATTGTCCCCACCGTGTAACCATTCTTTACGGTTCGTTCTTTGATGGTGTCATTCATGGAAAATGTTTCACCTGGTAGCAACAACGTCCCATTAACGTACTCAGCCGCTTGACCGATATTTGTGACTCGATATGCGGCATACTGGAATTGCTGCGTGAAACTCGAAATTTTCTCGGTGATGCCTAACCGTTGAGCTGCCTCCGTAGTGAGTGCCGGGTCACGAGAGCCAACGGGAACCACAACTGACCGATTTGGATCAGGGTTATCGAGGACTCCTAGGACTGAAGTGGCTAAATTCGCGTCGGAGACACCCGTTCCAACCACTGACGGCACAACGACCGGAGAGCCTTTCACGATTTTGAAAGTTGCATCACGCCCCGGCTTTTCCGCTCCCTTGAGTTCATTCGCAATTGATGCATGCAAAATGGCGCCATCAAGTTCCGGAGATAATTGACTTCCTTGCTGTGAAAAACTCAAAGCTCGGGCAATGACGTTGGGTTCAATTGTGATGTTCACTCCATCGACTGAGACACGCACGGGGTTGGCCACAGCATTTTGAGCCAATTTCTCAGCCGCTAGCGCGACTTCCTCTGAAACTCTCGGCGGAGCGGTCGTCACCGGCGCCTCAATGGGAACACGAGGTTCCAGCACCGCGGCAACCAGAGTTTGCGCCAACTGCTCTTGGTCAACGGTCACGCCTTCAGTGCCCTTCGACAAAGAAATGTTTTTCGCCATCACGGTTAATACCGGTTCGGTGGGCAAAACATCGAAGGTTTCAGCAATCGATGCCACTTGGTCAGCAAGTGCAACGGGGTCCACGTCGATAACGGGTTCTATCTCACGTGATCCGATCAAGTCTGTGATGACGGTAAAAGGATTAAAGCCTCGAGCCATTCCCTGATCCACCGTCGCTTGAGCATTGAGCACGATTCCTGCGGCTGCGGGCCGCAGCTCAACGGCCTGATCGTCCGAAACCACTTCAAACTTTTTTGTTGATGTTGCTCCCAAGGTCTCCTCAACAACCGCGATCGCTTGGGCCTCACTGAGCCCGCCCAAGTTGATGCCGTCCACCATGGTTCCGGCTCGGACACCGTCTTTCGTGGCTACAAATGCGCCGAGGAAGACCACCACGATCGCCGCGATGCAGGCCCCGATTATGACAAGGGTCTGTCGTGACAGCTCGGGCATCTTCAGATGCTCGGACACTCAATCACTCCTTGGCATTTCCGTCTTGGGCATTTCCGTCTTGGACAGCAAATATTGTCGGCGAGACCGTCCACACATGGTAGAGAGCCACGAGCGGTTATCCCTTGAGCGACATGCTTCCATCAATTCGAATTGCCATTTATGAAATGGACGCTGGAGGTTGTGATTTGGTTCCTCGGCCCAAGCGGGGAGGGAATGTTGCTGTAGCCGTGCACACGATTATTCCGCCAAAGAGGTACACCCATTGCCTGCCACCCGAACTGATGGCCAAGTCCCCTGACGGCGAATCGGCTGACAGCAATACCGTGGACGCCAGCCATCCTGTGACAAAAAGCCAAGCCCCCCAGCGCGTGCCAGTTGCTACCGTCGCCATTCGAGTGACCAGGACCAACACAACGAGAAGAATGATTGTCCCCCATGGAATGACGAGATAACGACCAAAAAGTTCAGGGATCCACCTGTGAGCCTGAAAAAAGGCACCACAAATCCCAATAATCAACCCCAAGACAACAAATGAGACTAGAACGCTAGTTCTCCCAAGGACAGAGTTCACCGCTCACGAAAGCCCTGCGAATAGGTCATCCTCGTACTGTCCAGATGGATGCGAGCTACCTCGTGCAAGACGAAAGTGCTCGGTGGCGAACACTTCCATGCCCAGATTGTTGGACAGGGCGAAAAACCCACTCTCCGCGGTGATCTGAGTTTTATGAGCCGCCAAGGCAGCGTATTTGGCGTCCATGTACGCACTGCCTTCGATGGCAGTCGTTATGAGTTCGTCATCGCACACAAATGGCAGATTGTCAGGATCCATGTTTGCGAATTCACTGTCATCGCCTGCCTCTTGCAGTTTCTTTATCCCCTCAACCATGCGCGAACGCGGGAACGCCGTCCAGTACACCTTGCTCGGCGACCAGGCAGGGCCAAGATCGGGGCGAAAGCTGGGGCTCTCGGCCAAAGAAATGGCGTAGTGAGTGACCCGATGCGCCTGAATGTGATCTGGATGTCCATAGCCGCCAAAATCGTCGTATGTTGCAACGACCTGAGGTCGCACCTCCCGAATGATTTCGCAGAGGTCAGTAGCGGCTGCCAAGAGGTCGGCCCGCCAAAATGAATCCGGTCGGTCATTGCTGGGCACACCCATCATGCCGGAATCACGATACTTGCCTGCCCCACCAAGGAAACGAAAATCCGTGACCCCAAGCAGCGCCATGGCGTCGGTGAGCTCGCCGATTCGATGGGTTCCTAAGGCATCGTTTTGATCGGCCGCCAGGTGAGCCAAGTCAGGAACCAGCACCTCACCTTCTTCGCCGAGAGTGCAAGTCACGAGGGTCACCTGTGCGCCTTCAGCGACATATTTCGCCATGGTCGCGCCGGTACCAATTGTTTCATCGTCTGGGTGGGCGTGAACGATAAGCAGCCGCTTGTCGTGGGATTTTATTTCAGTCACCACTCAAGGGTACTGCTCGCGCTGAGTGGTGCATGATTCACGCATGACTGAATCATTTCCCAGGCAACGGGCACTTACTCGAAGCTTTCGGCTCGGCGCTCCTCGAAACTTCCGCCTTAACGCTGACCGGGAAATTGTCCTCTTCATTCGAAGCGAGTCGGGCCGTTCCGCACCCGGTGACCTGTGGTGTGCTCAACCGCAATCGCTGGATGCGGGTGCCCCCTGGGTAGAAAACAAGCTTGTGAGTGCGGCGAAATTGGGTTCCAGCGGAGACATCCCTGACGCCGAACGGGCTAGGCGTGAACGCATGCGAGAAGTCACTGAGGGCATCACTGCATTCTCGGTAGATAAAGAAATGACCCGAGCAGCATTTAGCGTGGACGGCGAGCTTTACTGGATTGAATTGCATTCAGAGGTGCAACCGCCACATGTGAACAAATTGCCAACTCAGGGTGCGTGCGTTGACCCTCGAATCAGTCCCGATGGAAAGCGAATCGCATATGTCACCCAAGGCTCGGTGTTTGCCGTCACTATTGACTCTGCAGTTCCCGAACTTCTCAAACTCTGCGGTCCCGCTGAAAACGAGGAGCATGTCAGCTGGGGACTAGCCGATTTTGCTGCCGCCGAAGAACTCGAGCGAATGCGTGGTCACTGGTGGCGGCCAGATTCCCAAGCATTGTTTGTTGAGCGAGTCGATGAATCTAATGTGCAGATCGCCTGGATCTCAGATCCTGCACATCCAAAGACTCCTGCTCGTTCCCACAAGTATCCGTTCGCGGGAACCGCCAATGCCGTGGTCAGTTTGCATGAAGTCGATCTCCAGGGAAAGAGCACTGAAATCCATTGGGATCACGAGGAATTTCCCTATTTGGTCACCGTCACCATGTCGGGAGCGCACCCGACAATCAGTGTTCTATCTCGGGATCAACAGACACTGAAGATATTTGCCATTGATAACGCGGAACTAACTGAAATTGCCACCCGCATTGAATCGCCTTGGCACACGGTTTATCCGGGAGTTCCTGCACTGAATTCCAAGGGTGAACTCATCGAGATTCGTCCAATCGATGACACTTTTAGGCTCTGCATCAATGGCGAACCAGTCAGTTCACCGGATATTCAAGTGAGCGGTGTAATCAGCACCGACCCCGAACTTGTCTTCATCGGTTCGACCGATCCCACCGCTCAAATAGTTTTCCACCAAAAACTCGGACCGCTGTGCCACAACCATGGGCTCACGAGTGCCACGGTAGATCACGACCTCATCACCCTTGCCCACACAGATCTTGATTCAACAAGAACCACATACACGTTGATAAATCTGGAAGAGCCAGATGACGTGCTCCACACATTCACCAATAATGCTGAAACCCCAGTAATTTCCCCTCGAGTCAATATTGCTTTGACGGGCGAGCGGCAATTGCGCAGCGCCATAATCTGGCCTCAGGACCATGTGCCTGGTACCAAAATTCCCGTGATCTGCGCCCCCTATGGCGGACCACACTTCCAGCGGGTCATTCAATCGGGCCTAGCCTTTTGCTCCGACCAATGGTTGGCAAACCATGGGTTCGCAATCGTGGTCACTGACAATCGGGGCACTCCATCGCGCGGCCCCAAATTCGAATATGAAATCTCGATGGACCTTGCTTCGAAGGTTCTCGAAGACCAAGTGGCGGCCCTCACCAACCTTGGCGAGCAATTCCCCGATCTTGACTTAACTCGAGTAGGCATTCACGGCTGGTCATTTGGAGGCTACCTTGCAGCACTCGCCGTACTTGAACGCTCTGATGTCTTTCACGCCGCCGTGTCCGGAGCTCCTGTCACGGATTGGGCCCTCTATGACACTGCCTATACCGAGAGATACTTGGGCAGCCCCCAAGACAACCCGGCGGTTTATGCACAAACATCACTGCTCACCAAGGCTGACGGGCTGGAAAGTCCCCTGTTGATCATTCATGGGATAGCAGATGACAATGTGTTGTTCGCTAACACACTGCAACTCTCAGGGTCGCTCCTTGCGGCAGGCAAAGATCATTCTGTTCTTCCTCTTACCGGTGTCACACATATGACACCACAGGAAATCGTGGCAGAAAATTTATTGCTGACTGAATTGCGCTTCTTTCAACAACACCTGCAGCAAGACTCACCAATGGACTAGTACGGCTCTTCCCCACCTGCGTAATCAATGTCTTTGGGGCGCAGCGCGCGACCTGACTCCATATCCTGGAGAACCTCACTCGGAGGTTGAACGACTCTGTCTGGTTGCGGGGTAAGACCGGAGTCAGGTCCAAAAATGGTCACACTTCCCAGAGACTCCATGATTGGGAAATGGCAAGCGACTTTATGTCCATCCCCCATCTCCTTCAACTCAGGCATTGTGGAGTGACAAAGATCCGTGGCTTTCCAGCACCGCGTGCTAAATACGCATCCAGATGGCAAGTTAATGGGCGATGGTAGATCCCCTTGAAGCACGATGCGCTCGCGTTGCGCTTCAAGTTTTGGATCAGGAACGGGCACCGCTGAAAGCAATGCGTGCGTGTACGGGTGATACGGATGGCTGTAAAGGCCATCACGTGGCGCTTGTTCAACAATGTGCCCTAAATACATCACGGCAACACGGTCTGAGATTTGTCGCACGACGGACAAATCATGTGCAACGAATAAATATGCGATTCCAAATTCATCCTGCAAATCCTGCAAAAGATTAATGACCTGCGCTTGAATTGACACATCGAGCGCTGAAACCGGTTCATCGCAGACAATGAACTTTGGCTTGAGGGTTACAGCACGCGCAATACCGATGCGCTGCCTTTGACCACCTGAAAACTCATTGGGATACCTGTTGTAGTGCTCGGGATTAAGACCTACTCGTTCCATTGTTTCTTGCACGGCTCGCTTGACTCCGCCCTCAGGCTTAATTCCTTGAACGGCATAGGGGGCACTAATGATGCTTCCCACCGTGTGGCGTGGGTTCAGTGAACTGAATGGATCTTGAAAGATCATTTGCATGCGACTGCGCATGGGAACCAAGTCTTTGCGGCTCATGGTCGTGATGTCCGTGCCCTCAAATGTCACTGTCCCAGCAGATGGATCCAGCAGTCGCAAAATTGCCCGACCTGCAGTTGACTTACCGCAACCTGACTCACCTACGAGACCCAAAGTCTCACCCTCGCCTAGTGACAGGTTTATGCCATTGACCGCATTGACTGAACCAATTTGCTTCTTGAACAAGATTCCCTTGGTAATAGGGAACTTCTTTTCAAGATTTTCAACCTTTAGAATTTCACTCACCGTCTAACACCTCCGCTAGGCGCTTTGTGGCGAATGCCTCACGCTCGGCTTCATCCAAATGACACCGAACTAGGTGATCATCGGAAACTTTTCGTAGCTCGGGACGGACCGTCGCACACTGCAACTCGACCTCTGGGTTGCGTGCAGCACAACGTGGATGGAAAACACAGCCTTGCGGCAAGTGGATCAGCGAAGGCGGCTGCCCACCAATGGACAGCAGGCGATTCCCTGCTGAGTCAAGGCGAGGAACAGAGGACAACAGTCCCACCGTATAAGGCATTTGCGGCTGGTAGAAAAGGTCATGCAACCCCGCCCGCTCAACGATTCGTCCGCCGTACATGACCACAATTTCGTCCGCCATGTCAGCCACGATTCCCAGGTCATGGGTGATCAAAATAATGGCGGTGTTGAACTCCGCCTGCAGTTCGGCAAGGAGCTCAAGGATCTGTGCCTGCACCGTGACATCCAGTGCTGTTGTTGGTTCATCGGCTATCAAAAGTTCAGGACCATTAATCAGAGCCATGGCGATCATCACCCTCTGGCGCATACCGCCTGAGAGTTGATGGGGGTAGTCCTCGATGCGCTGCTCGGGATTAGGAATCCCCACTTTGGTGAGCATGCGCAAGGCTTCAGCCTTAGCTTCTTTCTTGGATACCTTACGGTGAGCCAAAACGGCCTCAGAGAGCTGGCGGCCGATTCGATAGAACGGATGAAGTGACGCAAATGGGTCCTGGAAAATCATGGCCATTTGATTGCCTCGCATGGAACGCATTTGCTCGCTCGAGGCAGTGACCAAGTTAATACCGTCAAGGTGAATCTCACCCGAGATCTTGACCCCACGACCAGTGTGTAATCCCATAATGGCTTGCGATGTCACGCTTTTGCCTGATCCCGATTCACCCACGATCGCAAGTGTCTTGCCCCGCTCAAGAGTGAATGAGACACCATCCACAGCGTGGACAACACCGTCTTCTGTGCTAAATGCCACCTGCAGGTCATTAACGGTGAGGAAACTCATGCCAGCCTCACTCTCGGGTCAATGACCGCGTACAAGAGGTCCACCACAATATTTGCCGTAATAATGAACGTGCCCGCGAGTAGGACCGTTGCAGTGATGACCGCAAGATCGGCATCGATGACTGCATCGACGGCAAGCCGACCAACACCCGGCAGACTAAAGATGCTCTCCGTGATGATCGCTCCACCGAGCAAGCCTGCAAGATCCAAGCCAGCCGCGGTAACGATTGGGGTGAGTCCCGCTCGCAATGCATGCTTGCGAATAACAACCCCTTCTTTCAATCCCTTTGCGCGAGCAGTACGGATGTAATCCTCGCTATAGGTTTCCAAGAGTTGATTGCGGGTGAGACGAATATAGAAAGCCATATAAACGAGTGCAAGGGTCAGCCAAGGCAGCACCATTGTTTGTAGGAACTGAACGGGATTTTCGAATGGCGAAATGTAGCTGGGATAGGGCAGCCATTGCCAGCGAATAACAACGAAAAACAAAAGGAGAAGACCGATGAAAAATGAAGGGAATGAGTACCCGACGAGGGCGGATCCAAGCGTTACGCGCTCCTGCCAACGCCCCCTGCGGCGCGATGCGTAAATGCCGAGCAACACACCTGGGATCAGCCACAGGAGGAACGCTCCTAAGGAAAGCCAGATTGTGACAGGAAGTGCCTTCAGGATTAATGGAGTGACCTGTTCGCCCTTGCGGAAAGAGTAGCCCAAACATGGCGCATCGCATTCAAAAGTTGCAGTGCCGGAACCATAGGTGCGGCCAAAGAAAATTCCTTTGACAAATTCAACGTACTGCATGTAGAGCGGTTGATCCAAACCGAGCCGAACCCTGTTGGCGGCGATTACCTGAGGGTTGCATGACTTGCCGCACGTTAGGGCAGCAGGATCCGCGGGGAGAGCATTGAACAGCAGAAACGTGACCATGCTGAGCAAGATCAGAATCAAGATGCCGGTCAAGATTCGGCGGATCACATAAGCGGTCAAATCAAGTCCTTCGGGTTGAGGTCCTTAGGTTCAGACTCCCCTTGTTGGGGATAGGAATTGCTGTGTGACAGGAAGGTGGGCCCTGCTTGCGCAGGGCCCACCCCCCAATGACCTGTTACTGAGCTACGTACAGCTCACCAAATGGGAAGGAACCATATGCGTCCCAGAGGTAGGCATTACCCACCTTGGAACCCCACAGGTACTGAATCTTGCCGAAACGGGTTGGGATAGCCCAAGCCTGCTCCATGGCGTACTTGTTCAGTTCCTTCCACTCGGCCGCCTGTGATGCGCGGTCCGTGTTGGCAAGTGCTGCCTGAACCATTTCCTCGAATGCGGGATCATCCACGCGTGAGAGGTTGAATCCACCATTGACACCGAAGAGTTCGGGGATAACGGTGGATGCGTTCTGCCAGTCAGGACCCCAACCAGCACTCACGAGAGCGCCTTCTTGTTCGGGATCAAGTACGACGCCGTAGTACTGACCAGCTTCAATGGCATTGAGCTTGCATTCAATACCTGCAGCTGCGAGTGCAGCCTGGATTGATGCAGCAGCCTTGTCATTGGTTGGTGTCTGCGGGTAGTCGTATGTAATTGCAGGCATTGGCTCGCCTGACTCAGCAATGAGCTTCTTGGCCAACTCTGGGTCACCCTCACTTGGAACGGTTCCTCCGAGGAGGCCATCCCACATGCCGGATGCTTCATAGTCAGTTGCAAGGTTTGGCTTAATCACGCCATCACCCTCGGAACCTGCAAAGTCGCCACCAGCGATAGTGATGAGTTCGCCGCGGTTAATTGCGACTGCAATTGCCTGACGCTGCTTCTGGTTCGGAACCTTCTGCGTGTTAATTGCGAGGTAACGAACGTATGGGTCCAGACCATCAACTGAGCGCTCTGTGAAACGAGGATCGCCGCCAGCGAACACTGTTGCCAGTGACTCTGGAGTAAGACCTGCGAAGGTCACAGCGGTCTGGTCGTCGCCAGCATCAGCGATCAGACGCTGATCGATCGCTGAAGGATCAAGAGCGAACTGAACAACAATCTGATCTGGGTACGCAGGACGGTAATCGTCTGAATCTGGGTTCCAGTTCTCATTGCGCACGAGGACCATCTTCTGGCCCTTGGTGTACTCAGAGATCTTGTATGGACCAGATGACACTGGTGCGTTGTCATAGCCCTCGCCCGTGTCAGCAGCTGCTGGGACAGGTGAGAATGCTGTCAAGGTCACCGTGTAGTTGAAGTCACCGGATGGGCGGCTCAAGTTGAAGGTGATTGTCTTGTTGTCGTCGGAGCAAGTGATCGCGGCATCAAATGCTGCCATGTCATTGCCCTCGGTGACGTATGGTCCCTTGTAAACCGAAGCACCATCGGCATCTGTTGGGATATCCAACAAAGAGATTGCATATGTCGGTCCGTCAGTGATCACGTCCTGAGCGAAGGTACGGGAAACGCCGTACTTCACATCGGCGCAACCAACTTCAGAGCCATCTTCGAATGTGACGCCATCACGGATTGTGAAGGACCACTGGGTTCCATCTGCATTGGGTGTACCGAGATCAGTTGCCATGTCTGGAACGATCGTGACGCCTTCGGCACCTTCTGCGAACTTGTATGCAGTCAGTGTGCGCTGCATGTAGCCGTTTAGGAATGCGAGATCGACGCCTGTGTAAACACGTTGTGGATCAATATGCAGGAATTGCTCTTCAAGTGTGAGCACGTTGATTGTGCCGCCAGCGTTGCCTCCGTCGGCCGCTGCAGGATCTTCTCCGCCCGTGGATTCACTTGCGGATTCACTTGCTGTATCGCTTGCTGTTCCACCGTCGTCGCTGCTACCGCAGCCGGCTAATACGAGTGCGCCGGATGCGACTACTGCAACGAGGCCAAGCCCACGCATGGACTTTGTTCTCATTGTTCCTCCCTTTCTTGGACGGCAGCTCCGAGCCACCATCCTTCAATCACCCCGAGGTGGGGTCACTGAATTCTTTGTTAGTTGTTCCTACTCCCGCGTGGATCTAAGGCATCACGGATGGCATCGCCAAAAACGTTAAATGAATAAACCACGAGAAAGAGCACGGTTCCTGGAATGAATAGGTACGACGGAATGATCACGAAATAGCGAACTGAGTCGGAAAGCATCTTGCCCCACGATGGCGTTGGCTCAATGATTCCAACACCCAAGTACGACAGCACAGCTTCAGCGGCAATCAAAGTCGGCAATGAGATTGTGGCGTACACGATGATGGGCGCCCAGAGATTCGGCAGCATTTCTTTGAACAGAATGCGGCGGGTTGGGGCGCCGGTAGCAACCGCGGCCTCGACAAATTCCCTCTCGCGCAAACTTAAAACCTGTCCACGAATTAAACGCGCAAGATATGGCCAGCCAAAGACCACAAAAACAATGATGATGTAGCCAAAGCGTGCCCATTCCGGACTAAACCCAATTGCTTCAAGCCGCTGGGTGAGAACCGGACTTAGCGCGATCAAGATCAACAGGAAGGGGAAAGCGAGAATGAGATCGGTGAGGCGTCCGATCAAAGTATCGAGCCACCCACCCTTGTAAGCCGCGACGATTCCCACCGTCGTGCCAATGATGACAATAAACAACACGCTCGTCGAGGCGATAAAAAGCGAGACCCTGGCGCCATAGAGAAGGCGAGCAAAAATATCGCGACCCGTCAGCGGTTCCACGCCCAATGGGTGATCCCACGAAATCCCTCCCCATGGCCCGAGCGGAATTGAACCCAGGGCTGGGTCGAGTGCCTCCTGGTCAAAGGAATATGGATCCAGTCCCATTAGACCCACAATCCAAGGAGTGAAAATTGCAATGAAGGCAACTAGGAGCAAAAACACCATGGCAACCATGGCCGCTTTGTCCCGCCGGAGCCGTCGCCACGCCAACGCACGAAGTGAAAGACCAGCGAAATCGCCCGACGATGCGCCATTGCCCAAAAGTGCAGCACCCTCGGCAGATCCAGGCTCAACAGTCAGTGACACGGACAGTCCCCACTTTCCTGCACGATTACCGGCGATATCAAAACGTAGAAAACTAAAAGAAGATGAATCCCTCGCATTTGCATGCGACGCCGCAGGTTACACCGACCAACTTACTCTTAGGTAACCATCCGACGAGCTGTTATCTGATCGTAAGAATGGGCCGATAGCACTCCTCTTTCCCCTCATGGTCCCGCCAGTTCACAAGGCCACCCCCTTGTCCCCCTTGTCCCCCATTGTCACTCCTTTAGTCTCATCCCAATTTTCTGCAATCGATTGCGGTTAAGGTGGTGAATCCGCTATCTTGCAGTGGTCGGGGATATGTAAAGGAGCTCAACACATGGCACTGGTCATACGCTCGCTTGATGTCCCACATCGGGCGCTGGCTGAGAAAGTGACATCGCAAGAACTTCTCTCTGCTCACACCGCCACCACCGATGGCCGCGTTGAGATAAGCATTCTCGAGATCTCAGAATTAGGACAACTCGACATTACAGCCCAGGCCTCGGAATTGATCTGGATCCAGATTTTGTCGGGTGCAGGTGCAATTAATGATGAACCAGCCACCACTGACCACCTATTCGTGATCGGGATGGGTGCGGTCGTGCAATTCGTCAGTACTACCGAGTCCCGCATTTTCATGGCTCGTGTGCCCCTTGCCAGCAGTTATGATCCTGAGTTGCCCAAGAACCTGTTTTTCCAAGTGGACTGGAGCGTGGAACCAGTGCTCAACTCCGAACATGACACCCGTAAACGCATTTACCTTGCCAGTCCTGAATTGTGGGGAACAGATGCGGTCAAGGGGGAAATGATCATTTATCCACCCGGAGCGTCGGGTGCCGAGCACCATCACATCGGTGCCGAACATTTTCAATACATCATTTCTGGCTCCGGCGTTGCTGTCCTCGACGGTGAAGAGGTGATACTTGAAACGGGTGATTTACTGTACAACTTTGAAAATGAGCCACATTGGTTTCATAATCCGCACGCCTCGGAAGACATGGTTTTCATCGAATTTTTTGTCCCTGGCGAGAGCCAAACAATCTGGTCACCTGGAGCAAACGCTTGCGGGTGGATACCCACTGGCATTGATACCAAGGGGCGGCAAGCGGCAAGACAGCTCGAATATCACGTGCATGGCGAGGGCAAGGTTTAATCGGTGCAGCATTCAAAGAGAGGAAACTCATGGCAATCGTAGGCTTTATTGGATTAGGAGACATGGGGCAAGTGATTGTTCCGCGACTTCTCGAGGCCGGACATCAGGTTCGAGGATGGAATAGAACACCTGGCAAGGACGCCGCACTCGTTGAACTCGGCATGACAACCGCACCCACGCCAGCCGCTGCAGCATTGGGAGCGGACGTTGTTCTCTCCATTGTCACCGATGGAAAGGCCGTCGAACAGGTTGCCTGTGGTCCAGATGGAGTCTTAGAAACTCTCGGTCCCGATGCCGTGTATGCGGACATGAGCACAATTTCCCCTGATGTCAGTAGGTCGGTGTCCCAGAAGTTCACCGATGCAGGACGAATCATGTTGGACGCTCCCCTCAGCGGTAGCCCAGTCACTATTGTGCAAGGCAAAGCATCGGTCATGGTCGGTGGTGACAAGATCGGTTTTGATCGAGCCGAGGAAGTACTTTCTGCAGTTGGGCCAACCGTCAATTACATCGGAGGAAGTGGGCTTGCGGTACAGCTCAAACTCTCTGTGAATCTGCTCTTGATGGTCGAGGTCATCGCATTCGGGGAAGCCGTTGCCTTAGCTGAAAAGGGTGGCGTTAATCGCGAAGCGGCAGTCCAAGCGATTCTTAACAGCGTCGCCGCCTCCCCCGTGCTTGGTTACCGAGGTCCATTCATCCTCGAGGGGCACATGCCGGAGAAACCACTCGCCGACGTTGCCCTCCAGCAAAAAGACATGACACTCGTGCTCGAGCAAGGTCGCCTGCTGGCATCACCAGTTCCATTGGCCGTCGCCGCGAATGAAATGATGAACGTCTCTCGCGGCATGGGATTAGGACATCATGATTTTGTCGTTGCTCACGAGGCATACCGGAGAATGGGAGGGCAGCAATAATGGGTCCAGATTCAACAGAAGCACAGCGCTTTATCACCAACCTCAAGGACGTACCCCTTGTGCCTGGACTAAGGCGGGATGAAGGTTGGGTCGACATGCAAGTTCAGTTCCTCATTGACAAAGCAACAGCGGGTTCAAAGGACTTGCTCGTTGGGTGGACAGTTCTCCCGCCCGGCGCGATGCATGATCGGCACCGACATTTCCACGCAGACGAGTTCTGGATAGTCCTTAGCGGTAGTGGCGTGATGTATACCGATGACGGAGAGCAGCCCGCCAATCAAGGAGATGTTGTATTCACTCCGCGAGGCCAATGGCACGGCTTCAAAAACACGACGGATCAAGACGTGGTGCTCGTCTGGGGTTGGGGTGGCGCAGGTTCTCTAGAGGACGCAGGATATGAAGTAGGCCATGAGCACTAATTCACTCGTCGCCATGCCCACGGACAGAGATCAACAGCGCGGTTGGAAATTTGGTTTCGGTTCACCCTCAGGCCTACAACTTCTTGGGATTGAGAAGCCATTGATTGGCTACCTTCTCAATTCAGGTGAGTTGGCCAATGAGCATGTCCTCGATGTCCAAGGTTGGACAGGTCCTGCCATTGAAGCTGAGATCGCCGTTCGGCTCAATGCGCCACTGCCGGGCAATGCAACTCCCGAACAGGTTCGCGACTGTATCGATGCATTTCTACCTGCTTTTGAAATTGTTGACCTTGATCACGTGCCCGAAAACGCGACGCGAATCATCGAAGGCAATATTTTCCAGCGTCACTACATTCTTGGAGCGGACTTAACAGTTGGCTGGGGTGATGGGCCCGAATCACTCTCGGGTCGCGTCAAAACTAATAACGCTTGGAGTGAAACAGTGACCAATGTTCAAGAGATCACGGGTGACTATCTCACTAATCTTGCCCATTTAGCCACCATTTTCGATGATGACCAACGCTTATCCAGCGGCACCAGAGCAGGCGACATCATCCTTCTTGGATCGATTGTTCCACCCATTCGAACTGTACCTGGTGACTCATTTGAGTTTGAAACGCTTGGCGGCGACAAACTCACAATGTCGTTTGCCGCGTAATACCTGGTAGCAGTCGCTAACTCTTTGACTTGTTGCGCCCCGCGCGCTGACGCTCCCCAGCGTTGAGGATCACCTTGCGAAGTCGAACAGCAGCGGGAGCTACCTCAACGCATTCGTCTTCACGGCAGAATTCAAGAGCCTGCTCAAGCGACAAAGCTTTGTGAGGAATCAGCGGAATGAGCACATCGGAGGAGGACTGACGCATGTTTGTCAGTTTCTTTTCCTTGGTGGGATTGACATCCATGTCATCTGATCTGGAGTTCTCTCCAACGATCATGCCTTCATAGACCTCTGTACCCGGTCCCACGAACATGGTGCCGCGCTCTTGAAGGTTGGATAACGCGAAGCCTGTTGTTGGACCCGTGCGGTCTGCAACCAGTGAACCCGTGGGACGAGTGCGTAATTCGCCAAACCATGGTTCGTATTTATCAAACACATGGTGCAGCAGACCTGTTCCACGAGTTTCGGTGAGGAACTCCGTGCGGAAACCAATTAGTCCGCGAGCAGGAACTAGGTATTCCATGCGAACCCAACCGGTGCCGTGGTTTGTCATTTGCTCCATGCGACCTTTGCGTAGCGCCATCAGTTGCGTGACAACACCGAGGTAATCCTCGGGGATATCAATGGACAGTCGCTCAACGGGCTCATGAACTTTGCCGTCAATTGTCCGAGTCACAACCTGGGGCTTGCCCACGGTCATTTCAAAACCTTCACGCTTCATGATCTCCACGAGGATCGCCAACTGAAGTTCGCCGCGACCCTGAACTTCCCAGGTGTCAGGACGCTCAGTAGGAAGGACGCGAATAGAGACGTTTCCGATTGTCTCGGCGTACAAGCGCTCTTTAACCATGTTGGCCGTCAACTTTGTGCCCCCACTGCGACCAGCAAGCGGTGAGGTATTGATACCGATGGTCATGGAGATCGATGGCTCGTCCACGGTAATAACGGGAAGGGCAACCGGGTTCTCAATGTCAGCGAGAGTGTCACCGATCGTGATTTCTGGGATACCCGCAACAGCGATGATGTCACCAGGGCCGGCGCTTTCAGCCACGACTCGGGTGAGTGCCTCCGTCATGAGTAGTTCAACAACCTTGGCACGCTCGATTGTTCCGTCGTGACGGATCCAAGCAACCTGCTGACCCTTCTTGATTTCACCCTGGTGCACCCGGCACAAAGCTAGGCGGCCGAGATACGGAGACGCGTCAAGGTTGGTCACGTGCGCCTGCAGTGGCGCACCTTCGGTGTAAGTCGGTGCTGGAATAGTGTCAATGAGGGTCTTGAACAGCGGTTCGAGATCTTCCGCATCAGGCATTCCACCGTCAGCAGGGCGAGTCAAAGATGCACGCCCAGCCTTAGCGCTTGTGTAAATGATGGGGAACTCAATTTGGTGCTCATCAGCGTCTAGGTCAAGGAAGAGTTCATAGGCCTCATCAACGACCTCAGCTATGCGCGAGTCTGGTCTGTCCACTTTGTTGATAACCAGAACAACGGGCAATTTCTTGCTCAGTGCTTTGCGCAGCACAAACCGAGTCTGGGGCAATGGACCCTCAGAGGCATCCACCAAGAGCACGACGCCATCGACCATTTCGAGTCCGCGCTCCACCTCGCCACCGAAGTCAGCGTGGCCCGGGGTGTCAATGATGTTGAACGTGATGCCTTCGGGAGCAGATGGACCGGCATAGCGCACCGAGGTGTTCTTGGCCAGGATCGTGATGCCTTTCTCACGTTCAAGATCCATGGAGTCCATGACTCGCTCATTCACATCCTGGTTGTCACGGAATGCACCGGACTGCCACAACATTGCGTCAACGAGAGTTGTTTTGCCATGGTCAACGTGGGCAATGATGGCAACATTGCGTAAATCTGAGCGAAAAGTCACCTACAGAGACTATGGGTGTGCTAAGGCGCACCACACGGTGGGGCGCACCAAGCGTCCCCACGAGCGCTTTAATGATCCAGTGCATCTCATCCGGCAAGTGCCTGAGTACTCCGTGATCAAGCTCGATCCCGCCGCCCCGCTCCCTGCCGTTCCTGCTCATTCTGATTTCTGGACCATTGCTCAGACCATGGATGAACTGTCACTGGTCTGCCCAACCCATCAGGCTCCCAGCGTCGGAATTCTTGAACGCGAAGATCACTGGATCGCGTTTCGAGTTGCGGGAACCATGGAGTTCAACCTGACCGGAATTGTCGCCAGAATTTCGCAGGTTTTGGCGGACGCCGGCATAGGAATCTTCGTTGTGAGCACATTTGATACTGACTACATCCTGACCGCTGGGCAAACTGTCGGGCAAGCAATCGATTCATGGCAGCAATCAGGGATCAACATAATCCAACCCATTGCCCACACAGCCCGCCTGGACATAGTGCCCCTCGAATATGAACTTGAGGACATAGCCAATAACAATCGGGACAACAAACTTTGGCTCGACGACTTTCCCAGCGAGGGAGACCTTCGCATTTCACGGCTCATGCAACTCACCGGCCCTCACGCCATTGGAACAACGAATTTATTTCAACTGAGACTTCGCTCAACCGGTGAAGCATGCGGAGGTTGTGGATTCAAAGGCGAGTTTCACGATGGCGATTTCACCGCAATAGAAATTGGTTATGGACTCACTGATAGTTCCCAGGGAAAGGGTTTGGGCACCGAACTGCTGCGAGGTCTCATAGCCATTGCCCAAAATCGCGGCATTGCAATCCTGGTCGCCGAAGCCGACAATGCCCATGCCGCCAGTCACAGAATCTTGGAAAAGAATGGATTTGAGTTGTTCAAGTCTGATGATGAAGTGAAATGGTGGAAACTCTCACTCAGGGATTGACAGGTACTTTTCCAACGAATCGAAGTAACTCTCCATGCCTGCTTGCGCTTGCACTGCATCACTTTCAGATAAGTCCCCAAACTGGCTGAATTTCACCCAACTGCGAAAATCGCGGGATTCGAACTCAATTCTGATGTCGTGATGTTTGGTGTCAAAATCGCGTGCAGCAAACTCTTCTGCTGACTCCGTGTAATGCAACGTGTGGTCAAGTCGAGCCTGCTCGACAACAGCCGTGTATTGACCGTAAAAGTAGGCGACATAACCCGCCTCCGGTACATCGATACCCACCGTCCATAGCCCCCCAACGACCGGATCAGAATTGACTGAGCCGGGAACAACGGAGTGCTCCATGCCGTGGTACCACACTTCTAGTGCGTCCGGATCAGTCCAAGCAGCCCAAAGGATCTCCAGGGGAATATCTATTTCACGCTCAACGCTGTAAGCCGGTTCAGTTGACATGGGGGAAGGCTACCGCGGCCAACTACTCAAGCACGAGCACCAATCGGTGATCTGGCATCTTTTCTTCATTGCGTGCGCCGTCCGTGGACTCAACAATGGCGAAACCTTTGGATTCATAAAATGCGATGGCACCCCCATTTGCTTGAAATGTCCAAAGCTGCACTACTTCCGATTGCATAACTTCGAATGCGGCCTCGAGCAGTGCGGAACCTATTCCTCGCCCGTGAAACTCTGGTAATACGTAAAGATGATTGATCCAATCCTCGTTCCACAAAATAAAGCCAACAACGCGCCTATCAACTTCGCAGACCAAACCCTCGGATTCAATGATGGCTCCCGTATAGAACTCAAGGTCCTCTTCAGGGGTGTGTAGTTCGGGAATATGTGCTCCCGTTGAAGCGCGCCCTTTGCGCGCGATGGTGGCAACGTTTTGGGCATCCTCAACATCTATCTGACCAATAGTGTGCATCGGCAGACTCTAGTCCTCGGCGTGAGCGAGAGTTCTCTTTCGCATGATGATGAACAAAATACTGATGGCAGCACATGTTGCTCCGACTCCCCAAACATTCCAAAAGAATTGGGCCCAGTACGGGGACGAATTGTAGTTCTCAGGATCAACCACAAATGGGATGCTAGATATAGACAAAATTACGGCGCCGAGGACTCCGAAGATCACTGCACCCAGTCCGATATGACGAACCAAGTGTTCAAGATGGTTAATTATTGCCACCGCGAGGAGCATGCATCCAATCACTTGGAGCATCCAACTCCATCTGGTGCCACCAGCAACTTCGATCAATTGCACGTACCCGACCGCGTAGAGAAGAAATCCAACTGAACCTGTGATTAAGGTCAAGAAGGATGCATGCACACTGACGTTACTCATATCAGTGTCTCCGATGTCTCGGACTTGAGCAATTCGGTGTTCAATTTGTCGTTCTTTATGCACTGCAACGGAGGCTAGAGCAGCACTGAGGAACAACAAACCCACCGCCCACAGTCCTTGAGCGATATTGGACCACGTTTTTTCAGCCCAGAGATCTGGTGAAATAACCAAATGCGCGGTGCACAAACCCAACAAGGACGACCCCACGATGAAAAGCGTCACAGCAGGTTTACCAATTCGGTAACCCAAATGGCCGAGGTGCAATGCGATGGCAACGGCAATAAGAATGGGGCCAGCACATTGCATGCTCCACGAAAGCCGCCCTGGCTGAGACGTTGGATCCCCCGCCGCAAGCACATTTCCCGCTCCCAATGAGAGAAATCCTGCAAGTCCAATCCACAGCGATGCGTTTGAAGCGTGAATTTCTGTCTTGGTCAAAGTTGTATGGACATTCAGACTCACGTGAATTCCTTTGATTTTGCGCTTCAAGGTTGAACCGCCTCTAACAAGTCAACCATTCGATAACGTTGCGCGCATCATCGCCGTGTAATAGCGATGACTAGATGGGAACCGCATTCAAACGAACACTCATTGATTCGGAAACCCAAATGGGTTCGCCCAGCAAACCAAGTGGAGCTATCTACCGCAGCGTGTTCCGCCAAAGCCGTTAGTCAACATTAGAGGCCATTGTCTTTCCTGTACACCGCAACGATTGCATTTGCATGACCATGGCCCATGCCGAAATTTTCCTTGAGAAACTTCACCTGATCCATGTGTTTGTCATTTCGAACAGAATCAAGCTGCTGCATCCAATGGCTTACGGGCTGCCCGTACTTCTTTTCAATCGACGGAAAGTAGGACTGAGGGCCGGTGGCCTTGTCGGACATGTCAACGACTAAACGTTAAAACGGAACTCGACAACGTCACCGTCTTGCATGATGTAGTCCTTACCTTCAATTCGAACTTTGCCCTTGGCTTTCGCTTCTTGCATCGAGCCTGTCGAAGTCAAGTCGTCAAAAGAAACGACCTCGGCTTTAATAAAACCTTTTTGAAAGTCGGTGTGAATAACACCCGCAGCTTCCGGTGCCGTGGCGTTTTTTGGGATAGTCCATGCCCTAGCTTCTTTTGGCCCAGCGGTGAGATAAGTCTGAAGTCCCAGGGTGGCAAAGCCAACTCTCGCAAGTGCTTTCAATCCCGATTCATTTTGACCTACGGACTGAAGCAACTCGAGGGCTTCTTCGTCAGACAATTCCACCAGTTCCGATTCAATTTTTGCATCAAGGAAGACAACTTCGGCTGGCGCAACCAACTCGCGCATCTCTGCTTTGAAGCTTTCATCGGCCAACTCTTTTTCATCAGCGTTGACAACATAGACAAAAGGCTTAGCCGTCAGGAGAAATAGTTCGCGAATGGGAGTTGAATCAAAGCCTGCTCCAAAGAGCGTCTTACCGGAGTTCAAAATTTCTTGAGCCGCTTTTGCGGCTTCAAGAACAACAATTTTTCCCTTATCGAGACGAACCTCTTTTTCAAGTCTCGGCAGTGCTTTTTCCAAAGTTTGCATATCAGCGAGGATCAACTCGGTGTTGATTGTTTCCATATCCTCCTGCGGGGACACTTTGCCCTCGACATGAACCACGTCATCGTCAGTGAATGCACGTAGCACCTGACAAATGGCATCGGACTCACGAATATTGGCCAAGAATTTATTCCCAAGG
>JAFMDS010000078.1 GCA_017857175.1 Candidatus Nanopelagicales bacterium | reverse complement strand
TCCATCCGCTTTGCTCTAGTGGCGTGCTGAAGTCGGAACACCGTTTCAGGGTCAAAGAGGTGTGGAGAACCATCGCGTCTCCATTGATACTCACCCCCATCTCGCAATGTGCGATGTGCCGGTGAAATGCCGGTTGCGGGATATGCATCTGCATGGCGCTCCGCATTCTCTGCCGCGATAACTTCCAGCCCGATACCACCCAACTTGGTAGTCGTGCCGGTGAAATATGAATCCACAAACTCTTGTGATAGGCCCACAGCCTCGAAGATTTGCGCACCCCGATACGAGGCGACGGTGGAGACTCCCATTTTTGACATGACTTTGAGCAGACCTTTGCCCAATGACTTAATAACGTTGCGCATCGCCTTTTCAGGGGTTAGCCCCACAATCACATTTCGACGCACAAGATCTTCAACACTCTCTAGGGCCAGATACGGGTTAATGGCTGCAGCGCCATAGCCAATCAACAAGGCGACATGGTGTACCTCTCGCACGTCACCTGCCTCGATCAACAAGCTGATCATTGTGCGATTCTTGGTTCGCACCAAGTGATGATGAACTGCCGCACACAGCAATAACGATGGGATAGGAGCCATGGTCGCTGTGCTGTCGCGGTCTGAGAGAACAATGAATCGCTTGCCTTGTCTGATCAGCGCATCGACTTCGTTGAAGATTTCAGAGAGCCGCTTTTCTAGCGCGTAGCCACCACCGCCAACGTTGTAGAGACCCTTGATTCTGGCTGCCCCGAATTCCGGTAAATTTCCATCCGCATTTATATTCAGAATTTTGGCAAGTTCATCGTTGTCTATTACGGGGAATGGAAGCACCACTTGACGCGCGTGGCCAGGAGCGGCATCCAGCATGTTGCCCTCAGGACCAATAATGCTGCCCAGTGATGTGACAATTTCTTCGCGGATTGCATCAAGCGGTGGGTTTGTTACTTGGGCAAAGAGCTGACTGAAGTAGTCAAACAGCATTCGGGGGCGCTCTGACAATGCCGCAATTGGAGTATCCGTCCCCATTGAACCGATGGGCTCCATGCCAGAAATGGCCATGGGCTCCAGAATTAGGCGCAGATCTTCTTGGGTATAACCAAAAGTCTGCTGGCGTCTGGTGACTGATTCGTAGGTGTGAACGATGTGTTCCCGTTCGGGCAACGTGTCAAGATGAATGAGACCCGCTTCGAGCCACTCTTGGTAAGGGTGTTCTGCCGCGAGTTGATCCTTGATTTCAGAATCCTCGATGATCCTGCCCGCAGCCGTATCAACCAGGAACATCTTGCCCGGCTGCACCCGACCCTTGCGAACGACTGTTTCAGGGTCAAAGTCGAGAACTCCTGCCTCAGATGCAAGGACGACAAGCCCGTCATTTGTGACCCAGAATCGTCCAGGGCGCAGTCCATTTCGATCAAGGACTGATCCAATGACTGTGCCATCGGTAAAGCAGACATTGGCAGGGCCGTCCCATGGCTCCATGAATGTCGCATGAAATTCATAAAAAGCTCTACGTTCTGCAGACATGTCCGCGTGGTTCTCCCACGCTTCTGGGATCATCATCAAGACTGCATGCGGCAATGAACGACCACCCAGGTGAATGAGCTCAAGCGTCTCATCGAAGGATGCAGAGTCGCTGCCTTGTGGCGAGCAGATCGGGAACAGGCGAGTCATGTCGCCAGGAATAATGTCGGAAGTCAGCATTGATTCTCGTGCGGTCATCCAATTTCGATTACCCCTCACAGTATTGATCTCTCCGTTGTGAGCAATCAGTCGGTAAGGATGGGCCAAAGGCCAGGATGGAAAAGTGTTCGTGGAAAAACGAGAGTGAACAAGAGCCAAGGCGCTAGCCATTTTCTCATCTGTCAAGTCAGGGAAAAAAGGAGCAAGTTGGCCCGTGGTCAACATTCCCTTGTATAACAAGGTACGACTGGACAGAGATGCGAAGAATATTCCAAGTTCATTTTCCGCTATCTTGCGAAATCCGTAAACGGCCCGATCGAGATCGATCCCACTCGATTGGTTGTCCGTGATGAAAATTTGCCAAAAGGCAGGCATGCACGACTTTGCCGTTTCCCCGATCAGACTCGGGTCTGTGGGAACTTCTCTCCAGCCGATAACGGTGAGATCTTCTTGCTCGGCCAAAACATCAATCTCACGAATACTCTCGAGAGCATGTTCGGGCTCAAGAAAAACACTGCCTACCGCGTAGGAACCTGCTGCAGGAAGTTCGAAGTCAACATTGGCTCTTAAGAAGGTGTCAGGGACCTGAATCAAAATCCCTGCGCCATCGCCACTGTCAGGCTCCGACCCCGAGGCGCCTCGGTGTTCGAGGTTCGTCAGAGCCAAAAGTCCCTTTGCCACAATGTCATGGCTTGGAGTGCCGTTGAGGGTTGCCACAAATGCAACCCCGCACGCATCATGTTCCAGTGACGAGTCGTATAAACCCTGGCTTTTAGGTGCGGTGGAAAACTGATCAAAGGCTGCAGCACGGTCAGCGCGATCCAACATGTAAGGCTCCTAGACGTCGTCGACTACGCCCAAAAAATGAGGGTGCAGTAAATCTTGGGACGACGTTGGCCCGAGAAAAGCCTACCTGAAGATTCACGGTTTGTGTGTCTGGGGCTAGTCCTTGGTCGCGCTCGAGCTCTCCATGGGGTCGCTGGCCACAGGGTCCGCTTCCTCCTGCTTCCTGATCAATTCTTGGTTGTCCTCCCGCCCAGGGCGCAAACGCGCTGAAATGACGATGTAAGCAAGGGCCCCCAATCCGACAATAACCGAGGTCCACACATTGAGTCGAACTCCAAGGATTTGATTTGCTGAATCAATCCGCAGCATTTCAATCCAGCCTCGACCAACCGTGTAGAGCAATACATACAGCGCGAACGCTCGACCGTGGCCCATGCGGAAACGTCGGTCCGCCCAGATCACAACCAGGGCGACACCCACGAGCCAGAGGGACTCATAAAGAAAGGTCGGGTGAAAAGTCACATACTGTTCATAGCCTGCGGGCCGATTCTCTATCCCAATTTCCAAACCCCAGGGCAGGTCGGTGGGTGATCCAAATAGCTCTTGATTGAAATAATTACCCAACCGACCAATTGCTTGGGCCAGCGCAATGCCAGGTGCAATCGCGTCAGCAACCGGTGGGAGCATGACACCCGTGCGCCGGGCGCCTATCCAGGCACCCAGGGCACCTAGTGCGACGGCTCCCCAAATCCCGAGCCCGCCGTCCCAGATTCGCAGAGCTGCTACGAGTCCTTTGCCTTCGCTGCCAAAATAGATCTGCCAATCGGTCACCACGTGGTAGATGCGACCACCAATGATGCCAAAAGGAACTGCCCATATAGCGATGTCGAGAATCACTCCGGGCTTGCCGCCACGTGCCACATATCGCTTATTGCCCAGCCAGATAGCCACCACGATTCCAAGCACGATGGCCAGTGCATATGCCCTGATAGGCAATGGTCCAAGACTCCATACCCCGTTATCGGGGCTTGGAATTGACGCGCCCACCCAAGTGGCTGCGTTGCTTGAAGTCACGATCTATTTTTTCGATGCAACAAAGTCCACAAGACCTTGAGGGTCAGCCAGAAT
>JAFMDS010000077.1 GCA_017857175.1 Candidatus Nanopelagicales bacterium | reverse complement strand
TGATCACTCGAGTGCGACCTTATGGTGAGGAATGTGTTGATATTCGAATCGTGGGAGGGAAGATCGCTGAGATCGGTACTTCATTAGAGGCGGGCAATGCGTTAGTTGTCAATGGCCAGGACCGAGTTGCGCTACCTTCATTTGTCGATTTACACACGCACCTGCGGGAACCAGGCAGAGAGGACGCAGAAACAATCGCAACAGGTTCCCGAGCGGCCGCAAAAGGCGGCTTCTCCGCTGTCTTTGCCATGGCCAACACCAGTCCGGTCGCCGATACTGCCGGTGTGGTGGAACAGGTATGGCGAATTGGTAAGGAGGTCGGGTTCGTTGACGTATTTCCCGTCGGTGCGGTAACAGTGGGTATCGCGGGCGAGCGTCTAGCCGAGTTGGGCGCAATGGCCAATTCTGCTGCGCATGTCAGGGTATTCAGTGACGACGGCAATTGTGTTTCCGACCCACTCCTCATGCGCCGTGCGCTGGAATACGTCAAGACATTTGGTGGAGTGATTGCCCAGCATGCGCAGGAACCCCGACTCACTGAGGGCGCCCAGATGAATGAGAGCGAGCTCTCCAGTCGTCTCGGACTAGCCGGCTGGCCGGCCGTGGCCGAGGAAGCAATTATCGCTCGAGATATTTTGTTGGCATCACATGTGAACTCTCGGTTGCACATTTGCCACGTCTCGACCGCGGGCAGTGTTGACCTAATTCGATGGGCCAAAAATAGGGGAGTGGATGTTACCGCAGAGGTCACCCCCCATCACCTGCTGTTAACCCAAGAATTGGCAACGGGCTATGACCCTGTTTATAAAGTCAACCCCCCCTTGCGTGCTGAAAGTGATGTTATGGCACTGCGTGCAGGTCTAGCGGACGGAACCATTGACATCGTGGCAACTGACCATGCGCCGCACCCACATGAGGCCAAGGATTGCGAGTGGAATGCGGCAGCCTTTGGCATGCTGGGACTCGAAACAGCGCTAGGAGCTGTAGTGCTTTCAATGTCACAGTTACCTGAATGGGATTGGCGCACTTTGAGTGATCGAATGTCTGCAACTCCAGCATTGATCGGTCAGGCCTTGGATCATGGCCGACCCATCGCTGTTGGTGAGCCCGCAAATATCGTTATCGTGGATACACAAGTGGAGAAGGTCATTGACCCAAGTGAGTTTGCATCTATCTCGCGGAATTCACCGTATCGGGCAATGACTCTTCCCACGTCTATCTCGGATGTCTTCTTTCGTGGGCGCCATGTTGTTCGCGCAGGCGCGGTCGTGGAGATTGGTGAGGTGAATTCATATGACTGAGGCGGCACAAGTCACCGATTGGCCCACTCGTTTGCTCCTTGTGGCAATGATGATTGCCCTCATTGCGATAGTCCTGTGGGCGCTTGGCAGAAAGTGGAAAAGGATTCGCACTGAGACCAAGCCAGACGTGCTCATTACGACTGCGCCACTAGCGTTAACGGAAGTTGAACCGATCAAGGCACTATTTCTCGGAACTTCCCCTGCGGAGCAGTGGATGCGCAAAGTCAACTTTCATGGCCTCGGCGTACGCTCGCGTTGCACGATTTCATGGCTACCCCAAGGTGTTTGGTTCGACCGTGTGGGTGAACCGAGTTTCTTCATAGACAAATCTCAATTGGTGGATTGTGCGGTGGGCTCTGGAATTGCGGGAACGGTGAGGGCCAAAGACAGCGTAATCATTTTTCGATGGCAACTCTCAGACTTGATCCTGGACACGGGGGTGCGTGCCGACACCGTCGAAGGGCACGCCAGACTCGTGGCTCTGGTCGAATCAGGCGAATTTATGTCAGGTGAGATCAAGAACGCAGAAGCGAAGGGATCGGAAAAAAGCTCATGATGCAATCCAACAAACAGACTCGCGCGCCGAAAATTCCGGCGGTTCTCGTATTGGAGGACGGGTTTCATCTGTTTGGGCAATCATTCGGTCATGTCGGTTCAGCATTTGGCGAGGCCGTGTTCTCCACGGGCATGACCGGGTATCAAGAGACGCTCACTGATCCGTCCTATTGCGGGCAGATCGTTGTCATGACCGCCCCCCATATTGGTAACACGGGCGTAAATGCGACGGATGCCGAATCAAGCCGCATGTGGCCCGCAGGATTTGTTGTTCGCGAGATCTCCAGGGTCGTGTCCAATTGGCGCTCCGAGGGCACTTTGCCAGACGCCCTTAGTCACAACGGGATTGTTGGCATCAGTGAGGTGGACACGAGGGCACTCACCCGACATCTGCGTGAGCGCGGCGCCATGCGCATGGGGATCTTTTCCGGCGATCAATCTCGGGGTTCCATTGACAAATTAGTGGAGCAAGTTGCGCAAAGCCCATTAATGGTGGGTGCGAGCTTTACCCATCAAGTCACCTGCGCTCAGATGTACACAATTGAGCCGCAGGGTGAAATTAAAGCTACCTGCGTCGCCGTTGACCTTGGGATCAAGAGTATGACGCCCGAAAGAATGGCGGAGCGGGGAATTCGAGTCCATGTCGTGCCGGCTTCAACGCCGTGGACTCAGATTCAGCAGTTAAATCCTGATGGCATTTTCCTGTCTAATGGACCGGGGGATCCTGCGAGCGCAAATGCTGCCGTGGAGTTGGTGCAATCAGCACTCGAGGCAAAGTTGCCCATGTTCGGAATCTGTTTTGGAAATCAAATCCTCGGTCGTGCCATTGGATTGGAAACATACAAACTCCAATACGGACATCGTGGAATCAACCAGCCCGTGAAGGACCTCACCACCGGCAAGGTGGAAATTACGGCGCACAACCACGGGTTTGCCGTTAAGGCTCCAACCTTAGAGGTCTTTGATACCCCCTATGGGCGTGCGCGAGTCAGTCACGTGTGCCTGAATGACAATGTTGTGGAGGGATTAGAACTTCTTGATCGTCCGGCTTTTAGCGTTCAGTATCACCCTGAAGCTGCAGCAGGTCCGCATGATTCTGATTATTTATTCGATCGATTCTTGGAAAAGATGATGCCCAATGCCTAAGAGATCAGATATTTCTTCCGTGATGGTCATTGGGTCTGGACCCATTGTGATCGGCCAAGCCTGCGAATTTGATTACTCCGGCACACAAGCCTGCCGAGTACTGCGCGAAGAAGGTATTCGAGTGGTCTTGGTCAACTCCAATCCTGCAACGATCATGACCGATCCTGAGTTCGCTGATGCCACCTACATTGAGCCGATAACAACGGAATTTCTAGAACGCATCATCGCAAAAGAACGGCCCGATGCCCTCCTGCCCACTCTTGGAGGGCAAACGGCGCTCAACGCAGCAATAGCCCTCCACGACTCGGGAATCCTTGAGAAATACAACGTTGAGCTCATCGGTGCCGACGTAGAAGCCATCGAACGTGGTGAGAACAGAGAGAAATTCCGCGAGATTGTTAAGGAAATCGGTGCTGAGAGTGCTGCGTCACGCATTTGTCACACATTGGATGAATGCATTGCTGGTGCAAGCGAGCTCGGTTATCCACTTGTTGTGCGTCCATCCTTCACAATGGGTGGAGCAGGTTCGGGTATCGCTTACAACGAAGAAGATTTATTGCGCATTGCGGGATCTGGGCTTCAAGCTAGCCCCACCGCTGAAATTCTTCTCGAGGAATCCATCATTGGCTGGAAAGA
>JAFMDS010000076.1 GCA_017857175.1 Candidatus Nanopelagicales bacterium | reverse complement strand
TCTGCGACTCCTTAGGCCCTCGACAACAAACAGTTAAACGGACTGGGGCTCGAAGTCGGCTACCGTGAGAACAAGTCTCACTATTGTGCTCTCATTTTCACGGTACAAAGACCATGAGCCCTCATAATTGGAACATATCTCATTGAGCAGCGCAGAACCGAGTCCAGAACCCAGGGTTTCACTTGGCCCTTGGCCATTATCTGTGCACAGTAGAGTCACTATTGGTCCATCTGTAATTAACTGAATTCGCATGTCTGATGCAGCACCGTGGCGAATGGCATTGACTGCCATCTCATTAATCACCCGTCTGAGCTGCGCTTCGAGTTCAGCCTGCGAAACTCCTAATGTGCTCCAATCGACTTCATCAGAAATGTCCAAACCTGGGACTTGAATAACGTTAATTGCATGTTCTGAAATTTCGTTGCGAGTCCATTGACCAAGCCTAATTTCTATATCAGGCAGGGTCTTGCTCACCAAAGATTGAAGTTCCGCGACCGCCTCCTCGCGCCGATCAAGTCGCAAAAGTAGGGAAATAGCCGCAAGTCTTCCTTGTACACTTCGATGGAGAGCCTCCGCCAAATAGCGATCTGTGGCGTCGGCATTCCCCAACACCTCTAATCGAGTGTCTTCTGTTTCCGCTTTGCGTTCCTTCAACGCCGCTGTGTCTATTCCAGACTGCACCAAGAATCCCCGCGTTACTGTGAAGCTGAGGCCAACCACGGCGTAGCGCATTACTGCACCAAATACTCGCAAACCAGATCCAATCGGGAGTTGATAGCGCGGGGCCATCAACGCGATGACGGCATTGGACAAAATGGCCGAAGCAGCAGCAAGGAAAAGCCACATGCCCACAACTCGGAATGCACCCTGGCGTGTCCCCTGGCGGATTCGGACACGTGTCAGCGGAATCGCGATGAGTGCTGGCAAGACAACACTGAGAAGCGTGAGGGCCGGGCCTTCAGAAGCCATCGCGTCGCCGCGAACAAGGTGAAATGCAGGTGCTGAAACCATCCCGATGTAAAGAATCAAATTGATGCTAATTGATGGTGGCTGAGTCCAGAGTCGCCAGCGCGTGGATCGTCGCTCAGCAACAGGTGATTTTCGCGCTGTGCCATGCTGCATGGGCACCGCAGTGACCCCCAACAAGGGAGCCTGTAGGTGGATTTCATCGTGACTGATCTGGACAACACGCAACCCAGCCACTACTTGAATGGGATCTAAAGTGCGACTGACCCGAACCCCACGGGCAATGATCAAGAGGCGACCTGAATCCGTTGTTAGCGTCAAGGAAACGCCACCGTCATAACTCTTTAGGTGCCGAATCCATCGAAAAATCTGTGGCACCACATTCAAGTCCAGAAGTGTGGCTTGCGAGTCTCGTTCCCTTAGAGACTCGTCGGCATGGATGCTGTAGTGGGTCTCCAATGATTGAATTGCCGGAATTAACCCGACCCGCAAGGTGACGGGATGCAGTTTATGAGCAAGTGGCCTCATGACTCGATTTTGAAATCCATCAAGCCGATCTGCCAATACATTAGAACCTTCACCCGAGCCTTTCATGGAAGCCAATAAGCGCACTAGGGGTTCGCCAACATCCCTCTTGATAACACTGCGGTACTCGGTAAACCGGCTGTCTTCAGCTTGCGACAGGAGCTCATTGAGGTGCTCTTCCTGCCGCACCGATTGCGCTAACTCATCCCGCAAGGATTTGGCTTGCCGCCATGCACCCCACGTGCTGAGCAGGACCCATGTGACCCCGACAGAAATACTCACGATCGCGATAAACAGCACTAGTGCCTCAATTGCGGGCGAGATGTTGCTTAACCAGTATTCACACAATGAGTAAAAAAGCCATAATGGTGTGGCCAGCACGATGGCATACTGAAATATTCCCTCAAAAAAAGTCGCAGGCTTTGGGTCCACTTTCGATTGAAGGAAGACCAACAATGCCACGGCCGCCAATGCCGCGAAGTAGGCAACAAGCAGCGTTCCAAGTGTTGTTGGTTCGCCCACAAGTTGGCCAGAGTCGATAGCCAACGTCACGGGCAGAGCAAAGACAAGGAGCAAAAGTCCCGACACGAGGAACTTTCGGCCATTCATGACGTGAATTCTCTTCCACACGGACTTGAGTTCCAATGTCAACACATGACCTCTCAGGTTTGTTGCATCGGATGCGACCCGGTTGGAGCGTTCGCAACCGAATACTTCAAATAGAGCAAGATACTGCTCACGCGTGGATTCAATCCTTCCTCACCATCGCGCAAACCGAGGTTCTCAATAATGTTGTGCACCACCGACTCGACGGATCGAGTGGTCAAAGATAGATCAGCAGCGATTTTTTTGTTAGACCAACCACTTGCCATGCGCGCTAAGACATCCAATTGGCGGGGAGTTAGGCCCGCAAGTGGCGTTTCACTCGCCATGGACATTGCCCCGACAAGGGAGTCGTCAACCATAACGCCGCCCTGATTAGCAACCAATAATGCACGGCCCACCTGACCAACATTGGACGCACTGGTTTTGAGCAAATATCCCCAGCCGTCCGCGACGTCTTCGGGGACATCGGGGATCACATTGGGCAACGCAAGGTTCGAAAGGAGAACCACCCCACGAATGCCCGTGGTCCGTCGAATTTCCACTCCCAGGGAAACCCCATTCATGCCGGGGCCGAGATCGATATCAGTGAGCAACACATCAGCATCAAGATTCTTTGCTTCTTTAAGGCACTCCTCAGCTGTGCCAAAGGTTCCAACAACGGTTGCGATCTGGATTTGTGAAACGATGGCACTCGACAGGAGGTCCCGAAATAATGGTTCGTCCTCGACAATAATCACTCGAAGGGGCGCCATATGGCCTGACTTGCTCGGGGAGCTCATAGGTTGAGATTAGAGGATAAGAAATCTGACTCCTACCGTACTTCCACGGTATGAGTCCCTCAATATTCATGGAACACTCCTCATGTGTCCAAAAAAATCGAGGATTTCATCACCTACCTCCGCAGTAATGCCGAATTCAGGGAATTAATGGGCTCAGCGGGGTCAATGGCCGAATGCCTAAATTTGGCCAAAAATCATGGATTCGACCTAACGAGCGAAACGATTCGGGCCGCGCTGCAAATACCCCTCGAGAGCGATGACCTCAGTGATGACGAGTTGGGCTTGGCTTCAGGTGGATTTTCCAACCTCGATTGGTGAGCAAGACCATTGACCAAATTTCTATATTCATACGGGTTGCCTCGTTTTTGCCCTACGGCTAACAAAGACAAACTCGCCCAAAGACGCGATGCCGATCCCTCGGATTCGATCCTTACTAGAGGCACCACTCATGGCAGGGAGCTTGCAGTAAACCGCAGCGAGGGTGTCACGTTCGAAAACCTCATCATTACAGCTGGGTGACGCGAAGCACCTTCCAAGCCACTGCGGCCTCCAGCTCATTCACGGGGGCCATGCGATCACTCATGACGCGGCAAGGCGCCGAAATCAATGGGTTTTGAGATTGACCTAAAGAGCGGACCGATCCCCGACTAGTTGCCGGTGTCTGTGCTTGTGTTCGCCAGAGCACCCTCAGATCTCACTAGGCCGCCATGCACATGCATCTGCGGGGAGCGCGAGGTTAGAGAAGTAATCCACTTCTCAATTTCAACAATGAGATACAAG
>JAFMDS010000075.1 GCA_017857175.1 Candidatus Nanopelagicales bacterium | reverse complement strand
ATTAGTCAGCGACTGCTGTTACAAGAAATTTTTGGTGATGCATTCCCATTGACCGCGGTGGGGGATCCATGTCAGGCCATTTATGGGTGGCGTGGCGCAAGCGTGGAGAACATCAATGATTTTGATGGTCACTTCCCACTCGCAGATCTCACCCGGTCACCCACCTTCCCACTCACTGACAATCGCCGTTCTGGCGTGCGAATCCTTGAGGCGGCAAATGTGATCTCTGAGCGCTTGCGCGCTGAGCATCCATCGGTGGAAAAACTTGTTCCCACCAAAGGTGAGCGTGGTGAGGTAGTTCTTGGCATGTTCCTGACGGTGGAGGAGGAACTGGAGTGGTTGACCGATCGAATCGCCAACCAACATGCCGCAATAAACGGGATGAGCAACCCGGAAAACATCGCGGTTCTTTCACCCACCACCAAAGTTCTCGTGCAGTTGCGCGATTCCTTGTCTGCGCGCGGTGTACCGGTGCAACTCCATAGCGCGGCGGGCCTACTCTCTGAGCCACTTGTCGTCGACCTGCACGCATTACTCACGGTCGTCCACGAACCAACGGCCAATCCTGAGTTTGTTCGCTGGGCAAGTGGCGTTCGTTGGCGCATTGGTGCGCGCGATCTTGCGGCGCTTGGGCGGCGAGCAGCTGAAATCGCCAGGGTCGCTTCATCTCGCAGGGCAGAAAATGTCGATGAGGCTTTGGCAGAGGCCGTTGATGGCATCGATGCCGTGGATGTTGTTTCACTCTCTGATGCACTATTCGACCTCGGTGACCTGTCCGCCTATTCACCGCAGGCCCGAGAGCGCTTTGCTGCTATGGCGCACATGCTTTCCAGTTTGCGCGGTGCCATGGCCGAACCACTCGTTGAACTCATTTTGCGCGTGATGCGTGCGAGCGGGATCGACATTCAGAGTCAACTCAATGAGCGCGACCACATTGCTATCAGTGCATTTATTGACCTTGCATCAGACTTCACTGATGTTGACGGCCGAGTCAGCCTGGGTGCGTTCCTCTCGCGCTTAGCCGATATTGACCGATTCGGCATTGAAGTGGACTTTGATCAACCGGTTGATCCACGTTCGGTTCAGTTGCTCACGATCTTTAAAGCCAAGGGCCTGGAGTTCAATCATGTTTACGTTCCCAACATGACCAATGAAGGTTTCCCTGGCGGTCGCCACCGCGGAAATTGGACCACCGACTCAAGTCTGGTTCCATGGCCCATTCGCCCCGATGCTCCAGATTCACTGAAAAATTTCCCTGATTATTCATATTTCAATTGGCCAGCACGAGTGCACAAAGACGAATACCTCGGCGAGTTCGCCCAACTGCGAGAACTCGATGCGGACCGATTGGCCTATGTCGCATTCACCCGAGCCAAGGATTCCCTCACCATCACGGGTTCTTGGTGGGGGACAGGGCTCAAGAAACCGCGATCACCGCACCCGTATCTGCTGACGGTCAAAGACCACTTTGTTGACGGTGAAGTATCCATTGCTCAGTGGGTCAAAGAGCCGGGGCTTGAGAGGCCTTCTGATCTCGATGACATCAATCATTACCAGTGGCCCGAGGCGGTGCCAGAGGATGTCATTGCAGCTTTGAATGAGCAAAGCGTTTATGTGCACAATCAGGATTTGGATCACAACACCTTGAACCAAGTGGAGTGGGTTCAAGTGGAGAGTTGGGTGCACGCTCTTGAGCGACTTCGCGAGGAGCGTTCTGTTGCGCAGACCGACGTGCGCAAAGTCGCCCTTCCTGCCAGTGTTGGCGCAAGCACCATGCTGCGAGCATTGCGCGAACCCGAAGAGTTGGCCCAAGACTTGGCCCGTCCAATGCCACGGCGCTCGAGTGCCGTGGCATCCCGAGGAACATTGGTCCACGAACTGATTGAAAAGCACTACACAACCAATGTCCTTTTTGATTATGAAGAACTTGTTGACTCCACCAACGTTTCAGCAGATTTATCCGCTGATGCTGAGCAGCTCAGGACAGCATTCTTAAGAAGTCGTTTTGCTGACATGACTCCCGCGGCAGTGGAACAAAATTTCATTCTAGGCATTGGTGGCACGCCCGTGTCAGGTTATATCGATGCTGTGTTTCATGTTGATGGTCGTTACCTGGTGGTTGATTGGAAAACGGGCACCAGTGCTCATGTGGATCCCATGCAGTTAGCAATCTATCGGCTTGCATGGGCACGCATTAAGAACATCGATTGGCGCGATGTGGACACGTGCTTTGTCATGTTGGCTGAAGACTGCGAAATCACACCTGACACCGATGCGCTCGTTGAAGAATTAATCGCGCTCGGCTAATTGTTTTCATTTGGCAGATTCACTGGCTTGGCGGTAGGTGGAGGATCACCCAATGCCTGTTCAGTTTCAACAATGGCCTCGCCCGCTTCTTCGGTGGGTGTTGGTCGAGTTCCGATCCAAGAACGCATGCGAACACGTGCGGGTTCTTCTATCCAACGCCACATGAAGTAGGCGATCACAAAGGACATGACAAGGAGGAACACAACTGAGATCGCGTAAAGGATTCCACCGTCGATACCGACAGCGTTCATTCCTGCCCGCCACAAGCCAAACCACACGAGGTGGGTCATGTAGAGCGAATAGGAAATAAAGCCACCCACCACGGCAATTCGCGTTGCAAGAATGTTGGCCATTCCGCGCCGGGCGAGAGCTAGTGATCCGATCCACAGAATCAACAGGGGCACTAGGCCTAAATGGAAGAAGGGAGGCAGCGGCTCGGCATCAGGATCGCTTGTTATTGATGTGGGTTGTGCTGCTGGAAGGTTTGAAAGGAATACTGCGCCGGCAATCACGAGCAAAGGCAGTGCCCAAGCCAGGACATCGGCCACCGCATGAACGCGATCAGATGAACGAATTTTGTCAACGATCAGGAAAGTCACCGCACCTGCTGCGAACTCGGTCAGGACTCGAATAGTGGAGCCCCAGTTATCGGTGTAATAGGAATCAGAAGTTCCCATGCCGTAAATGACGAGTGGGGCAAGGAGTGCCACCCAGACCACGGACAGAACTGGAATTGAGAAATGCTTGTGCATTCGCCATAAAACCAGAACCATCAGCGGGAAGAGTAGGTAGGCCAGCCATTCCATGGACAACGACCAAGCAACAAAATTCCAACCACGCTGTGGGTTGGGACCCCATTCTTGAATCAAGAGCAGGTTCTTGATGAAATCCCACGGGTTGAGCCAGGCGCGATCAAGTGCATCACCTGTCACCTTTGCTTGGGCAAAAACAGCGAGACCGGCAACAATGAGCATGACAAGGTGCACGGGATAGATGCGTGCAAGTCGCAACCACCAAAACTTCAGTGTTTTTGAACCATGGAGTCGGGGGCCAATGGATTTCATGTAGGTGTAGGTCAGAATGAAACCTGAAAGCGCAAAGAACAAATCAACGCCCAGGCGACCAACGCGCAGGAGATCCTCAAAAACGGGAATGTGCAAGATTCCAATTGTGTTAAGCGGTCCTTGCGCGTGATAGAGCAGTACCCACGCGGCGGCAACGAGGCGGACGCCCGTGAGTTGCCTGATGAATGCATTCACCTGATCACCCTACGGTGCGCGGAGCTAAAATTCGGGCAAGCATGCGGTCCAGACTGATGTGAGTAGAGTTCCAAGGGTGACGACTTCGATCAGGCCACCAATATTTAGTGAACTTGCACTCTCTCG
>JAFMDS010000074.1 GCA_017857175.1 Candidatus Nanopelagicales bacterium | reverse complement strand
TACGACGTTGTTCACCACACTCAACTACTGCGTGAACTCGTTAACACCGGTCGGCTTACCCCGATCACCGAAGTCAACGAGGAAGTCACCTACCACGATCCTTGCTACCTCGGCCGCCACAACAACATCTATGTGCCACCGCGCGAACTCATCGAAGCAACGGGTGCGCAAAAAGTGGAAATGCCTCGACATGGCGACAAGTCATTCTGCTGCGGCGCCGGCGGTGCTCGCATGTGGATGGAAGAGAAAATCGGTCAACAGATCAACAAGACCCGTGGCGATGAAGCAATTGCAACCGGCGCAAAGACAATTGCCGTTGCCTGCCCATTCTGTTCCGTGATGCTTAATGACGCAGTCACTTCGCGTCAACAGGAAGGCTTGGCCGAAGGTGTCCAGGTGCAGGATGTTGCGACACTTCTCTTGGAGTCAATGCGGTCCAAGGGGTAGGTAACTTGCGCCTCCTAGACCGACGATCGACCCGCAGACTCAACCCGCAAGGGCGGCACCTGAATCCAGGGGAAGCGAATCCACTTGCTGGTCGTGCGCCAGGCAAGCTCAGGAGCATAGGTGGTTGCCGGCTTGGAATAAAGAACTGCAACCCGAACCTCAGCATCGCCAGGTAATAGTTGTCGCACAAAGTGCAAGGTGGCACCTGTGTCAGCAACATCGTCAGCAACCAAAACCCGCTTGCCCGCAAGATCAGCCAGATGCGGGGCATCTCCAATGAGAATTGGGTGCGCAAGAGTTTCTCCCGCATCGGTATAGAACTCAACATTGACGTGACGGACATCTTTTATGTCAAGGGCATAGGCAATGCCTGCCGCAACAAAGAGACCCCCGCGTACAACACCGAGGATTGCATCGGGGATCCAGTCTTGATCAACAAGTGTTTGAGACAAGAATCGAATGCCAACACCGAAGTCGGTGTAATCAAATATTTCTAATTCGCTCTCTGGTGGCATGGCCATATCCCGATCCTGTTCAACCCGTTAGAGCTGCTAATGCTGTTAGAGCTGCGTGCGATGGAAATTTGCAAATGATCGGCTCGGTGTGGGGCCACGTTGGCCTTGGTAACGCGAACCATATTTCTCTGAACCATAAGGGTGATCGGCTGGACTGGAAAGCCGGAATAAGCACAACTGACCGATCTTCATGCCGGGGAACAACTTAATCGGCAGCGTTGCAACATTGGAAAGTTCGAGGGTGACATGTCCTGAAAAACCCGGATCAATAAAGCCTGCCGTTGAATGGGTGAGCAGCCCCAAACGACCTAGCGATGACTTACCTTCCAAGCGGCCGGCGATGTCATCAGGCAGCGAGACAACTTCATAAGTTGAGCCAAGGACAAATTCACCCGGGTGCAGAATGAATGGTTCATCACCTTCTGGCTCAATCAGCCGTGTGAGATCTGCTTGCTCGATGCTGGGATCGATGTGCGGGTAGCGGTGATTCTCAAAAACCCGAAAGAGTCGGTCAAGTCGCACATCAATACTTGAGGGCTGGATCATGCCGGGATCAAAAGGCTCAATGCCTACCCGTTGGGCGTCGATTTCAGCGAGCAGGTCGCGGTCAGATAGCAGCACGGCACGAGATTATCGGGTTTGCTCACGCCGCGCGGCGATAGGCACCAGGTGTGAGACCCAAAACCTTGTGAAATTGCCGGGTGAATGAACTTTGGTCATAGAACCCACACTCGGCCGAGATAACTCCGAGCGTCAGATCTGTCTGGGTGATTAACGTGACAGCGTGCTCAAGGCGCAGGCGCTGCAGCAACTGCTGAGGGGGCAGGCCAAGAGTTTTTCGAGCCAAACGCTCGAGGGAAGTCGTTGAAATTCCTGCCACCGCAGCCATGTCCGCGACCCGCCACTGAGCATGGATGGATTCACGCACCGCCCTGATCACTTTGGCGAGGCCAGCATGCGTGCTGTTCACTTGAGAGTGCAGGTCCACCGAAAGCACCGCTACCCCAACCGGTTCGCCTGACGGTGAGCGGATAACCGCCTTACTTGTCACATACCAACCGAGTTGGCCGTCCGCCCGCACTATGAGCTCCAGTTGGTTCTGCATGGGTCGCCCGCTTTTTAGTACCAATTCGTCTTGCTGCAAATACGATTGAGCAAGTTCAGGTCCAAACAATTCAGGAACGGTGCGGCCAACAACCTGCGACTCTTTTAGGGCCAAACGTGCGCAAAATCCCTCATTTGCATAGACGTGGCGATCATCCAGGTCCTTAACGGAGCCCATTACCTGCGGCACACCCTCCACCAATTGGCGGAAAAGCACCACGGCCGGGTTTTGTATCAATTCGACATTCACATGCACACTCTGGCACAAGACAGAGGCACTTGAATAGTGGCATGACACAGATCAGTGCGAAGGCCCATGTGCCCGCTGCCGGAATATCCTTCGCCGACCTTCCCAGCGATGCCGATCTCATCGAACTCACCCAGGCGCGCGCCCTCGCTTTGCTCGAGGCATCACTCGCAGACACCTCCCGGGCCGAAGCCCGCTCAGCCAAGCGCCTGTCACGACTTCTCGCCGATGATGCAGGTCGCGATCTTCTGCTGGACTTAACCGATCAGGTGCTGCGAATGCGCACTGCCAAGCGTTCGGCGCGCAGACTTGCTGACCTCACCGCCCAGGGTGTGCCCGCCTCCCTCGGCGGCTTCGATCAATTTGGATTGGCCAGTTTGGGCAAAGTTGCCCCACTGATCCCTGGGATCACCGAGAAAGCCGTTGATTGGCGGATCGCCAAAGACACCGCTGGCGTGATCCTGCCCTCTGAGGATCCAGCGTTTGGCAGATACGTGCGCAACCGCACAAATGATGGTTTCAATCTGAACATCAACGTTCTCGGTGAATCAATTTTGGGTGACGATGAAGCAACAGCGCGCACCAACATGGTGCGCGCCCGCATTCAAAGGTCCGATGTGAATTACGTGTCCGTCAAAATTTCAGCGATCTGCGCAAATCTCGACGTGCTGGCAAAGCATGAATCACTGGAACGCATCGAACAGCGATTGATTGATCTTTACAGCGCCGCTGCCGCAACAACACCGCAAACTTTTGTGAACTTGGACATGGAGGAGTATCGCGACCTCGAACTCTCGGTCGATGCATTCATGCATGTTCTGTCCAAGTCAGAGTTCACCCACTTGCGTGCCGGAATTGTTTTACAGGCCTACATCCCTGATAGTCACGATGCCCTGCTGACTCTGATCAATTGGGCTAATGAGCGCCACCGCAATGGTGGAGCACCTATCAAGATTCGGTTGGTTAAGGGTGCCAACCTAGCTATGGAATTTGTTGAGGCTGAACTTCACGATTGGCCGCAGGCTCCCTATCCGAGCAAGCATGATGTTGACGCCTCCTACAAAGCCATGTTGGAAACCGTGCTAACCAAATCAGACCGAGGAGCCGTGCGTGTTGGCATTGCCAGCCACAACCTCTTTGAAGTGGCTTGGGCATTGACACTCCGCGATCTCCTCGGAGCACACGACATCATGGAAATCGAAATGCTGGAAGGCATGGCCCCACCACAGTCACGCGCTGTGCGCAATGATGCTGGTGAATTACTTCTCTACTCACCCGTTGTGGCGAAAGAGGATCGGGATGCATCGATTGCCTATCTTTCTCGCAGACTCGATGAAAACTCTGCGCCAGAGAATTTCTTGCGAGCACTTTTCGACATCACTCCGGGCTCACCCGAGTGGGATCGCCAGTCCGAGTGGTTCCGCAACTCGGTGCGCGAACGCCACACTGTTAC
>JAFMDS010000073.1 GCA_017857175.1 Candidatus Nanopelagicales bacterium | reverse complement strand
GCCTCACTCAACGTCTGGTGCACCGTTGTTGACATACTCCTGATTTCCATCACTCCACCTTATTGTCCAAATCGCACATTCTCACCGAATCCTTGAAATTCAGTGGTCGCCAAGACATTGATCGCAGATAACCGCCGACCCTTGATTGACGTTACATGCAGACTTTACTCACGGCGACGATTTTCTAAATAGGCTCGCAATGATTGCAACCAGAATGGCAGCAAAGACTATTTGCGTGATGAATGTTAGCCAGAAGCCCCAGCCCGCCGCTTGCCCTACAAACATTCCACCAGCTCCACCCAAAATACCAAGGAAGATCGTCATGAGGCAACCAATTGGTTGCATGGACGGAACTAGGATGCGCGCGATTCCACCGATAACGATTCCGACGAACAAGCCACTGAGGAGACTATTGATATCCATGGCGCTAGCCAACCACTTCGGCGCCTGATTCGGCAAGCGTGGCAAGCCGCGAAATGCATCGAAAATATTTCTTGCGGTAGCCACCTTTAAGCATCTCACTACTGAACACCTGATCGAGTCTGACTCCACTGTTGATTACGGGGACGCTCCTGTCATAGAGCCGATCAACAAGGGCGACAAACCTCAGTGCCGGGACTTGATCTCTCAACGGAGTGACATCGGTTATTCCTAAGAGTTCAATGTTCTCGACAAGAGCACCGTAATAAGCGGGGTGAACCTTGCCCAGATGATTCATGAGTTCGCCCCAACTGGCACCCACTGAATGGGGCGTAGCCGCTAGTTGATCGCGAACAAAGTCTGAGGCGAAAGGATCACCATGGAACGTGAGATCGCGGTGCCGGTAGTCAGAGCCATCGATACGGATCACATCAAAGTGAGCGGAGAGGCCTTGAATTTCCCGTAGAAATTCATCCGCCGCGAACCTCCCCTCGCCCAAGCGATCTGGGAGCGTGTTGGATGTTGCAGCGACAAACACTCCTGCTTTGACCAGCTCACCCAAAAAAGTAGACATCAAAACGGTGTCCCCAGGGTCATCAAGTTCGAACTCATCGATGCACACCAGCGAGTGGTTTGAGAAATACTGCACTGCCGTTCGAAAACCTAATAGTCCAAGCACGTTGGTGTATTCAACGAATGTGCCGAACGATTTGGTCCCTCGAGTAGTTTGATTCCACATTGCTGCGAGCAGGTGCGTCTTTCCAACACCGAATCCGCCGTCGAAATAGATGCCTGGGCGCCCCTCAGGAGTCTTATTGCGTGATAGCCAACCTCTAGGTTTGGCTGCTCCCCCTAACTCGATCCGGTTCCCAAATGCACGCGCGGCCTCAACAGCGGCTCGTTGACTCGGCTCTTGAGTATCGGGAATGTAGTTGTCAAACGAGGCGTTCGCAAACTGCGGTGGAGGGGCAAAACCAACGATTATCTCTTGTGCGCTCACGGACGGCGAAATCTCGACAATGCGCTGCACAGGCATACTTTATGTCTTCACAGCATCTCCCACACCTGCGCCGTCACTGAGGTATTGGGCACTAGGCTCGCGTGGTGAGCACAACAACTGAGGTATTCCTGTTCTTCGCCATAGGCCTTTTCATCTTCGGTCTTGTCTTCGTCCTTCTCGGTCTCTCTAGCGAACGTGGATATTGGTCCCAGAGGGATCCATCCGGAAATGCCAGACGCGATGCCACAAAGTTCCACACGATTTATCATCGGGCCTTCGCGATCGCCGCCAGCGATGACCGCGCGCCATTGCGGATCGCAGCAATCGGAGTTGTTCTCTGGTATTTCGCGGTGGCAGCACTGCTGGCGGGCCTCTTGGCGGCGATCATTTCCTAGCCATAAATTCCGTTTCGAACCGACTCCAGCCTCATTATTCGGATCTCCATGAACTGCTCGCACGGAGTCATTTGACCTTTCGCTGACCAGTCAATTTGACTGGTCACGAAATTTGACTCACTATTAAGTAGTGAAACCTGACTGGTCATCATCCAGACATCATTGGCGGCGTCCACTAATAATTGTGAGCACGTCAGTTGTCTTTTTGCTCTCCCTCATCGCCGGTCCATCACTTGCAGTTGCAGACACAAAGGGTCTTCCCAAGCAAAAAGTGACGTTCTCATCATTTTTTGACGGCAAGAATGAAAACTTAATCGACAGCGGCTGGTCTCAATGCCAAATGGATATCACATGGTCTGTTGATACCGACGCGTTAGCGCCAAAAGTCGCCTCAAGGGAGATCAGGCGTCTTAACTCTGCATTTGAGCAGTGGTCAGATGCAACGGGCTTAAATTTCCGTTTCACAGGAACCGACCACATGACTTACAGCACCAGCACAAATCAGCTCACAAGTGAAACCATGCCGAGGGAAGACCATATTGCAGTTGCCTTTTTACCGGCACGGATGTCTCCACTGCTGTCCGAAAATGTTTATGGTTTCGGAATGCCAACCTCTGTGATTGCTTCCACTCGAACTATCGTTGCAGGTGCAATGGTTGTGAAGGCTGAAATTGCGAGATCAAAAACTCGAAGTGCCCCGAATGTGCTTGATAATCTTTACCTCCATGAGCTTGGACATGTCATGGGACTGGGCCACGTAAAAGATTCACGATCAATTATGAATCCGATAATCCATAAGTTAACCGAGCTCAGCCCTGGAGAGAGAAGTGGAGCCCAATCGGTCACTAAATTGTGCAACTAGTGACAGACGAACCCTCACGCCATCGGGGTTGCCGTAACAATGACATTCGCCTGATATCCACCCGCTTCCCGAACATAGGAGCCACCGCAAGTCACCAAAACTAGACGAGGATCGCCGGTTGCAGAAAATACTTGGGCGGCAATTTGTGGTATCCGCTTTTTATCAACGGTTTCAATAGATTGCACTTGATAACGAAGTTGTTCACCAAACTCGTTCTTTACAGTGACCAAGTCTCCTTCACTCAGTGTGGACAGTCCGTAAAAAGCACCCTTTCCACTATCAACTCCATCACGATGGCCGACCAGAACGGTCGCCCCTTCAGTATCACCCGGCGGTGCGCTCCCAATAAACCAGCCCACGTTTGATATGTCTTCTGGGATTTCCATTACTCCATTGAATGCGCTTACCGGAAGGACGTAACTGGCAACGGACAAGGCTGGGATACTAATCAGAATTGGCTTCTTTTGATCTGCAATCCGACTATCCCACGTTTCCGGTACCGAGGTGACAAGCGTCGACTCAAGGTTTTCATCCCCAATAGCAAGCTCAGGATCGATAACACTAATTTGGTCAGGTCGATCAAGAGTAGCGATTGGCCCATGATTGAAAAATCCGAAGAAGAGCGCCCCTAACACCAACATAGCTGTTGGAGTCGCCAGCAGCAGACCTATAGTCGCCACTCGAATTGCGGCGCCAGATCGTGAGGTGTGCACGATACTTCTCCGACGCCGGCTAGTTTTTCGCGAACATTAATCGCAATCCCGATCCCGCAGCCGCGAGTAGGGAAAGGATCAACACCGCAAACCATGTCCGATTATTAGTCTCTCCAGGTGCAAATTCACCCCCACCACCAGCCGGGATGGACGTTGGTGTTTGCCCCAATTCAGGTTGAGCTGTAACGGCCTCAGGAGTTGCTTGAATAGCCTCTCCCTGACCTAATTCAGGCTCACTAATGGGAATCGGAGTCTCGGCAACAATGGGAGTCTGCGTTATTTCTTCGGTCGCCGAATCTATTGGTGTGCTTTCCTCAACAGGAGAGGCAACTTCCGCCGGTGGGGGCGGTGGACTCGGAGACTCAGAAGGACTCGGAGACTCAGAAGGACTCGGAGACTCAGAAGGACTCGGAGACTCAGAAG
>JAFMDS010000039.1 GCA_017857175.1 Candidatus Nanopelagicales bacterium | reverse complement strand
GTGGCTGTGGGGGTTGCTCACTTCGGGAAACATTTCCGACTTCCGGAGCCTCGCGTCGTTTGAGCGCTAGTCACAAAACGATGGGGTGAGTGACGGGACTTGAACCCGCGGCATCTGCGACCACAACGCAGCGCTCTACCAGCTGAGCTACACCCACCGCGTTAGATATTCATCTCTGGACATGCGTCCGGGGGTGAAGACCTAGCCTGCAGAGTCTAGCGATGGGTTAATCGTGCTCCACAACGTGGTTGGTTGCGATCTCTTTTGCTTGCGTTCCGTCAGGACCGGGGGCGGTGACCATGATGGCCTCGCGGTAGTAGCGCAACTCTGCGATGGACTCTCGAGTGTCAGCCAGTGCCCGGTGGTTGCCGGTTTTTTCGGGGGAGTTGAAGTAAGCCTTGGGGTACCAGCGCCGGGCAAGTTCTTTGATGCTTGAGACATCGATAAGCCGGTAATGCAGGTACTGATCGATGTCGGGCATGTATTTGGCAAGGAAACCGCGGTCAACATAAACACTGGAACCGGCAAGGTGGCCCTTATTTGGTTCGGGCACGTGGCTCTTGATGTAGTCGAGGACTTGGGTTTGGGCGGCCTCAAGAGTGATACCCGTATCCAGCTCAGTCATGAGCCCAGAATCGTTATGCATCCCGGTGACAAAGTCATCCATGTTGTTGAGCGCCTCTTGACTTGGTTTGATCACCAAAGAGATACCTGCATCGAGCTCATTGAGTTCGGCATCGGTCACGATTGCGGCAATCTCAACAATTTCATCGTTGTCCACGCTGAGACCTGTCATTTCGAGATCGATCCAGACAAGTCGCTGCTGAGTGTTTTCTTGGGTTTCCTGCGTCACCGTGACAGCCTAATAGGTGTCCTTTTCGTTGTGCTGTGTCGCTCAGTCCACGTAGTTGAGCAGGTCACCTTGAGAGACAATTCCAATGACCTTCCCGTCGCTGGTGCACACAGGTAGGGCCTCCATGTCATGGCCGGTCATGAGTTTGGCTGCATGCTTGGGGGAGTCTTGAGGGCCTAAACAGATGGGTGGTGGCGCTGGCACGATGGACACAATTTGTTTTGCGGCCAGATGAGCCTCATTGAGGGGAGGATCAGCCAAGATATTTCGATCGCTCACCACACCGAGACACTGACCATTGCGGTCAACAACAATGAGATGTCGTAATCCTGAAACTGACAGCATTTGCCACGCGTCCCAGAGGGAATCACCTTGATCAATGGTGAGCACAGGTACCGACATGATTTCTGCTACTTGAGTTGTCATGCGGCATCCAAAGGGTGAGAGGCTATCGGCACGATTGCTACGGGGACATGGGCTTTGTGCAGAACTGCATTACTCACGGAGCCAAGAAGTGCTCCGAGAGCGGCATTGAGTCCGCGAGTTCCCAGAACGACGAGTGCCGCATCGGTTGTGGCATCAAGGATTGCCAGTACCGGGCTCGAACGCACGAGCCGCTCAGAAATCTGGACGTCTGGATAATCCTCTGCGTATCCGGAGAGAACCTCAGAGGCAAGCCTGACCTCGGCATCACCAATATTTTCCAGGGGGATGGGGATTGGAGCCTCACTCGAAATGAAGAGGTCATAACTCGGAACATCCCAGGCATGTACGGCCACAATTTCCCATCCATGTCGACTTGCTTCATCGAATGCGAAATCTAATGCCGCAATGGAGTGCTCAGAACCATCAATTCCAACGACAATTTCATGGGCGTCATCATGAGGCTCATCCCGGATGACAATGACGGGGCAATCTGCATGCGCACTCACTTGATTGCACACCGAGCCAAGTAAGAGATCGTGGAATCCGCCGTGACCACGCGATCCCAGAACGATCATGCTTGCAGTTTCCGAGGCAGTTAACAACAGGCCGCTGGGACTGCTCACTCCGACGTGGATGTCGACGTCGGGGCAATTGAGATGGGCGGCTATGTCGGTGAGTTCTGTTGTTGCAACCCTGCGCAGTTCATCGATCAAATCGAGTCGCGGTGGGATACCGAGGCCGAACCCACCATCAATAACCGTGGGCAACACCGCGTGAGCCAGCGTCAAGCCGCGACCACGTAGGCGTGCTTCCCGGGCCCCCCACTTCGCCGCGCGCATGGCGCTTTCTGATCCATCCATGCCCACCACGACCCGGCCATCAAAGTGGTCGTTCTTCGAATTATTCGTAGTTGAATTCATCTCTCTCCTTCCTGGGCGCCGCACAGCTGCAATTCGTGAATCTCCTCCCAGCAATGTATAGCGACGAAGGGTCACAGTGTGATGACTTTGGTCCCTACTCAGCTAGGAGAGTGCACGGGTAACCTCAGGTAGCAGATAGTTTGTGGGTAGAATTTGCCTTCGCCCAGAAGCATTGTGAGGTAATCAGGAGGGGGATCATGAGGAAAACTGTGCGAGCATCCTTCTCCTTTCGATCCCTGACCGTGACCAATGGATTGCCTCCGTGGTGGGTCGAGGTGATGATCATCGGTTCCGGATACCTGGTCTACCAAGCGGTTCAAATATTTGTAACAGGATCCGAGCAGTCAGCGGTTGCTAGAGCCCACTGGCTCTGGTCGGTTCAGAGCTTTCTCCACATCAACCCTGAAATCACTATCAACTCGTGGGTAGCAGGGAATTCATTCCTGTTGTACTCCACGGGCTATTTTTATGGGATCTTGCATTTCCTGTTAACCCCGATAGTTCTTATTTGGATCCGGTTTTATCGCAAAGATAGTTATGCAATGCTGCGCAATGTTTTAGTGGGTACAAGTCTGCTTGCGCTGATCATGTATTGGGTGGTGCCACTTGCACCCCCACGCCTATCCATGGCATCAATCGTGGACACACTTCGAGTGGAGAACATACTCTCAGCGGCAGATCCCGCGGGTCCGGCATCTCTGGCAAATGAGTATGCGGCAATGCCAAGCCTTCATGTTGCATGGGCTGTCTGGGTGGCACTCGCGCTTTATGTTGCATTCAAGCCAAACACGGCACGCGCACTTTTTTACCTATACCCACTGGCCACGACCTTCGTGGTCATTGGGACGGGAAATCACTTCGTGACAGATGCTGTTGCAGGAGCACTCTTGGTGTGGGCAACCTGGTTTGTCGCCTCACGCGTGCAGGCAACCATGTGCCCGAATGAGGAAATTACTCCGATTTCACGCGTTCAATCCTCATTCACCTAGATCTAGACCAGAATGGTGACGTGCTGAGGTTGCCCTATGAGCGTTGAGGCACCTGAGGTCGTCCTGATTCCGGAGCCCAAACAAGAACTGCGCAAGGGATCACGCCGCAGGCCAGTGCGGCGTGGGAGCCGACCAGCCACCGTTATTGTCCTTGCCATAACGATTGTGTGGCTCATTCCCACAATAGGCTTATTTGTCACGTCCATTCGGCCCGTGTGGGAATCAAATAATTCGGGTTGGTGGACGATTTTCACGAACCCGATCATCACGGGCAACAATTACGCGGAAGTTCTCACCGGTGGCTCCTCCTTGCCCGATGGCATCACACCATTTCTGTTCAACACGATTGCAGTTGCGATTCCCGCGACGGTAATTCCTATTGTCATCGCGTGCATGGCTGCCTATGCGCTGGTCTGGATTCCCTTTCGAGGAACTACTGCAATTTTCGTGATGATTATTGCTCTGCAGGTGATCCCCATTCAGATGGTGTTGCTGCCTTTGTTGGATCTTTTTAATAACGGTTGGAGTCTTGGACCCATTCCCATCGCGCCTAATCTTGATAACCCTGAAACGGGTCGTTCGCTCGTCATGAACACCTTTGTTCCACTGTGGATCGTTCACATTGTTGTTGCATTGCCACTTGCCGTTTTTCTTATGCACAACGCAATATCTCGGCTGCCAAAAGAACTTTTTGACGCAGCAAAGATTGATGGAGCTTCACACTATGTGATCTTTCGGCGTTTGGTGCTCCCACTGTCCATGCCAGCAATTGCAGCTTTTGCGATCTTCCAGTTCGTGTGGGTGTGGAACGACTACATCGTGGCGTTGACGTACGCCAGCGGTTCACCCGATGTTGCTCCGATCACGCGCTACTTGGCCTATCTGTCCGGCAGTATGGGAGTCAATCAACATCTCATGACGGCTGGCGCATTTATTTCCATGCTGATACCTATTGCCATATTTTTTGGCCTGCAGCGCCATTTCGTGCGGGGCCTCACCGCAGGTGCAATCGAGGGTTAGGGCCCAGAATTGCAGTGAGTCCGTTATGCACCTAGACTTTGGCAGACAAGGGGAGTACCCCAACTGCTGAGTGTCGTCAATACGGTGTGGCAATCCACACCCGGTGCTCAGGCCGGTTCCTCTAACCGGTGGCGGAGACCTTGCGTTTAGCCACCTTTGGTGGCTCTGACGTGAGGAATTTCCATGGTTGTAGAAATGTGGGTCTGGCTAGCGCTGCTGGTAGTCGTGCTCGTCATGCTTGCCGTTGACCTTTTCATGCACCGCGATGCGCATGTGATTTCGGTCAAAGAAGCTGCAGTGTGGTCGCTCATTTGGGTTGGAGTTGCAACAATTGTGGGCGCACTCATCTGGTGGTATTTCGGCAGCGAATTTGGAATGCAGTATTTCGCTGGTTATTTGATTGAAAAGTCATTAGCAGTTGACAACGTTTTCGTTTGGGCTCTGATTTTCAGCTATTTCGCGGTGCCGCGGGAGCATCAGCATCGAGTGCTTTTTTATGGAGTAATCGGTGCGCTGGTATTTCGGGCGATATTCATCGCGGCTGGATCTGCTCTCATTGCATCGGCAGCCTGGGTGCTCTACATCTTTGGGGCATTCTTGATTTTCACCGGAATCAAGATGATGGTGCAACGCAATGAACATTTTGATGTTGCTCAATCGCGCACTCTCAAACTATTCCGTCGCCTCGTTCGAACCTCTGATGAATATGAAGGAAATAAATTCCTCACGCGTAAGAACGGCATTCTTTTTGCAACACCTTTGCTTGCGGTTTTGGTTGTTGTTGAATTCACCGACATTATTTTCGCCGTTGATTCCATCCCAGCGATTTTCGCCGTAACCCAAGAACCGTTCATTGTTTTTGCTAGTAACGCGCTGGCTATTCTTGGATTGCGCGCAATGTATTTCTTACTTGCCGATCTCATGCATCGATTCATCTACCTGAAAATTGGCTTATCTCTCGTGCTTGTCTGGGTGGGCATCAAGATGATTGTCGGTCACGCATTCTTTGACGTACCCACAGCCTTCAGCCTTGGTGTGGTCATTGCCTTAATTGCGACATCGGTTGTTGCAAGCTTGATGGCAACGAGGGAGACATCAGATGTCTGACAACATTCCACGCAAACGGGCAATTCGAAAGGCGGTCGTTGCCACGATTGGATTCACCTTGCTCGTGGCAGGTGCTTTGATGCTGGTTTTACCGGGACCGGGTCTGGTGACGATACTTGCAGGGCTCACAGTTTTGGCGAGCGAGTTTCACTGGGCCCGCAGAGCAAAACGCCGGGTCGTTGTCTGGGTGCGCAAGCGCACCAAACGCCGCGCCGGTTGAAGTGATTGGGCACATGAGAGCATGGGCGAGTGAACAGTGAAGCCCCAGCGAGCATCGATCTGGGAGAGTTTTATTTCTGGCCTGATCAGTGGTGGGTTCGCGCCATGATGGTGCAATCCCTCGATGGTGCACATGCTGGCCCCGATGGCAAGAGCCGCAGTATTTCAAGTGAGCGAGACAGAGAAGTGCTGCAGGAAACTCGCCGGCTAGCCGATGTAGTACTCGTAGGCGCAGAAACTATCCGTGCTGAGCGATATCGGCCGATGGTTGCCAAACCCGAGTGGCAGTTGGCTCGAAAGGTGGCAGGAATCGCGGCGGCGCCCGTTGTGGCGATAGTGAGTGGGTCATTGGACCTTCCTTGGGAGGAACCACTTTTTGGTGAGTCGGAATTCACGCCTATGGTCTTCACGGGCGGCACTGCATCGGCTGCACGCACTGAACGAGCTCACGAAATGGCTGCCTCCGGCAAAGTGGAAATAATTCAATGTGACGATTTACCCGTTGGCGCCCTTGATGTATTGCGCGAGCGGGGGTACACCAGAATCGTCTGCGAAGGCGGACCGAATCTGTTAAGCACGTTGAACCCGCACATTGATGAACTTGACTTGACCATTGCGCCGATGTTGGTTGGTCGGGCAGTTCAATTGGATAATGAACACACAGAATCGACCCCGATTAACTGGTCGTTATCGTCCTACTGGGAACACGATGGGTTTGTATTTACCCGTTACGTGCGCGTATAGCCCAAAAAACAACTGCAGAGGCAGCGGCCACATTTAAGGAATCAATTCCGTTGCTCATGGGTATGTGAACTCGCTGTCGACATTGTTCCAGCGACTCGGGTGTGAGTCCTTCGCCTTCTGTTCCTAAAACAAAAGCAATTTTCTCGTGAGCTTCGTTGGTGAAATCTTCCAGTGACTGCGAATGTCCATCGGGGGAGAGCGCCACAGTGGTGAACCCAAGGTCGTGGAGCGTTGACATGCTCTGGGGCCATGGATCAATGCGTGTCCAAGGAATGAAAAAGACCGAACCCATGGAAACGCGAATACTGCGCCGGTAAAGCGGATCGGCGCATTGGGGTGTTACGACAATTGCATCAATTCCCAGTGCCGCCGCGGAGCGAAATATTGCCCCGACGTTGGTGTGATCAACAATATTTTCCAGGACGGCAATGCGCTGTGCACCGTTAGTAACTGTTGCAAGGTCGAGCATTGTGGGCCGATTCATGGCGGCAAGTGCGCCTCGGTGCACGTGAAAGCCCGTGAGTTGTTCGAGAACTTCTGGCTTTCCGGTGAATATGTCAAGGTCGCTGTTCATAACGTCATCGCCCAAAAGTGTTGTCATGCGGTCAACCCAGCGCTCTTCCATGAGAATTGATAGTGGGGTGTGGCCGGCTTCGAGTGCGCTGGAGATAACTTTGGCGCTTTCAGCGATGTAGATGCCTTCGGTTGGCTCTGTGACTGATCGCAGTGCAATGTCTGTTAAAGATGCGTAATGGCGCAGTCTTGGGTCATCAAGATTTGTGATCGAAATAATGGGCACGCTGACCTATTCCCGTTCATTCCTGCGTGACGCGCATGATGATGTTGGACAACTCGCCGGGTGGAACTGCACCAATAATCGTGGTGGCGACGAGCCCGTTGGAATCCAGGATCACGGTACTGGGCAGACCTTGCGGGGGAATATTGGGAATTTTCGCAAGGAGTGCACCCTCAATGTCCAAGATGCTGGGATAGCCCTGCCCCAGTGAAATAACCTGTGCGGCCGCGAGTTCGTCATTGACATTGAGCCCGACGAATCGCACGTCAGTGAACTCGGGATCCTGGGCAGCCTCGGCAAACTCTGGCAGTTCCTGTTTGCATGGTGGGCACCAGGATGCCCATGCATTAATCACGGTCACCTGTTTTTGTGAATCGGGAACCTTAATTGGCGCACCATCGAGATCTAACCCACTGAGGTTGGGCAGAGCCGTTCTATCACCTGGCAATATGTATCTGACCCCAGGATTATTTGCGCCTTCAAGTTGCTCTTGGACTTGTTCAATCTGCGAATTGGACAGCGGGATGACGTCCGTTGTGGGACTGCAACCTGTGAGTGCAGTGATCACGGTGAGAGCCGCAGCAATTGTTGTAAGTTCAGGCTTCATGCTAGTTCCGATTGAGCTAGGGCTTCTACTCGCTCTAATTTTTGGGTGTGTTTTTCTTGTTCCCGCCACCATTCCATCGCAGCGAACATCATGCACATGCCGTCAATGACCATGGCTACCGCCCACATCAATGCTCCGGCAAATTTCTGGTCCGCAACAGGGTCAATGTTGAATTGTGGTGCAAGAGCGACATAGGAGTCGTAAAGGGTGACGGGAGAAAAGTGGATCACTATTCCGAGCAGGGTCTCAGGGATCATGATGATGCCAAGGGCAAGCACGCGAATAGTGGCTGAGGGTCGGTGTGCAATCAGGTCTGAACTCATAATGGGGTAGTAGAAGAGCAAGGCCGCACCCAAGAACAGTGGTCGTTCGATGAACATCATGAAATCGTGGTCGACAACGTTGAGATTCATAATTGGCGCAAAGTGGGCGCCGAGAAGAACGGTCGTTGCGATGAGCCCGCCTACCAGTGGCTTGCTGAGGAAAACTGCGGGCCGGCTGCGGAGAATTGCGATGACGCGCTTGCGTCCAAAGCGATTGAGGTTGAGAAATAGCAGGGTTATCGGATTTGACATCACTATTAACGGTGCAGCAATCATCATGACAACAATGTGCTGGGACATGTGAGGCCAAAAGGCGTAGTGCGCCCATGAGCTGAAGGGGCCTAGGTAGGCAAATGCCAGAAATGCCATTCCGAGGCCAAAACTGAGCGAGTATCGAAACGGCCATGTGCGCGCATAGCCGGTTTTCTGGATAGCAAGCCGATAGACCCCGAAGTAGTACAACGTGGTGACGGCGAGCAGGTTAATGAGTGTCAAAACGTCGATTTCCCAAATCGCAACGTTTTCCGGGATGATCCCAGCGCCAATGGCTGCGGTCACGCCTGCGCTCATGGACATGCCCCCACAATAGATCTCTATCCGGCACCTGAGAATTCGCAGGTGAGGTCTTTATTAACTTTCGGTGGTTATTTGTTATTTCCTTGTGCTCGCCATGGAGGCGCGCTAGTGTCAGCCTAAATGTAGACCGACAGTTTGTCGGGAAAAGGTCCGTGGGTACGTGCATCAAAGGAACGAGCAGAGGAAAAGGATCAGTTTGTGAAGAAGTTCTTGGTCATACTGGCCACCGTGCTCGCCGGCGTGTTAGTAGTTGGCGGTATTGGGGCAGTGAGCTCAATTTCGCAGGAAGAACCACCAGTGCTTGCAGCAACGCTCGACGGCACCACGATGGATACCCCCAACAATGGCACATTGCCCCATGCCACCCTTGATTTGAGCGTGTATCCCAATAGTTCTGACGCGGTCCCGCCACCCAAAGCCGGACCTTATGAGTCCGCCTGGCTCTCTGGCCAGCCGTTCTACCACCCCTCCACCACAATTCAGGTGCCAGCAAATTCGGTAGTCACCATTAACTTCACCCAATATGACAGTGGTGGACAGATTTACAACCCATTTTTTGCCCATGTGCACGGCTCGATGGATGGCACCATGACGTGGAACGGTAAGTCGGTCAAGAACGTCAAGTCTGATTCGGTGGGGCACACATTCACCGTGCACCAGTACCCAGAATCAAGCCAGCCCTACTTCTTCCTTTCTGTTCCGCTGCCCATGAACGCGGCCAATGCCAAGACCGACAAAGCCGGCTACCCCGTCGATCCACAAAAAATCAGCGTCACATTCGTCACGGGTGAAGCAGGAACATATGTCTGGAACTGCGAATTCCCTTGCGGTGATGAATACCAAGAGTTTGGTGGACCCATGCAGACCCGAGGATGGATGGCGGGGACTTTTGAGGTGGTCGCATGACCATGACCCAAGCCCCCCAAGAACAACCGGAATCGCCAACGAATAGACCTCCGTCAATGCACCGGTTCAAGAATTGGATGCGCAGGCCCTATGCCCGCCACGTCATGATCTGGACCGTTGTCATTGGCTTCCTTCTCCTACCTTTGTGTTGGCTACTGCTTGCGGCAATGAACCAAACTGGCGCTCCCGCATCAGAAATCATGCAAGACATTGAGACAACAGTCTTTGTCTTCACACTAGTTTCGATTCCCATTACGGCCTTTGTCTTTGCGGTCCTGCTCTACAGTTTGATCGGCTGGAAGCGCATCTCTTCTGATGAACCTCCAATGCAGGAGAATCCAGCGATTTTCACCAACCGTATCGGTGTTGTTCTGTGGACTGTAGTTACCAGCGCACTGGCCATGTTCCTCGTCGTGTGGGGAATGATTGAACTGGCGCAGATTACCGCGAATTCTTATGGCACCATTTCGGCTAATGAGCAACCTGGCGGGAACCAGAGTGTCATTGTTAACGTAACCGGCCAGCAGTGGGTTTGGACATTTGCCTATCCCCAAACCGATGGCTTGGTCTCTGACATTCTCTATCTACCTGTGGACAAGCCCGTGTACTTCAATGTCACGAGCAAGGACGTAATTCATAATTTCTGGGCTGTTGAACTCGGTGTCAAAATTGATGCCAACCCAGGCGCTGTCACCACGGCCGGTGTTACTCCCAACAAGTTAGGCACTTTCAATATTCGCTGCGCTGAATTGTGCGGTATGCATCATGCATACATGGAGACGGAGGTCCGAGTCGTGACCCAAGAGCAATTCGATTCATGGGTCCGTGAAATGGGTGGACGGAGAACATCATGAGTTCAGTTGCTCCCGCTCACGTGCACTCGGCCGAGGTTCCACAACCAGCGCAGCATGGTAAGCCCGGTGGCATCATGCGCCGACTCAACTTTGGCACCGGCTTGATCGGTGGCATTGGCCTCGCGATCATCGCAGGTGTGGTCACTAGTCAGTTTGTGCCCAGTGGTTATGCGAGTCCAGTCACTTTCGCTCCCATGGAAGGCGAGTACGTCTATTTAGCGGTCCTGCTGGGCTGGGTCATTGGTTTCATGGCGGGAATGGGCGCATTTGTGGGCCCGATTCGCTGGATGCTGGGGCGCGAGAGCACGCATCTTGATGCCGAATACATGGCCGGCAAGGATCTGGGCAGAAGCAGGTACTGGAAGTACACCACCGACCACAAAGTCGTAGGTATCCAATACCTCATTGTCACTTTTATCGTGTTCGGCTTTGGCGGTTTGCTCGCCATGTTGATCCGCACCGAATTAGGTGCAACATGGACTGAAGTGTTCTCGCCAGCGTTTTACAACTCGATCATTGGCACCCATGGCATCGCGATGATTATCGCGATGATCATTGCAGTGAGTGGTCCTCTTGGTAACTTCATTGTTCCCATGATGATTGGTGCGCGTGATATGGCGTATCCGCGACTCAACGCATTGAGCATCTGGTTGCTTGTCGCTGCAGTGCCCTGCCTGATTAGTTCGTTGTTCCTTGGAGGAATCCAAGATGGCTGGTCGGCATATCAGCCACTTGCCTCACAGGCACCCATTGGAATGCTCGGTTATCAAATGACCATCATCGTTTTCGCGATTTCAACGGGTATTGCCAGCGTTAACTTGATGACCACCATCTTGACCATGCGCGCCAAAGGAATGTCTTGGTCGCGGACACCTATTTTTGTTTACGGCATTTTTGCAGCTTCCCTCATGGGCCTCTACGCATTCCCGTTCTACCAGTACTCGCAAATTCTTTCGCTGTCTGATCGGGTGTTCAACACGTCATTCTTCAACCCGCTCGAAGGTGGCAGCGTTTGGTTGTATGAAAACCTTTTCTGGCTCTTGGGCCATCCTGAGGTGTACGTCATCATCATTCCAACTGCGGCAGTGCTCATGGAGATCCTCCCCGTCTTTATGCGCAAGCCACTGTTCTCCTTCAACTTTGCGGTGGCGGGAATCGTTGGCGTTGTTGCCCTGAGTGGTTTGGTATGGGCGCACCACATGTACATGACCGGTTGGGCGCCAGCGGTGAACTACCCATTCATGCTTTCGACCGAGATGATCTCGATTCCTGTTGGTTTCCTCGTTCTCGTTGTCATTGGCACCCTGTGGCGCGGAACGTCTTGGTCCCGCTTGCCCTTGATGGCGGTGTACGCGGTCGTGTTCAACAAGATGATTGGTGGCGTCACTGGCATCTACCTCTCTGACGTACCTGCCGACCAGTACTTCCACGGCAGCATGTTTGTTGTCGCTCACTTCCATTACATGCTCATGGGTGCAGGGTTCTTCGGTGCCATGGGTGGCATCGCGTTCTATTTCCCCAAGATGACGGGCAAGATCCTCGACGAACGCTATGGATCGATCGGACTCTGGACCGTATTTGTTGGCTTCCAGCTCACCTTTGGCTCAATGTTTGTCGCTGGGCTCCAAGGCCAGCCACGTCGAGTGCTCCAATTTGATGAGCAGTTCGATATCTCGAACTGGATTTCAACAATCGGTGCCTACACAATTGGCGTGGGCACGTTGATCTTCCTCGGTGCAATCATCTTCTCGTGGAGAGACGGCCCCATGGTTTCTGGTAACCCGTGGGCTTCTAAGTCCCTGGAATGGCAGACACCAACTCCAGTTCCGCTGGAAAACTTCGCGGTTCTTCCCGTTGTGACCGAGCGTCCATATAACTACGGCGTGCCAGATCCCTATGACGAAGAACTGAGAGCCCACGATGGGGATGAACTTGAAAGTGCAGGTGCGCGATGACGACGACACCGGTTGAGGCATCTGACAACAAGCCCAGCGCACCCGCAGTGCCATTATCGCCAACCACTGGTGAACCAATGACAGTCATCGCTCGCCGCGGTCGCGTTGGTTTGTGGCTCATTATCGTGATGAGCGTCTCGGGCACCATTGCATTAATCATTAGTTACAGCTACCTGTGGTCACTCAATGTCAACGGTGGCTGGGCGCCTCCCGGTGCAAAGCTCACGGCCAACCAAACCAATGACACGATCGGCAAGGTCAAGGGCTCCTTTGCACCAGAGTGGCCTTTCTGGGCAATTCTGGGAATGCTCATCTTGGCCACAGTGTTCATGTGGTGGGGTTACCGCTCCGTCAAGCGGGGCAACCAGGGTGCTTTGATCGCCGGTTCCACGCTTGCGTTGATCATGACGCTGGCCACTTTGGTTGCCCAGTGGATTCAGGTTACGAATTTCCCATTCGGTCCGGCTAATGGCGCGTATGCATCCGCGGTGTTGCTTCTGTGCGCTAGTAACATCTTCAATCTTTTGCTATTGCTTTTCATCCTTACAGGAATCATGAATCGTGCCCGAAAAGGCTTGATATCGAGGGCCGTTTCATATCAGGCTCAAGCGGCTAGTTACTGGATGGTGTGGGTCGTCATTGCATTCCTACTGGGTTGCTTGGTCACCACATTCATGGTGGAGAGCCCCAATGTTGATCCGGCGATCTTTGGTGGTTTCAAAGAGCAGTGAAGACGTCAGCTTGGCGTTATGTAGTGCCACTTGGAACGGCATTTCCCATTGCGCTCCTCGTGCTTGCGACTCTCGGCGGTCTCAGTGAAACGGGACTCATCGGAATTCCAATCGTGCCCTGGTACACGCTCTTTGGCTTGCCCATTGACTTAGTCATCAGAGACATTGCTACTGCATGCACGGTCGGCTTCGCGTTGATCGGGGGAGTTCTCGCGCCACGACCTGATCCCTATCTGGGCAAATTAACTTCAGCTGCAGCGCTGGTGTGGCTCGCTGCCCTTCTTTCCCAAACGGTTTTCACAGTTTCTGAAGTTCTAGCCCTACCAATGAGTGGTTCATTTGACCTGACCATCATGCGATCGCTGTTAACCCAAACCACGGTTGGGCAAGTCATTCTTGGTCAGATTGCACTGGTGGCACTTATTGCACTCCTTGGGTGGGTAGTGCTTGGCAAAACAACTGGATGGATTGTTCTTGGTATTGCTGTGGTTGCTGCGTATCTGCCGGGATTGACCGGGCATTCGGGCATTCAAGAGGGGCACACGTCAGCGACCATCGCATTGGGGTTCCATCTGGTGTCCATGGCCGTATGGATAGGTGGTCTCATTGCCATCACGCTCTATGCACTTCGCGCTGGAGTTGCATCAGAAAAGGTGATTCGGACCTACAGCACCATTGCACTTATTGCTGTGATCGTGATTGCTGAGAGCGGGCTTGTTAACGCCTCGATGCGTCTTGATGGCCTCGCGCCATTTCTCACATCCCCGTATGGAGCAGTGATTATTGCCAAAGTCGCGATACTGATTGTCTTGATTGGGTTTGGCTGGCAGCACAGGCAGAACCTCACCCGCCTCCATTCAGCAGCCGTTCCCAAAAGTTTGGCTGCGCTGGCCTCGATCGAGCTGCTGTGGATGGGTGTTGTCGTTGGTCTAGCTGTGGCACTGTCGCGGACAGCTCCGCCTGCAAATGCCATTGCGGGGGAACCATTTGAAATGGGCTCGTTGGCCGGTATCGCGATATTTCTCCCGGTAGCAATCTTCTTCGCATTTCCTCGTTTCAGGGCTGCGCGAGTCCCGAGATTTTTTGTGTCGTATGCAGAGGTGTCAGCGATTGTGCTCGGAGTTGTTATTTATGGCGCGAGTGAGCTATCCAGGACTGGGGCATTGGCCAGCGTGATCGGGGTCCAGGTGAGTGCTTTGGTGATTGGCATCGTGTTACTCGGTGCCGGTGTTTTTGCCATCCTGGTCCAATGGCAGTCCCATTCGATTTCAGGTCTTATCATTATTGGGCTCCTCTGGTGTGGCAATGCGTATTGGTTGCTTGTGCAAAACGATCAAGGTGTGACCTTGGCTGCCATCGCGGTTACGGCTGCTGTGCTGGGATCTTTGGCATTTGTCTGGTGGGCGAGCCAACCGCAGTTGGATGTGGATCCGAATGTGCGAGCAGGACAGGATTCGGTGCGCGCATGAGTGAACGCAAGCGGTTTTGGAAAGACTTTTGGCAATTACATGTGCCGCTGGCACTCGTCCTGGCGCTCTGCACATTTGCCACCATCAATCAGGTGGGTCGTGCGACAGAGGGCGTGTCACGTTCCTTTGTCTATGCAATTCAATGGCCAATAATTGGAATCTTTGCCATCGTGGTGTGGAATCGTTATCGCAAGCATGGAAGTCTTTCGGTATCGATCTCCCAACACTTCAAGGACCGCACCGCCCGCATCACTCGGGAGGCCGAGCGGGTGCAGGCATTAGAGCAGGATCCAGACGAGATTGCGTGGAATCAATACCTCACGGAATTACATGCACAAGACCCGCCCGGCGGTCCGCCCTCAGATGGGAAAGGGCCGTAATCCAATAGCATTTCGGCATGTCTGCTTCCGCCCCCAATGTTCCAGAAACACAAGAAAATCCGCGGCAAAAGTTCATCGTTGCTTATGAGAACCGCACCAACTTTTGGCTTTCTGGCCTGGCCTTGGTGTTTCTGTTCACATACTCCATCCAGTCGATTTGGCCTGATCTAGAACAGCCATGGAATTCGATCCTGACATGGTTCAGCGATTTACTGTGGTTGCTCTTTGCCCTAGACCTCTTGTTCAGATTCCTCATGACAACCCAGAAGCGTGGGTTTTTTAAACGCAACTGGCTCGACACGCTCACGGTGGTGGTTCCGCAACTGCGTGCCCTTCGCGGTCTGCGAGCGTTTACCAAGAACGGAATTTTGTCCAAGGGCAAGGGTAAAGGTTTCTTCTCGAACGGTGCACTCGCAAGTGCAGGCTTGGGAACCATCATCATCGTGTGGGTAGGGGCACTGTCCGTTCTCGATGCTGAGCGCGGGGCACCGAATTCCGACATTGAAAATGTTGGTGAGGCCGTCTGGTGGATGTTCGAAACCATCACGACAGTTGGTTATGGTGATTTTGTTCCTGTGACCGATGCGGGCCGAACTATCGCCGTCTTAATCATGTTTGTGGGCATCGGTTTGATGGGTGTCATCTCGGCAGGTCTCGCCGCAACGTTGCTCAAGCAAAATCAACCTAACCCTGCCAAGGAAGTCATGGACGAATTGGCTGACCTTAAAAAGATGGTGGAAAGTCTCCAAGAACAACTGTCGAACCAAACAAATAGCGATAATTCCACTCATCCTTAATTGCAATAAATTTGCAAATACTCAAAAAGGCCTATAATGGGCTCATGAGAAAAATTGCCGTCCCTGTCATTGCCGTACTTTCGACGCTCACCCTTGGGTCTCTCGCTGCTTGCTCGAGCTCATCTGATTCATCGGCTTCGGCCTCAGATGGCCTGTTAGTGGCCACCACGGTGTCACCGATCACCTCCATTACCGCCCGCATTGGTGGCGACAAAGTCTCCATCGAGGGAATCGTCCCGGAAGGCACCAACAGCCATACATTTGAGCCGGCTCCTGCGGTTGCGAAATTGCTCAGTACGGCAGACATCATTTTTGTCAATGGGCTCAAACTCGAGGATCCCACATTGGAGCTCGCTGAAGCCAATATGAAGGATGGCGCCGAGATCATTGAAATTGGCACGTTGGTCCTCCCTGAGTCGGACTACATCTATGACTTCTCATTTCCCAAAGAGGAAGGCAAGCCCAATCCTCACCTGTGGACTGACACGGCCTACGCAATCGAGTACGCGGCACTTATCAGGGATGTCCTCACCGAGCGCGACCCTGCAGATTCCGACTACTTCGCCGCCAACTTCGAGTCATTCAAGTCACAGGTGGAGGCACTCGACGCAGCTGTCCGCGCTGACCAAGCAACGGTGCCTGCAGGTAACTTGAAGTTGCTTACCTACCACGATGCTTATGCCTATTTTGCCAAGAATTTCGGCTGGGATGTCATTGGCGCAGTGCAGCCCAAAAATTTCTCTGACCCAACACCACGAGAAGTCGCCCAACTCATTGAGCAGGTCACGGCTGAAGGGGTGCCAACCATCTTTGGCTCCGAAGTCTTCCCATCTCCAGTTCTGCAGGAGATTGGCAGTGCGGCAGGGGTGCGCTATGAAGACTCACTCCGCGATGATGACCTGCCCGGAGCACCGGGGGAGCAGGACCATAGTTGGTTGGGGCTTATGAAATACAACTACGCCACCATGATCAAAGGTCTTGGTGGAACATCGACCAACATTGATGCCGTGGATATCACCTCACCTGTAACCGATCAAGCAAGTTACCCGCAGTAATGTTGCCCGAATGACAGGCACTGGCGTTGGCCCCAAACTCATTGAGATCAACGGGGTCGAGGCAGGGTATGACAAAAGTGTTGTGCTCCATGATGTCAACTTCCATGTTCATGAAGATCAGTTCACGGGAATCGTTGGTCCATCTGGCGCTGGCAAAACCACATTGCTGCGCCTGTTACTGGGAACGGTAAAGCCGTATTCAGGCACCGTTACTAACATGCAGGGATTGCGCACTGCCTATGTCCCTCAGTTAGAAACGGTGAACTGGAATTTCCCATTAACCGTGAGTGAATGTGTACTCATGTCCCGACCAACCAAGCGCAAGTTGCCTTGGTCCACGCAGCCTGAGCGCGATGAAGTCACGGCTGTGCTTGAACGCCTTGGCATTGCCCAGTTGGCTGACCGCCATATTCGCGATCTCTCCGGTGGTCAACAGCAACGAATGTTCCTTGCCCGTGCACTTTTGCGTCAACCGCAACTTTTGCTTCTCGATGAACCCACAAGTGGTGTCGATGTCTCAACCCGACATGACATTTTGCACCTCTTGGCTGACCTGCATGAAGATGGTGTTGCCATCGTTCTCACCACCCATGACCTCAATGGCATGGCGGCCCATCTTCCTCACATTGTCTGTATTAATCACAGGGTCATTGCTGAGGGAACTCCCAAGCAGGTCATTACACCGCCGGTGTTAGAGCAGACTTTCGGCGCACGAATGGAAGTCCTTGAGCATTTGGGCATGCGGGTTGTTGTTGATGAACAGCCTGAGCACAAGGGATCGGTGAGCAACTAATGGAGACGATCCTCGAGCCACTGCAGTACGCATTTTTTCAGAAAGGACTGCTAGTCGCGAGCCTTTCTGGCGCGCTTCTCGGATTCATCGGTGTTTACATAGTTCTTCGCGGCATGAGCTATATCGGTCACGGACTTTCCCATTCAATCTTTGGCGGCTTTGCGGCAGCCCAATTATTTGCCGCGCAGTTCTACATCCTTGGTGCAGGATTGTGGGGGATTGCATCAGCCCTTGCCATCAACACAGTTGCCAAGAAAAGTCGGGTAGGTGCCGATGCTGCCATCGGCGTGATCACAACTGCCTCATTCGCACTTGGTGTTGCATTGTTTGCCAAATTCGGCACCAGCGGACCGTCCTTTGAAAGCGCGCTGTTCGGCAGCATTCTCGGGATCACAACCGAACAAATCATTGGATTGCTCGCTGTCATCGTGCTGACCGTGGGATTCGTATTCCTGCGCTATCGGGCACTGCTTTTTGCAACATTCGACCCCGACGTTGCTGATGTCAGCGGTGTGAAAGTCAATCGCATTGAAGCGATGCTCATGATCATTCTTTCCCTTGCGATCCTGGCAACCCTCACTGTCGTTGGTGTCACGTTGGTCGCTGCCATGCTGGTTATCCCCGCGGTTGTTGCTCGCATGTTGACCGATTCATTTGGAAAAATGCTTGCAATCAGCACCATCATTGGTACCTTCAGCGGTTTCACGGGAATGTACATCAGCTACTACGCGGGTGTGCCATCAGGAACCATGATTGTTCTCGTTGGTGCCACCATCTTCTTGCTGGTGCTTGCCGTAACTGGTGGCCGCGGCCTCAAACGCTCAGTTGGGCTTGATGCCCACTAACGCGATCAGTGTTCTCGAGCGAGTTCGCTGAAGTTGAAGTACCACACGTAGTAGATCGCCAAGATTGGCGCCACGGTCAACATGAGTACCGGAACGATCCCGCCAGATCCACCCACAATCAGGGAGATAGCAGTGCCGGCGAGCGCCAGCATTGCCACCACGATGATGACTGTCAACACATATCTTTGAGGTCGTCGAAGCGACCAAGGAGATTCCATGTGATCTTTATACCCGCAAAATTCAACTGGTGCGCCATTTCGGTGAAGTTTGGCGGCCATTCATCTCGACTGGGTGGTCGAGTTTTGTACTACGAGGTGGTGGCA
>JAFMDS010000038.1 GCA_017857175.1 Candidatus Nanopelagicales bacterium | reverse complement strand
ATGTTGGCCGGTGCACTTGTTGCGCAGGCAGCCCTTGACCTGCTTAACGTCGATACAGTGCATATTGGGCCTTGGGCGTTGCGCGAGGGGGTAATTCTTCGCACACTAGATTCCATGTAGCGAGGAAGTACTCCTTGTTAGGAATGCGAATTGGGCGAAACAGAATCGAGGGGAGCCGATGGTAGACACATATCCATCAAGCGCGGTTAGCGCACCCTCTGGTTTGACGACCGCGCAGGTTGCTGAGCGCGTTGCTCGGGGTGAAGTCAACGTTGCACCTAGCCCAAATAGCAGGAGCCTTTCCAGCATTATCAAGTCCAATACTCTGACGTGGTTTAACTTCTTAATTGGTTCCATGTGGATTGTCATGTTGATTGTGGCACCTTGGCAGGATTCACTATTTGGTTTCGTGATCGTGGCAAACACATTAATTGGAACTACCCAGGAATATCGTGCATCGCGCACGCTGGCCAAACTTGCCGTTTTGGGCGAAGCAAAACCTGTCGTGCGCCGCGATGGTGCCGACGTCGAGGTTGCCTCAAAAGATGTCGTGCTCGGGGACTTGGTGGCGCTACGCACAGGTGACCAACTTGTGGTGGACGGTGTGGTCATTCAATCACTAGGGCTTGAAATCGACGAAAGCTTGCTCACCGGCGAAGCAGATCCCGTGGACAAAAATATTGAAGACACCGTGATGAGTGGGTCTTTCGTGGTCGCTGGATCGGGCTACTACACGGCAACTCGTGTTGGTCGAGATTCATTTGCCGCAAGATTGACCGAGAAAGCCACAAAGTTCCAGACGACAGACTCTGAGTTGCGTGATGCAATCAACAGGTTCATCAGGTATGTCTCGTATTTTCTGTTACCTGTTGGACTCTTACTTCTTGGTTCACAACTGTTGCGCGCAAAATTGCCACTCGACGAGGCAATCAGGGGCACCATTGCAGGGGTCGTCACTATGGTTCCCGAAGGACTGGTTTTGCTCACATCGATTGCGATGGCGGTGGCAGTTATTGATTTGGCGCGCAAGCGGGTACTCGTGCAAGACATGCCCGCGGTCGAGGTGCTGGCTCGCGTTGACACCGTGTGCGCTGATAAAACGGGGACATTGACCGAACCGGGCATGGCGGTTCAGGAGATTGTTGAACTTGGTGGCGTTGACGGACCAGCACTGCAAACCCGCAACGCTCTAGGTGCATTGGCCGCCCTCGAAGCAAAGCCGAACCCGACCTTGTCAGCGATTGCGAGCTACTGCCCATCACCGCAATGGAAGGCAACAGCTTCCGTTCCATTCTCCAGCGCCCGCAAATGGTCGGCAGCATCTTTTGCTGACCACGGAAACTGGATTATCGGGGCACCAGAAATGGTGGATCCGCAAAACTCGGAAATGCGTGAACGCTCGAACACATATGCCTCAACCGGTGCTCGAGTTCTCGTGCTCGCAACAACACCGAATACTGTCTCGGCGGAATCACCTCTGGTTCAGGTGACCTGTGTTGCATTGATTGTGATCAGTCAAACTTTGCGGCCGGATGCTGCCCCCACCGTTTCCTATTTCCTCGACCAAGGGGTGAACGTCAAGGTCATTTCAGGTGATAACGCTGAAACGGTCGGGGCTATTGCGGGGTTAGCGGGCGTTCCAGGTGCCGACCATCCCTATGACGCCAGGAATTTGCCCACGGACACCGCGGACGTTGCCCAGGTGCTCGCGACCGAGAACGTCTTTGGGCGGGTATCCCCGGCGCAAAAGCAAAACATGGTTGAGGCGCTGCACACCAGAGGTAAGACAGTAGCCATGACGGGTGATGGCGTGAATGATGTTCTTGCCCTCAAGAGTGCTGATCTTGGAATCGCCATGGGATCGGGATCAGGTGCGACGCGGGCCGTTGCGCAAATTGTGCTGCTTGATGATCAATGGTCAGTTATGCCAAGTGTGGTGGCCCAGGGGCGCAAAGTCCTGGGCAATATCGAGCGCGTTGCTGATGTTTTTTTGACGAAGAGTTTCTATGCCATGATTATTAGCGGAGCAACAGCCGTGTTCGCAGTCGCATTTCCTTTTCTTCCACGACACTTGACACTGATTAGCGCATTGACCATTGGGATCCCTGGGTTTTTTCTCGCCTTGATGCCCAATACCGAGCGTTTCCGGCCAGGATTCTTCCGTCGAGTACTGCTCTTTGCTGTTCCAGCGGGCATGATCGCTGCCATAACGGCGTTTACCAGTTATGGAATCGCCATTTATTTTGATGAGCCGCTCTTCAATGCGCAGTCCGCCGCAACAATCACGTTATTCATAGTCACCATCGCGGTGCTCATGCAAAGTGCTCGGCCGCTGAATCCAATTCGACTTACCATTGTGTTGGCCATGGTCTTCATGTTTATCGGTGTGCTTTACATTCCATTCTTTTCCAACTTCTTTGCCCTCTCCTTGGGCCCTGAGAAATACAGCGTCATCTCGATAGGCGTTGGATTAATTGGTGCGCTCGCAGTGTGGATCGCCACCAAGATCACCGACAGATGGCGCAAGCCCACCGAGATGAGCCACGCATGAAATTCGGACTCTCGACCTCATCTGTGTACCCAGAATCCACGGCTGCTGCATTTGAAATCGCCGCTATGACGGGCTACGACGGCATTGAAGTGATGGTTGGTGTCGACTCTATGAGTCAAGACTCGACCGTATTGCGCAATCTTGTGCAGCACTACCAAATTCCAATCCTTTCCTTGCACGCCCCTTGTTTGCTGATCACCCAGCGAGTCTGGGGAACCGATTCGTGGGGCAAACTGACAAAAGCCCAAGAAGTCGCCGAACTCGTTGGAGCGGAGACCGTAGTTGTCCATCCACCGTTTCGCTGGCAGCGCGATTACGCAAAACGTTTCGAGGCGGGAATCGCTGAACTCAACGCGAACGTGCCCGTTACGTTTACGGTTGAAAACATGTATCCCTGGCGGGCAGGCAAAGGATCACTGCCGGCCTATGCCCCTGACTGGGATGTGCGCAAACAGGATTACTCAAGTGTCACGGTCGACTTCTCACACACGGCTGTTTCGAGAACGGATCCTGCCGAAATGATCACGGATCTCGGAAGCAGGGTGGAGCACATTCACCTCGCGGACGGCACTTCGTCGGGCACTGATGAGCACCTTGTGCCTGGCAGGGGCACGCAACCCTTGGCGCAGGCGGCCCAAACTCTCATGTCCCAGGGTTTCAATGGAACTGTGATTGCTGAGATCTCCACCAGATCGTGCAGTGACCGTTTGGAGCGAATCGCTGATATTCGTGAGACCCTAGAGTTTGCGCGACAACACTTTTCACATGGAGTCCGATGATGCAAAGGGAGAGGTGAGCACCATGGCAAGTGATCCCAATGGAATTGTGAATGCGGCCCGAGAAGCGTTCATGTCATCGGGATATGCCAGGGCAACTCTGAAGTCCATTGCCGCTGCTGCCGGTGTTGCACCAACCGTCGTGACAAATCTTTATAACAATAAAGAAGCCCTTTTTGCTGCAGCTATGTCATTGCCATTTGATCCACAAAAGGCGATCCCTGCCCTTGTTGCTCCCGGCATTGAAGGGTTGGGTGAGCGACTCGTGCGATCCACATTGAATTTGGCCGCAGATGAAAAAATTCGCGCCGATCTCAGCAAAGCCGCAGGTGCGGCACAAGGCCATGGAATGAATAGTGCATTCGGAGCCATAAAGCCCTTGTCGGATTACTTCCAAACCGAAGTGGTAGATCGTGCTCTTATTCTCCTGGGCATTCCTGATGCTCGTTTACGCGGAGCGCTCATTAGTTCCTATTTGTCGGGCATCATCGCCTACCGCTACTTTCTCAATATTGAACCGATTGCCAGTATTAGTGAGGACCAACTCGTGGCCATGATTTCACCGATGGTCCAAGACTTGTTGGATCCGACCAAGCCACTACCCACCTAAAGCTTGCAGGGTGTGGCAGGCTGGTCGGGTGAACCAGGTGAAGCAGGTCATTGGGGTTATTGGTGCAGGCTCCATGGGTCAGGCACTTATTGCAGGATGGGTAGCGCAGGATTCACCGGATCGCGAGATCCTCGCACTAGTGCGGGATTTGCCCAAATATCAAATTCTCAGTGAAAAGTTTGGACCCTCGGTTCGGGTGACAGATGACCGATCTGAGCTGTTGCAATGCTCCACGATTGTCATTGCCATCAAACCCCAGATGATTCGCGAGCTCCTTCACGAGTTCACGCCATTCATCGCGCCCGATTGCCTGCTGATCTCGGTGGCTGCTGGGATTACGTGTGGATTCATCGAAAATTGCTTCCCACAAACCCAGCAAGTCATTCGGGCGATGCCTAACACCCCGAGCATTATTGGCAAAGGAGTGACAGGTGTGAGTGCAGGCGCGGGCTGCTCGCGGGAATCCGTAAATCGTGCTGTGCAACTCATGTCCGCCGTGGGAACCGTGGTGGAGTTGCCTGAGTCGCAGCAGAATGATCTTGCGGCCGTGAGTGGCAGTGGACCGGCGTACCTGTTCTACCTCGCTGAGAACATGATTCACGGCGCGCAGGAACTAGGCCTCGATTCTGAGTTAGCGCAATCGTTGGTGCGCCAGACTCTGGTCGGTGCGGCTGAGTTACTCGCGGTCAGCCCGGCAGGTCCGGAGCAGTTGCGCCAACAGGTCACTTCACCCGGGGGCATGACGGCCGCGGCTATGGAAGTACTTGATGCGCGCGAAGTGGGGCAAGCCGTAATCGATGCGCTGGGGCGCGGAACTGAGCGCGCGCGGGAACTTGGCGGCTAGGACTTGGGCGCCGGGGAAATTTTGCGGCTAGGACTTGGGCGCCGGGGAAATTTTGCGCCTAGGAATTTCGCGGTCCACTGGCGTGTCAATCCCCGTTATTTGATCAATTTCGGGTATCGGGTCACATTCATGGCCCCGTACCCACTATTGTTCGGGAGTCCCACTCGTTGGGAATAGCAAGATCGTTACAGGCAAGATCGTTACTAGCAAAATCTTTCAGGGATGAGGAGACCACATGACAACGCCGGCTTTTGGTGATGTTCGATTCTTGACCGTCGCGGAAGTGGCAACGCTCATGCGCGTTTCAAAAATGACCGTCTACCGCCTGGTACACAACGGTGAATTGCCCGCCGTTCGGGTTGGGCGTTCATTCAGAGTCCCAGAGCAGGCTGTTCAGGATTATCTGCGCGACTCCTACATTGAGACCGCCTAACGAAGCAAAATTGGCTGCCGCCCAAGGGGTAGTAAACCGGGGAAATGCCAACAGATAGACTCCGATTCGCGCGAAAAGAGTTCGCGCCAATTTTTCAATTATTCAGGGACTAAGGATCGTTAATGGGCTCAGTAATCAAGAAGCGTCGCAAGCGGATGGCGAAGAAGAAGCATCGCAAACTGCTGCGTCGCACGCGAGTCCAACGCAGAAATAAGAAGTAGCCTTTCTGGCTGGCTCCAGTCCCATGAGTGGTTACAAGTTCTGGCCCTCTGCGATTCCTGATTTATTGCCTGAGCATCTGACCAGGGAGTTCATGGATCGAATCCTCGAGCCGATTTATACGGATTGGTTTCGAACCCAAGTTCTGGGTCCTGAGAACATCCCTCGCTCCGGTGGTGCACTGATGGTTGTCAATCATGGGGGCGCATTCGCCATCGATGGCTTGATCACGATGATGGCCGTGGCCAAGAATTCTGAGCGTCGACTCAAGGTTCTTGGTGCGGATTTTCTGTTCGAATTGGGCGTCAATGACCTGCTCAATGAATTAGGTGTTGAGCCTGCCGATTCAGCGACCGCCCTATCCCTCCTTGAATCAGGTGAACTTGTTGGTGTGTGGCCCGAAGGCGTTCGCGGTGTCAGCAAGACTTTTGATCAGCGTTATCAGCTGCAGCAGTTTGGTCGCGGCGGCTTTGCCAAATTGGCACTGCAGGTAGGAGTCCCGATCATTCCCACGGCAATTATTGGTGCCGAAGAGGCCTATCCGTTGGTGGGAACAATTTCTGGCGTTTTGGATTGGGCGAATATTCCCTATGTTCCGGTGACTCCCACGTTCCCCACGTTGGGTCCATTGGGGCTCGTGCCGCTGCCCAGTTGCTGGAGTGTTGAGTTTGGAACACCGATTTCTCCTGAACAATTTCGTTCGCAGGGGAAGTTCCCCGGTTACGACGTATTTGAACTAGCTGATTACGTCAAAGACACCGTAAATGAAATGTTGATGAGCGGGCTGAGCAATCGCAGTCGCGTATTTTCACATTACGTGAATTAGCGGGAAGCGCGAATCAGGCGCCCAGCTACGTAACCGGCGGCCAGTCCAAATGCGATACCGCTAGCCGCGGTGGTTGCGGGCAGCGCATATTCGCGGAATTGAGCGCGTTTGCGAAAGTCTGAAATATCCCAGCCCATCTTCTTGGCATACGCTCGAAGTTCAGAATCAGGATTCACCGCGGTGGGGTGGCCAACGGCAGAGAGCATGGGAATGTCATTGGAAGAGTCCGAGTAGGCAGCGCATTGCGCTAGATCAAGATTCTCGGTGATGGCTAGGGCGCGAATTGCTTCTGCTTTTGCCAGACCGTGGAGTGGATAACCTTCGAGTTTTCCCGTGTACACACCGTTCTTTGTCTCTGACACGGTTCCCAGAGCACCGGTCAGGCCCAAGCGCCGAGCAAGTAATTGAGCGAGCTCAACCGGTGTAGCGGTGACGAGCCAAACCTCTTGGCCTGCGTCGAGGTGCGCCTGGGCCAAGCTCAAACTTCCGGGGATCAACTTGTCCACCATGCGCTGGTCAAACACCATTTCCGCGAGTCGGATCAATTCATCGACTCGGCGCCCTCGAACAAATGACAGCGCGGCCTCGGTTGCGGATGCGACATCCTCGGGGTCTTCAGACCCAGACAACACAAACTTGAGTTGCTTGACACCGAAGCCGAATATTTCACGACCAGAAAAGTAATTCATGGCTGCAAGTCCTGCAGCAAAGTGGAATAAGGAAGCTCCACGCATGATGGTGTTGTCCACGTCAAAAAAGGCCGCTGCGCGGCTGGGGCTGGTGGATCGATCCCCGTGAGCTAGGGCCGCCGCCGCGGCTCCCGATTTCCGGTACGTCGAAAGAACATCAGAGGACTCTTGATCAGCAGAAGCCTCAGAATTCTTGCCCATGGGGTGAGAGTACCCAAAAGTTTAGAGGCCATGTGTCAGACTCTGGGGGTGAGTGCGCACAGCGAAGAAATTCTGATGAGCGAGGTCGTCACGGTAGCGGACTTTTTGCGGGTAAGCGCGGCCAGCGATCCCGAGAGGGTGGCATTAATTGATGCTGTGACTGGTGAAGAACTGACCTACGCGGAACTCGATGAGCGGGTCACCGCTACGGCCCAAATAATGCTAGACCGTGGACTTGTGCCGGCGCGAATCGGAGACCGAGTGGCAATGTTGCTTGGTAACTCCATTGATTTTGTAGTTACCTACTTTGCCGTGGTGCGCGCGGGCCTGGTTGCTGTGCCCCTCAACCCTGGGTACACCGTCGGCGAGCTCGCAGGCATCCTCACCGAGTGTGATGCGCAGATACTTCTGGTCTCGGCTGACACCGTTGAACTGGGCATTGCCGCGGCGCCATCAGGTTGCGCTGTTATTTTTTGTGACGAAGTACTTCCGTCCAAGGAGTCACTGCGTGGTTTGCTCAAGGAGTCTTTGCGCAGCTTGGTCAAGCGCAACTCCTCAAAGACAGCAATGCCTCGTATTGAGTCTGATGACTTAGCCCTGTTGCTCTTCACCTCGGGTTCTGATGGTGTTCCCAAAGGAGTCATGCTCAGCCATGAAAACTTGGTTAGCAATATCCAGGCACTTGCATCATTGCGCAATCCGCCAATCGTCAGCGCTGAAGATACGGTGCTCGCCGTTTTACCACTGTTCCATGTTTATGGGCTGAATACTGTTCTCACGCTGGCCATTGCAGCCGGGGCTGGAGTGGTGTTGCTTGATCGTTTTGATGCTGAGCAGTCACTTGAAGTTATTGCTCGAGAACACGTCACAACCGTTGCAGGGGCGCCAGCGATGTACCTCATGTGGTCGCGTGTCTCGTCGGTCAAAGATGCAATGCGGCCAACTCGAATGCTCACGAGCGGTGGTGCGCCGTTACCGGCCGAGGTGTTCACCCGATTCGAAGAACTCACTGGAATGCGTATCTATGAAGGCTATGGCATGACCGAAACCTCTCCCGTGATTACATCGACGGTCGTAGATGGAAAAGCAGTTGCAGGGTCCGTTGGTTCAGCGATTCCAGGCACTGAAATAAAGATCATGGCTGACTTTGGCGATGAAGCGGAAACCGGCGATCCCGGTGAGATTTGGGTCAAAGGGCCCGGTGTTTTTTCTGGTTATTGGCCCAACCACTCCGATGGTCCAGATGCACAAGGTTGGTTCGGCACGGGTGACATCGGCTATCTCGATGACGACCGTTCACTGCATCTCGTTGATCGCCGGCGTGAGTTGATCATCGTTAATGGTTTTAATGTCTTCCCACGGGAAGTTGAAATTGTTCTTGAGTCGATTGACGGTGTCTCCGAAGCTGCGGTGCTGGGCAGACCAGATCCTGAAACCGGCGAAGCCGTCAGTGCATTGGTCGTTCTTGCGGCAGGATCCGCGCTGACGGCCGAGGAAATCAGTGTCATGGCACAAGAGTCGTTAGCGCGGTTTAAATGTCCGACCGATATTCGAATTGTGAGAAGTCTGCCTCGATCGGCAACGGGGAAGATTGCCAAGGGCCGATTGCGCGAGGTGTATGACCTCGGCGTCGAATCCCCCGATGTCCCGAGCAATACGTAGCCGTGACGTCGGATCCAACGAGTTCGGGCACGTCGGGAGCACGGGTACGAGTCATTGGCAGGGAAGGTTGTCACCTGTGTGCCGACGCCGAAGTCGTGGTTGCCAGGGTGTGTGCCGAAACGAACACCGACTTTGAGGTGTGCAGTATTGATAACGACCCAGGACTGGCTGATTTGTACTGGGAAAAGATTCCTGTGATTCTGGTTGATGGAGCAGTTTTTGACTTCTGGCGGGTGAACGAAGAACGACTTCGGGGAAAACTAAGCCCCTCGTAATTCCTATAATCGGACACTATTGTCCGGTAATATTTGTAATCTTCACAAGTGCATCATTAGAGTGCGCCATCTGACGTGAGTAAGCAAAATTGCAAGGCACAAACATCTCCCCGAGGATTTCCTCTCAGAATTCCGCCCCAACAGCCCGAGGTATCAGCCGTGACACTTCCCACCCGCAAGTCGGGCACCATCCCCGGTGCCACCGTAGCGCGCCTGCCCATCTATCACCGTGTCCTGACAAGCCTTGCCGCTCAAGGGGTTACCTCGGTCTCCAGCGAGGAACTCGCTGTTGCCTGCGGAGTGACAGCAGCCAAACTTCGCAAGGACTTGTCGCATTTAGGTTCATTTGGTACCCGAGGCGTGGGCTATGAAGTTGCATTCTTGAGTTATCACATCGCCCGCGAACTGGGAATCACTAAATCACGTGGCCTGGTGATCGTCGGTATGGGAAACCTGGGTCGGGCACTTGCTTCATATCGAGCGTTTGTCGCACGCGGTTTTCACGTAGTTGGGGTTTTTGATCGCGATCCTCGCGTCGTGGGAACCTCGTTCATCAACGGAACCGAAAGCCTCACGGTCCAGGCCATCGATGAATTAGCAGTCACGGTCGCCAAAAGCGATGCCCAAATTGGTGTGATCACTACCCCTGGTGAATCAGCGCAGGACGTGGCCGATTCCATGATTGCTGCTGGCCTGGTAAGCATTTTGAACTTTGCACCCGTTGTTCTCGCTGTTCCAGAAAATGTTGAAGTGCGCAAAGTTGATCTGGCAGTTGAACTTCAAATCCTTGCATTCCATGAACATTCCTTAGATGAAAGTGATCAATCCGATCTCCCACGAGTTGGAATCGCCTAGATCATGCCGACACAAAAAGACCAAGACACAACAACTACTACAAAGGCAGAAAAAGTGACAACACCTGCAAAAAAGACAGCAGCAAAAAAGACTGCCGCCAAGAAAGTTGCTTCAGTGAAGGCTGTCGCGGCTGACAAGTCCCCTGAAGGTGTTGATGTCATTCCAACGGCACCTCGAAAGCGCCCCGCAATTGGGACAATTGTTTTTGTCGCCGCGGGCCCTGGTGATCCCGAGTTGCTCACTATTCGCGCAGTTGCCATGCTGCAAAAAGCCGGCAAAGTGGTCGTTGACCTTGCGGCCGCTGCTGTTGCGCAAAATTTCGTTTCTGACGAGAAGATCGTCATCGCCATTGACGCTGAGGAAATCAGTCTTGAGCCCGCTGAAGCCGCAAAACTCGCACTCGAGCATGCGCGTGAGCATGAACTTGTTGTCCGACTTGTCATGGGCGACCCCATTGTTCAAGGTGCGTTGGTTCCCGAGATTTCGGTGCTCCGTAGGTCACATGCACAGTTTGAAATAGTTCCTGGCGTCAGTGAATTGTCAGGAATTCCAGCATTCGCAGGGTTCAATCTCACAGGAGGCAAGGCCACCGAGGTTCGTGTCCTCGATGCCCAAGATCCAACAATTCCCTGGGAGCAGCTTGCTGATCCCCGTGCGACACTGGTGTTTCTTAATGCGGGTGAGAACCTACCTGCGATCGCCGACTCACTCGTGAAAGCGGGACGAGTTCCTGAAACACCAATCTCACTCACTCGCAATGGCAGCACGGTTGATCAAAAGACCACGGTGTCAACGCTTGGCTCAATTGCAGGTGTTCTCAAGACATCCAAAGACAGTGGTCCAGGTTTTGTTGTTGTCGGAGAAGTCATTGAACAGCGGGAAAAGTACAACTGGTTTGAAAAGAAGGAACTTGTTGGCTGGCGCGTGCTGATTCCTCGAACTCAAGACAACACCGCGGAAATGATTCAGGTCCTTCGCGCACATGGTGCTATTCCCAAGGAAGTGGCAACGATTTCTGTTGAACCTCCGCGCACCCCCCAGCAAATGGACCGCGCGGTCAACGGACTTGTCACGGGTAGGTATGCCTGGGTCGGGTTCACGTCGGTGAACGCAGTGCGCTCGATCCGCGAAAAACTCGAAGAGTACGGCCTTGATGCTCGCTCATTCTCAGGTTTGAAAGTGGCGGCGGTCGGAGCGGGCACTGTTGATGCACTGATTGATTTTGGCGTGAAGCCAGACTTGATCCCAGACGGCGAGCAAAACACCTCGGCACTCGTTGATGTCTGGCCTCCCTATGACTCACTCCTTGATCCGATTAACCGCGTATTTTTGCCACGGGCAGACATCTCCACCGATGCGCTGGTTGCCGGTTTGACCGACCTGGGCTGGGAAGTCGAAGACATCACAGCGTTTAGAACCGTTCGTGCAGCGCCACCCCCCGCCGAGACCCGCGAGGCAATCAAGACCGGTGGTTTTGACGCCGTGCTCTTCACGTCAAGCAGCACTGTTCGAAACCTTGTCGGCATTGCTGGCAAACCACATGCGACAACCGTCGTGGCTTGCATCGGACCTCAGACCGCGAAGACTGCTGTGGAGCATGGACTGCGTGTTGATGTCCTCGCTGAAGTGAACACTCCGCTGGCACTCGTTGACGCGCTCTCTGTATTCGGCGAGCAGTTGCGCGATGCAGCATTGGAGTCCGGTGAAACCTCGTGGCGGCCAAGCCGCCGCCGCCCGGTTGCCCGACGCAAGAGCGCCAAGTAGGGCACGTGGCTACGGATAACACCCCCAAGGTCGAAAGCCCGCGCTCGAGCGATCGACTCGACCACACCACCGTGCACCTATTGCGCCACGGTGAGGTGTTCAACCCCGAAGGTGTGCTCTATGGACGCCTGCCCGGATATGTCCTGAGCGACCTTGGTCATGAAATGGCTGAGAGGGCTGCAGTGGCACTCGCTGATCGCGATATTGCAGCGGTTATCTCCTCGCCCATGGAGCGTGCTCAACAGACGGCAACACCCATTGCGGGGCGCCACTCACTCGATATCGTCACTAACGATGACCTCATTGAGGCAGAGAATGTCTTTGAAGGCAAAAAGGTGAGTGTCGGAGACGGGGTGCTCAAGCAGCCGAAAGCCTGGCGGCACCTGTGGAACCCGTTTACGCCATCGTGGGGTGAGCCCTATGACGTGGTAGCCGCTCGCATGCAGAACGCAATCGATGCGGCCCGATTGGGCGCACCTGGCCGCGAATCGGTCTTGGTCAGCCACCAATTGCCCATCTGGATCGCCCGACTCAATGCCGAGAATCGACGCTTGTGGCATGACCCTCGGTCTCGCCAATGCACGCTTGCTTCAGTGACTTCGCTCACTTACCAGGGCGATGATCTCGTTGCCATCACGTACACCGAACCATCGAGGGACCTCCTTGAAAAGGCAAGCAAGATCGCTGGCGCTTAGCATCTTCCTATGCCCCGCTTCCCAGCTCTAGCCACATCGCTGCTGCTTATCGGAGTTTTGGTGTCTGTCACGACAGGCTGCTCGACTGATGCACAAGCAGACTCGGGTTTTGTATCTGGCGATGGCTCAGTAGTTGTCCTTGATGTACAAGCTCGGAACCCTTCCCCCAATATCGGTGGCCTCGATTTTGACGGTAACGCAATCCAATTGAGTGACTATTCAGGTGATGTGGTTGTGCTCAATGTATGGGCATCATGGTGTGCACCATGTCGCGCGGAGGCTCCTGCACTGGAAGAAGTCGCCATCCAGTTCGCTGAGCAAGGTGTGCAATTCATTGGCCTTAACACACGCGACTCGACAACTGCCGCACAGGCTTTCACCAAAAAATTCGGGGTGAGTTTCCCGTCCATCATTGACACAGATGGGAAGCTGCAATTGCAATTCAACGGGACGCTGCCACCGCAGGCCATTCCAAGCACAATTGTGATTGACAAAAATGGCAAAGTTGCTGCACGCGCATTGGGAATCGTGAGTGCGCCCACCCTTCGAGCCATGATTGAGCCGTTGCTCGATGAATGAACTCGTTTCCACGGTGATGAGTGGCTCGCTCGCATTTGCAGTCCCGATTGCGTTTGCCGCAGGAGTCCTTGCGTTTTTGAGTCCCTGTGTCCTTCCTTTGGCCCCGGGTTATGTCAGTTACATCACAGGACTCACAGGGGCTGAACTCACCGAGGGCAAAAAAGGTCGGGTTCTCCTTGGCAGCGTGCTCTTTGTTCTCGGGTTCAGTGCTGTCTTTATTTCTTATGGCGCACTCTTTGGCGGCATTGGTTCCTGGCTCTTGGAGTATGCGGACTGGATTAACCGAGTACTCGGTGTGGTTGTAATTGTCATGGGGTTAGCGTTTATGGGCGCGATTCCGGGGTTACAACGGGAATACAGATTCCACCGCGTGCCCAAATGGGGTGTGGCCGGTGCGCCACTCCTTGGTTTGGCATTTGGCATTGGTTGGTCACCGTGCATTGGGCCAACATTGACTGCGGTGCAGAGTCTTGCATTCAGCGAAGCAAGTGCGGCGCGAGGCGCCTTCCTCTCACTGGTCTATTCCTTGGGTCTGGGCTTGCCGTTCATCCTGTTGGGCTTGCTCTTTACTCGGGCCACGCGAGCCATCACATTCTTGCGACGGCACAACCTTGCGATCATGCGCATAGGGGGTGCCATGCTGGTGCTCGTGGGAATCCTCTTGGTCACCGGCTGGTGGGCCGACTTCACCATTTGGTTGCGCGTTACCGTGCCCGGATTCGAGACGGCCCTCTAATGGCAACCGACGTGCAAACCCCCGTGCAAGCGCCCCTGCCACCCATGTCCAGTACAGGCTTTTTCCGGTGGATGTGGCGACAACTCACCAGCATGCGCACCGCGCTAATTCTGCTTTTCTTGCTCGCCTTGGCCAGCATTCCTGGTTCAATTCTCCCGCAACGTGGCACCAACCCGGTATTGGTTGATCAATGGATCACGGCTAACCCAACCACTGGTCCAATTCTTGACAGCCTCGGGTTCTTTGACGTGTTCGCATCGCCGTGGTTCGCGGCGGTCTATCTCCTGCTGTTTATTTCACTGATTGGGTGCGTATTACCGCGCCTTAAGGTGCATTGGAAAGCGATGCGCTCTCAACCCCCTGCCGCACCAAGAAATTTGATGCGACTTGACGGCGAAGAATTTCAAGTGGCTCAAAGCCCCGACCAAGTTTTGACTCGAGCGCAGGAGTATCTGAAGAAAAACCGCTGGCGCGTCGTTCGATCAGGTGATGACTGGGTGGCTGCGGAGAAGGGGTATCTGAGAGAGACGGGCAACTTGGTGTTCCACTTCTCGTTCATCCTGGTGCTTATTGCCATTGCCTATGGCGGCCTCTTCGGTTGGCGTGGCAATGTGATCATCAGGGAGGGTGAAGGCTTTTCCAACACCCTGACTCAATACGACGCCTGGGGTGGCGGGCGCATGACATCCGCTAACGATCTCCCTGAGTTTTCATTCACCCTGGACGATTTCAATGTTGAATTTGAGCGCGGTAATGCCCAAAGCGGTGCCCCACGTCTTTTTGAGGCGAACGTAGCACTCACGCGCCAAGGTGAAGCTCAACCGAATAATGTACTTATTGAGGTCAATCACCCCATGGTGATTGATTCAGCAAAAGTTTTCCTAGTCGGTCACGGTTATGCACCGATGTTCAGAATCCTTGACTCACAGGGAAATTTGGTTTTTGACGATGCCGTCGCCTTCCTGCCACAAGATGGCAACTTCACCTCGACGGGTGTCATCAAAGTCCCTGATGGCGAACCGCAGTTGGGTTTCCGAGGCATATTCCTGCCGACCTCAGCTGTTGATGAGATTCGCGGCCCGCACTCGACGTTCCCAGCTCCTGATGATCCTTCGGTGTTCATGGGCGCATGGTTCGGCGACCTTGGTTTGGACTCAGGAATTCCCCAGAGCATCTACACCCTCAATGTCGACTCCATGGAGCAAATTGGCCTAGAAGCCTTGCGCCCGGGTGAAGAGTGGAATCTTCCCGGTGGGAAGGGGACAATTGAATTTACCGGGTTCGAACGCTGGGCTTCGTTCCAAATAGCGTCTGACCCGGGCAAAGAAGCCGCCCTAATTGGGTCTTTTCTGGCAATTGCCGGTCTAGGGCTCTCGCTCTTTGTCCAACGCAGGCGAGTGTGGGTGAAAGTCTCACCCGCATCGGCCAGTGGCGAGGGCGGGCAAACTACAGTTCAGGTAGCGGGAATCGCCAAAGCATCGGGCGATGACGCGACAGAAAGTGTCGAGGAAATTGTGGCTGCCGTGAGGGGAGAGCAAGAGTGACGAATATTGGCCTAGCGCAAGCAAGTAATAACTTTGTTTATGCATCCATGTTTACGCTTTTTCTCGCGACCATATTCTTTGCCATTTATTACTCTGCAGGACGTTCCAAAGTTGCGGCAACCAAACAACTGGTGAATTCCGCAGGTGAAGTAATCACGGAGCGTGGTATTTCAAAAACGCGAGGTGAGCAAGAGCCGGGCGTGAAGTATGCAAATATCGCTATGTCGCTGACATGGCTTGCAGCGGGAATTCTCTTAGTGGGAGTAATCCTTCGGGGACTCTGGGCGGGTCGCGTGCCTTGGGGCAATATGTATGAATTCTCCATTACATCTGCCCTTGGAATCTTGGCAGTGTTCCTAGTGTGGTCCATCAAGCGCGATCTTCGTTGGCTGGGAATTTTCATCACCATTCCTGCTCTGCTCACCCTTGGCATGGCAACTACGGTGCTTTACACCGAGGCGGCGCAACTCGTTCCAGCATTGAAGTCGTACTGGCTCGTCATTCACGTTCTCGCAGCGATCATTTGCGGCGGCGCCTTTACGGTGGCTGCGGCAACCGCGGGGTTGTCATTAATTTCTGATAAAGGCTGGATCACAAAAATCCCAAGCCGTGATCGCCTCGAGAAATTAACGCACCGGATTGTTGCTTTCTCGTTCCCGTTATGGACATTCGCCGTTGTGGCTGGCGCGATTTGGGCTGAAAATGCTTGGGGTCGTTACTGGGGCTGGGACCCTAAAGAAACGTGGGCGTTCATTACTTGGGTTGTTTATGCTGCTTATCTGCACGCTCGGTCAACGGCAGGATGGAAGCACCAAAAGGCATCGGTCATTGCGTTGGTCGGTTGGCTTGCATTCTTGATCAATTACTTTGGCGTGAACATTTTTGTGAACAGTCTGCATAGTTACGCGGGAGTTTGATCCGCGTTGAGTGAGTCCGCGGGAGTTTGATCCGCGTTGAGTGAGTCCGCGGGGTTTAGTCAGGGTTTTTGTTCGCGTCGCTTGCGCATTTTGTCGACCCAAGCTTCATCGTCTAGTTTGCGCAGGAATCGAGGGTCATCGTCAGGGGCTTGTGGCCCGCGCTTTTTGCCGGACAGGCCACCGACGGGCCATGGGCGCCCGAGAAGCAGCCAGAACGCTCCGCCGACGAGCGGGATGACTATCACGATGATGAGCCAGACAAACTTCGGCAGAGTTCGAGCATTCTGTTTGGGTGTGCGCAGGACATCAATGATGCAGTAAATGTAGAAAGCAACGGCTAGGAGTACGCCAACAACTCTGATCATGTCGGTCCTCCTTTGTATTGCGCTTTTCGCTCATGTTGTTTCCTGTGAAAACAGAGATCAGTTTCTCAGGGTGAGGCTTATTGTACCCAGAGGTGCGAGTACCGTGTAAGCGTGGAAAAGCAAATGAAAGGCTGGCTCGGTTACACGCTCTGGCGCGTCCTATTTGTCGTTATTGCTTGGTTCATCATTCAGTTGGCCACGCCCGTGCGCGGCATCTGGGCAATTGCCTTGGCAATCGTGGTCTCTGGGATTTTTAGCATTGTTTTCTTGGGTCGTCAGCGAGATGCGATGAGTACGGCCATGTTTGGATTCTTTCGCGGGATCAATGAGCGAATTGACGCTGCTGCGGCAAAAGAGGACTTCGATGAACCTGAGTTAGTTGCCGGCGATGGCGATACCCAGGCCCAAGAGGATGCCGAAGCCGAGCAAGAGGATTCCCGTTGATTTGAGTGCCGGGATTAGTGCAGGGCCTCGGGCTCCGCTGGCAACGACGCGCACTGGCGTGATTGCGAGGGGGAGTGAGACAAAGGCTAGTAAGGCCCAAGGACCCACGATCGCGGTGATGGCAAGGGGCGAAGCAAAACCAACAACGATCGTGACATAGAAAAAAATTCGAGTTCGTGCATCACCGAGACGAACGGCGACGGTGAGCTTTCCATGTTGCGAGTCACTGGGAATATCCCGCAAATTGTTTGTGATCAAAATCGAACAGGCAATGGCACCGACACCGATGCCGCCAAGCAGCGACGTTGCGTTCAAGGTCAGTGTTTGAACATAGGCGGTGCCCATGACGGGCACGATTCCAAAGAAGATGAACACGAAAAATTCACCAAACCCGGCGTAGCCGTAGGGTCGAGATCCGCCGGTATAAAACCACGCCGCGGCAACAGATGCGAGCCCCACGAGGACAAGCCACCATTGGGTAGTCAGGAGTACCAGAATTGCGCCCGAGAGCACTGCGATTCCAAACATGGCAAAGGCCGCACGTTTAACTTCTAGTGGTTCAGCCAGTTTTTGTCCCACGAGCCGAACAGGCCCCACCCGGACTTCATCGGTTCCGCGGATACCGTCGCTGTAGTCGTTGGAATAGTTCACACCGACTTGAAGAGCTAAGGCGACCAGTAGCGCCAATGCTGCGCGAATGGCATCAAATGCGCCGGCTCCCACCGCAATACCAACACCCACCGCCACGGGAGCGATGGCTGCGGGAAATGTGCGGGGACGCGCGCCTTGGATCCACTCAGAAGTCGTTGCCACGGGCTAACCGTAGAGCCTGGCAATTTCTTGCCGGTTGTGCTTGCCGTTAGGCAGTTGTGGCAGCGCGGGAACACAGCGGAATTGAGGCACAGCGATACCGCCCAATGAGTTAGCAATTGCCTTGCGTAGTTCATCGATAATTGAGTCAACGGCAGGTGAATTGGTCACAATTAGTGCGGCCAAGTCGGGCAGCACAAAGCAATCTGTGACTAATTCATGGGAGTTGATAATTTCAGTGATTGCGTTGAGTGAAATGTTGACGCCATTGATCATCACGATGTCATCAGCGCGACCAAGAATGTTCAACGTTCCATCCATGTCGAGAGCACCAATGTCTTTTGTGGTAAATGACGAATTAAAAGGCAGGAATGGCTCTGTAGAGGTAGTGGGTCGATAGCCGGTCGCGATTATTTCCCCGGAAATAGTTATGACAGAGGTGTCGGGGTCAACCTCGATATGGACTCCTTGTGCAGGTGTTCCGTTGAAGACGCACCCGCCCGTGGTTTCTGTCATTCCATAGGTAAATGCGACGTTGATGTCCTCATCACGCATGCGAATTTGATCGCTTACTGGGGTTGCTGAGCCGCCCACCAAAACCAGTGAACATTGTTTGAGTGCTTGGGTTCCTTCGGCGGAGCCGAGCAACCTGCGCACCTGCGCGGGAACAAGTGAAATCATCACAGGCAAGTTCTTGACCGACGCGATTGTTTGAATCGCTTCTTCGATGGAAAATGGTGAGGCGCCACCGACGCTGGACAGTGCGAGTGGGGGAATTCCTGCGGCAATCGCGCGCACGACAACATTGAAGCCGCCAACCGAAGTGACGGGAATCGCAGCGATCCATTGCGGTGGCGCATCAATGTGATTGCCTGTGACTGCCCCAGAGTTTATGTGATGGTTGAGGGAGTTGAGTGTCCCAGCAGAGAACTCCACACCGCGAGGATTGCCGGTAGAACCTGAAGTGGTCAACACTGCAACCGTTGAATCTTGCAATGAACGCGCGGGATTGA
>JAFMDS010000037.1 GCA_017857175.1 Candidatus Nanopelagicales bacterium | reverse complement strand
GAAAGCGCGTGTGGGGGCAACCTCACCGTGGGTTCAAATCCCACCGCCACCGCCATATATCTCGTGAGTAAGTAACCCACTTTGCTGAAGCACCAAGTCGGGCGACAGTCCAACCAACAATGCCAATCACTACGCAAATGAGTGCCTCGAACCATGTCAACGGTTCGGTTCCCAAAACTTCACGGAGAATGGGAATATAAAGTCCAGCGATTGCAAGCGCCAGTGATAACACAATTGCAAAAGGCATCGAAAGATTCTTTCTAGTGAAAAGGCGCGACCTCAGACCGAGGGCAACCCCAAGTTGCAGGCTGGTGAGGGACAGGAAGACCATGCTTTGCCAAGGACGTCCCGTTCCCTCAGCCCACAGGCCCACTCCCGCCGTGGCGACAACGATGAAAATTGCGCAAACCAGAATGCGTACCCACAATCCATCTCCCAGAACACTTTCATCAGGTGGTCGCGGTGGCCTGCGCATTGCATTTAACTCACCGGGCTCCGCTCCGATCGCAACACCCGTTATGCCGTGAGTCAGTAGGTTGATCCAGAGTATTTGTGCCGCCAACAGAGGAACGGCTAAGCCAATGAAAGGGCCGAGCAACATGATGGCGATTTCCGCCGCGCCGCCTGATAAGCCAAAAATTAGGAAGCGCCTTATGTTGTCGTAAACCCGCCTGCCTTCTTCAACTGCCGCCACCATGGTGTCGAGATTGTCATCGGCCAGGATCAAATCAGCCGCCTGCCGCGCTACCTCGGTGCCTCGGTGCCCCATGGCAACACCGACATCCGCGCGGCGTAGTGCTGGTCCATCGTTAACGCCATCTCCCATCATTGCAATGCTCGCGCCTTGGCTCTTCCAGGCTTGAATGATGTCTAGCTTTTGCGCCGGAGTCGTTCGCGCAAAGACCCTTGGAGTTGTTAAATCAGGTACCGAGCCGTCAGCCATGTGCTGACCTGTGACCACAAGATCATCTGGAGCGTCATCACTGATAATTCCAACGTCAACCGCGACGTTTCTCGCGGTCGCAGGATGATCGCCCGTGACAAGGATTGGCACGATCCCTGCACAGCGGCAGGCCTGGATGCTTGCGCGAGCCGCAGGAGTTGCGGGATCAATAATCGCGATGAGTCCTAACAGGCGCATGGGAACAAATGTCGAGGGATCGACACTGCTCGAGAAACCTGATGCAACTGCGATTACACGATAGCCGAGCTGTGCCAGTCTTTCAGACTCTTTAAGCGCCTCACGCCACGTGCTAGAGAATTCACCGTCACCATGAGTCGTATGTAGAACCTCCGGGGATCCTTTGACAACAAACAGCGCGTCGCCATCTGAACCGTGCGCATGACCGTGCACGGTGGTCATCTGCTTGGCAGCGCTATCGAATGGACGCTCTGCAAGCCGAGGAAACTCTGGTTCAAGACCTGAGCGGCTTAACCCAATTTTTCCTCCAGCCACGAGCAAGGCGACTTCAGTTGGGTCACCAACTCCTGACCAGCTCTCTCCATCGCATGTTGGAGGAATGAGTGCTGCGTCATTGCACAAAACACCAGCACGCAAGAGTTCTATTACGTCAGGCGACGAATCCAAGTCCAGTTCGGTCCCGTTGGACATCAAGTCTCCCGTGGGCTCGTACCCACTACCAAGAACACTGACTTGTCGCCGTGGTGTCCAGAGCTCACCAACAAACATTTGGGCACCCGTGAGTGTTCCGGTCTTATCAGTTGCGAGGACACCCACGGAGCCAAGGGTCTCCACGGCTGGCAGCCTTCGCACAATCGCTCGTCGAGCGGCCATTCGACTTGCGCCCAATGCCAATGCAAGTGTCACCACTGCGGGGAGAGACTCAGGAATAGCGGCCACCGTAAGACTGATCGCGGTGATCAACATGGATTCGAATGGCTCTCCCCGCAAGAGTCCAAGAGCAAATACCACTGTTGAAAGTGAAACGGCGATGATGGCGAGCACTCGGCTCAAACGTGCCATCCGTTGCTGGAGCGGGGTAGCTTCCGGTTGAGAATCCAGCATCGCGGCGATTCTCCCCAAAGCACTGTTTGCTCCGGTTGACTCAATCCTGACGACCGCTCGCCCTTTGACGACAACGGTGCCTGCAGAAACAATTCCACCAATATTTTCATCAGTGCTTGCAACATGACCTACGGGTATTGATTCACCCGTCAGAGCGGATTCATCAACAAGGAAACTGGATTGCTCAAGGACTTCTCCGTCAGCAGGAACAATGTCTCCTTCACTCAGGAGCACGATGTCTCCCGGAACGATTACGGCCGAAGGCACTGAAACTTCTACCCCGTTGCGGCGTACTCGAACGGCCGGTGCACTCATCGCAGCAAGTGCTGCAACAGCGTGATCTGCGCGCACCTCTTGAATCACCCCAACCGCAGAGTTTATGGTCACAACGAGTGCGATGATTGAGGCGTTAGTCCAATCACTTGTCACTAACGTCAGGGCACACGCCCCGAGCAAGACCAGATTGAATGGGTCGCGCAATTGCGCCAGCACTCGGGAAAAGACTGAGGTCGGTTTGCTCACTTCAATCTCGTTCGGTCCGAATTCAGCTAAACGTCGATCAGCCTCACTTGTAGTGAGTCCCGACAGTGCTTGATGCGCGAAATCATGTCGCGAGAATTCTTCAGTCGACGAGGGCGGAAACACCACTCAAGCATATGAAGAGAAGTACTTTGATCAAGTTCTCAAATGAAAACTCTCGTTACTCGGACTCTGCTTCGCTCTCCGAATCATCGGGTGCTGCACTGTCCGACTCCTGGGGAAGTGGGCAGCCTGATGGGGATGGGCTCGGTGATGGTTGGGCGAGTAACGCAACAACCTCGGCATCATTGGCCAACTCCGTGAAACCTTTGCCCAGAGAAATGTCGACCTTCTTGCCTTTGCGTCCGTCATTGACCAACGTGGCGTCGGGGAAATGAAATGCGACTAACTGTGCTGCTGCCTCACCTTTGGGGCCATAACGAATCTCACCGACACCCTCGAGGGGAACCCCCAATGGATCGTTTTCAACTGCACCAATTTTGAAGCCCCTCACTCCCATCAACTTTGCAGCATCGCCCGCCAATCCAACGCGCTTGGTTGAGTTAAAAACATTCAAGGTGACCTTTGATGCACGGGGCAGATTCTCTGCCGGTGTGATCATGACAACGGTGCAGTTATCGAGGTTCATGGTTGAAGTCGCACTCGGCAGGGCCTCGGTCGGGTCAGTTCCTCCTGAACCCTTGAGCAGAGTGGCGATTCCAAATCCAATGCCGAAAAGAACCAGCATGGCCACCACGATCAATAACACGGTAAGCCACAGTGGGCGCTCTACCGGGCGCGATCGTTGGCGAGTTTGGTTATTGGACACGGAAGACATTAGACCAAGGGTAAAACTTTCCGAGCATCGAAACAAATTCCGACACCGTTCTGCGCAAACTAATGTTTAGCGGATTCTGCGTTCGCTTAAGAACTTTCGAACTAAGGAGCCGCACTCGATTTCTTTGATGCCCTGAATCACTTCTACCTGATGATTCATGCGCCGGTCCCGAACCAAATCCCAGCGTGAACCAGCAGCGCCGTATTCGTCATTCCACGCACCAATGACAAGCCTCGGCAGCCGGGACATAACAATGGCACCTGCACACATGGGACATGGCTCAAGAGTGACAAACATCGTGCACCCTTCAAGGCGCCAATCTCCGATGCGTTCCCCTGCTTGGCGCAGAGCAAGAATTTCGGCGTGGGCCGTGGGGTCGTGGCGCGCTTCGCGCTCATTGGCCGTTGCAGCGAGGACTGTTCCTGTTAAGTCCGTGATGACGGCGCCGATGGGAATCTCCCCCCGTTCACCCGCTTGGATTGCACACTCAAGCGCCAATTCCATGAGGCGTGAATCATCACTCACTTGTTGGTGATCTTCTTCCATTGAGCCTCGGCCCCGATGCGCTTCATGACCTCAGCGATCTGCTGATCGGGATATAGATCGGGATTTTCACAAATCATGGAGATGTGGTCACTGCGAAGCCCAAAGTTTTGGAGCATGTCAAGGTCACCAATGGCTTCGAATTCTTCAACTTCATCTTCATCCCAATCAAGTTCAATGAGATCCGCTGTATCGACTGCGATATCCCAGTCCAAGAGGGCAATTGAGTCACTGATGAGTCCCACGGTTGAGCGGGCATCGCATTTGAGCAGGATGAAAAATTCCTCGGCCACGCCGACGGCGATGAACACTCCGCCTTCACCCGGATATTGCTTGGAGAGTGTGACGAGGTCATCGACTATTAAAGCCTGCCGCGCGGGAACCTTGGCACTATTCCACTGTCCCTCTTCGCGCCAGAGAACAGCGCAGTAGTCAATGTCTTCTGCTCGCGCTTCCTGGGTGGCCATGACCCAATGGTGGCATGAACCCGCCCAAGCATGCACGCGGAGGCACTAGTCTGGGCTTTATGCGGACGTTAGTCATTGATCACCCACTCGTTGCCCACAAAATGTCACGGTTACGCCGGGAGGAAACTTCCTCAGCGACCTTCAGACTTCTAGCTGAAGAACTTGTGACCTTATTGGCCTATGAAGCCACCGAGGCACTTGAAGTGGAAGAGGTCGCAATCACCACACCAGTGGCACCGACCGTGGGTCTCGAGATGAAAGAACCGCGACCGCTGGTGGTTCCCATCCTTCGCGCTGGACTTGGAATGCTCAACGGAATGGTCCGCCTCATGCCCACGGCCGAAGTTGGCTTTCTTGGATTAGTGCGCGATGAAGAAACTCTAACCGCGTCGATCTATGCAGATCGCCTGCCCGACAACTTGAAAGACCGTCAGGTGTTCGTCCTCGATCCCATGCTGGCAACCGGCGGAACACTCATCGCAGCAATCGACATCCTGCTCGAGCGTGGCGCTAAAGACGTTACCGCGATTTGCCTACTCGCGGCTCCAGAGGGACTGGCCAGGCTCGAGGAGGCGTACGCGAATACCCACGCTCAAGTCACAATCGTTACGGCAGGACTCGATGAACGCCTTAATGACAAGGGATACATAGTTCCTGGACTGGGCGATGCAGGCGACCGCCTTTACGGCACCGTTTGATTCTGCGTATTTCAACTGCTAAATAAGTTAATTTCTCAAAAGTTCTTTCACCATCCCACAACTTTGGTGAACAAGTCTTTTGCGTGATCCACGAGGAGCCTTGTCTTGGGATCGAACGTGTCCTACTTCTCATTCGGTCTACCTACCTCTAGCCTGAATCCATGATGTTCTCCATGTTTCTTTTGTGGGCTTTTGTTTTTGTTGGAATCTTTAAAAAGTGGCGGTGGACGCCAGCCCTCGTGATCTTGACGCTCGTCTGGACTCTCGTTTTGCTCAGGGTGCACATGAGCGACCCGATCCCTTTGAACTTCTAGGAGTTGTTGTGAGCAAGCAGTATCTGACGGACGCGCAGACCATCAACCTCTCACGCCTGATAAATATCGTTGCCCTCATCGGACTTTTGGGAGTGTTAGCAGGTTCCTTGAATCTCCAGTTAGGCGTGGGCGAGCAACCGTGTCCACTCTGTCTGATTCAACGCTCCGGCATGATCGGGCTGGCCGTGGGTCCGGCCATGAACTTGCTGTGGGGAACGCGCCCTCGTCATTACGCACTGAGCATGCTTGCCGCTCTTGTAGGTGGTGCAGCAAGTACGCGCCAGATTCTGCTGCATATTTCTGATCCCAATGACCCTGGCTACGGACCAGCAGTTTTCGGTTGGCACCTCTACACCTGGGCGTTTGTTACGTTCCTGGTTGGCGTCGCGGGTATGGCGATCCTATTGATGTGGAATCGACCATTCGAACTGACCGATCAAGGCGTGGACCGCGGAGTGTTAGGGCAACAAGGCTGGATGCGGCGAACCTCTTACGCCATCATCATGTGGGTTGCCTACATCGTGTTTTTCTGGGTGATTCTTGATCTCCTCACCATCGGCATAACGGTGTTGCCGGAATGTGGCCTGGGACTCTGCTCCGATAACCCAACGAGCGGTTGGTCATTTGACAGTTGGACCGCGTGGCTTTGGATATTTGGGCTTGGGGTTGTTGCCGCGATCATTGGGACAATCGCGGATATCAAGCAAATTGAACGTAATGAGGATAAAGAAGAAGTCGCAGAAGTCGAGCTACTTTCTGAGTAGTTGATTCAGGTATCCCTGAAAAATATCAGCCACTTCACGGCCCCCCGCCGTTTTCACCATGCCCACGGGTTGCCCGTATCCCTCGGCTTGAGCAACCGCAATGCGGTCGGGGATGAATGGTTTCAGCAACGCTGATTTACCGTAAATAGTTCCTAATTCGTCTGATCGGTATTGATGTTCCTCAGCGACCGAGCGAACGCGGTTAACAACAATGCCCGCAAATGTGAGATCTGGGTTGACGGTCCGTTGAATTTCTTTGATTTCCTCGACTGCACGTTCAACCCCTTGGGCACCAAAGTAGCTAGGCGTGGTCACAACTAATGCCAGGTCTGATGCGGCCAGGGCCTCGCGAGTCAGCGCCCCGAGGGAAGGCGGGCAATCAATAAGAACGAGGTCGTAGCCATCTAACTGCTGCAACGCCTTGGCCAACTTGGGGCGAAATGCTTGCCCTGTCCACGAATCGAACCGGATCACATTGGAGTGACCCGCCAACACATCAACTTCACCCGGACCCACTTCCCAATCACAGGGGGTCAGAGCCGCTTCGATTGTGGCCCGAGTGGGGTGTGCCAGCACATCCGCGACAGTTGATTTCGTTTTGTGGGTGCGCAGAATTGACGTTGCATTGCCCTGCGGGTCCAGGTCAATGACGAGGGATGCGAGACCGCGAGATACCGCGGCTCCAGCGAGGCCGAGAACAACCGATGTCTTGCCCACCCCGCCTTTAAGACTTAGAACACTAATAATTGGCATGGCCACAGTTTCCACCGATCACCCTTCAATCGCAACCCATATGAGCAGGTAGTCTGATGATATGAACGTTTTCCCCAGGAGTTCATTTGCCCGCATTCTCATAAGTGCCAGCATGATCGCAACAGCCATGGCGGGGATCTCGGCTATCTCGGCACCAGCGGCAAATGCAGCTGAACTCAATGCCTGCTATCAATACAAGAAGTCTGGGACAAAGGATCAAGCAGCAAGTGCCGTCCCCATTGAGTGCACAAGACCCCACACGGCTCAGACGTATTGGGCGGGCACTTTGCCCAATAACTTTGGTGTTCCTGAGAAAGCCTCCATCTCCGCTCGGCTCAAAGCCACATCGCGCTGCACGACTAAAAATCTCGAGTCATTCCTGGGCATGGCCAACAGAAAACTTCCCAGCCGATTCACTTCCATTCCGGTGATGCCCACCAAAGCTCAATGGAACGCTGGTGAGCGCTGGGTCCGTTGCGACGCGGCTCTCCTCGGTGGCAAGGGCTATCAAAGTCTCAAAGTTCCCGCTCAAGAGTTCGTCGCCGCGAACGCTCCCGAGACCTTTAACTTTTGCACCCCCGGAGTTCCCGGCAACAAGATATCTGCTGTCTATCCTTGTTTGAATGTGAAAAAGAACTGGATTTTGATTAAAGAAAAACAAGTAGGCACGCCCACCAGCCGTTACCCGGGCAATAACTCACTCAGCAACAATTCCAATAAGACCTGCAAGGCTGCCGCCAAACCGTTCACCGTGCTGAAAAAGTATTACCCATTTTGGCAGATCTGGCCAAGTCAAGCAGGGTGGCAACGTGGCTCGCGAACCATTTTATGCTTTGTTCCGTACAAAGAATTCATGCAGACGCTGGATAAGCATCCGGCCAGTTAATCGATAACGGTTCTGCGCGGCCCAATACCCCAGGCAATGTAGTTCCAAAACCAATCGGCGATCACAGATACTCGATTGCGTCCGCCGGCGAGATAAAAAACGTGCAAGCCCAACCACGAGAACCACGCTGGAGTTCCATGCAGGCGCATGCCATTGGGCAGCTCAACAACAGCCCTGCGGCGCCCGATGGTGGCCATCTGTCCTTTGTCTTTATATGAGAAAGCTTTGATGATCTTTCCTTCGATCAATGCCTGGATACTCGCCGCGACATACCGACCCTGTTGCATGGCCACCGATGCAACCATGGGCAATGGTCGATCAGACTCGGTTATCACGTGGGCCATGTCACCGATAATCCACACGTCATCGCGCAGTCGCAGTGTGTCATTTACCTTTAAGCGGTTTGCACGATCTGTTTCTCCCAGTTCGGCCCATTGCTTGGGCGCAGCGACACCTGCAGCCCAAATTATGGTTCCAGCTGGCAGGACTTCACCCGACTTCAAGTGGACGTCGGTGGGATACATACGGTCTACCGCGGAATCTACCTTGACAATTGCGCCGAGTTCTTCGAGTTCTTTCTTGGCATGTGCTGACGACTTCTCGTTGAATGGCAATAGCAAACGTGAAGCAGCTTCCACCAAAGTCACCGATGCGAAGTCTGCGATATTGGGAAACTCTCGGCGCATTCCACGCTGCATTTCACTGACGGCGCCAGCAACTTCAACGCCTGTTGGGCCGCCTCCGACAACGACCACACGAAGTGCTTCTTTGGGCTTTGCCCCTGTCTCAACATCCTCATATGTTTGAAGGAGTCGATTCTTGATCTCACGTGCTTCACGGATATTTTTCATTTGCAGGGCGTTCTCAGCAACGCCAGGAACGCCGAAAGTTGTGCCTTCACTACCCACGGCAAAAACAAGTTGGTCGTAATACAGAACTCGGCCATCTTCCAAACGAATGTTTTTGGCATCCATGGAAACCTTCACAACTTCACCGCGAACGAAATCCACACCCGGAATGGCAGCGCGCACCGGGTAGGCGATGTCGTCCTCGGGCAAGCCACCGGTGGCAACTTGATAGAGCAAGGGCGCAAACAACTGGTAGGGATGGCGATCAACAATGGTTACATCTACATTTCCCGCTTTGGCGAGTTTGGTCGCACATGTGAGGCCACCAAATCCTGCGCCCACGATCACAACCTTCTGGCGCTCTGAGTTTGTCTCGCTCATCGCAATGGGCTCCGTGGCATGTCATCAGGGAACAAGGAAGTCGCCTCAGCCGCTGTTGCTTCCAAACGAGCAGCTTGGTCTGACGTTAATTCAATGGACAATGCGCGAACAATGGAGTCGATGGTCACCGGCTTGGTTGCGCCCGGAATCGGGATGACCACGGGGGACAAATTCAACAACCATGCCAAGGCAATTTCCGGGGCGGTCGCGTTATGTTCGGCCGCGACGACCGCAAACTCCGAATAGTGTTCATCGATCTGCTTGGAATACAGAGCGCCACCCAATGGTGACCAAGGCAAAAATGCAATGCCCAGTTCCGTGCACCTGTCCAAGACCTCACGGTCCGCACGAAAACGAGGCGAGAATTCATTTTGCACTGACACGATTCCACCATCGGCAGGAGTGCCAATAACTTCAAGCGCAACTTCAAGTTCGGCTAGGGTGACATTGGACAGCCCGACTTCTTTTACCCAACCGCGATCACGAACGTCCTTCAATGCTTTCATTTGATCAACATAGGTTTGGCTGGGATCGTGCCGGTGATGTTGATAGAGATCAATGACTGTCACACCGAGTGCCGTCATGCTCGCCTCGCAGGCAGCACGCAAACCTTCGATCGAGGAGTTGCGCCCCCACTCCTCTCCCTCGGAGCGAGTAATCCCACCTTTGGTGGTCACGAGGACATCAGAGATATTGGCCGAACCCGTGTAACAACTCAACGCCTCGGCAACAAGTGACTCGTTGTGCCCGACGGCATCCCAGCTCGGTGCATAAATATTTGCGGAGTCCAAAAGTGTGATCCCCAAATCCAGGGCACGGTGGATCGTGGCAATTGCTTGCTCGCGGTGGGGCACCATTTCGGTGAAGGACAACGGCATGCAACCAAGACCAACGGCAGACACACTCCAAGGACCAATGGTGCGTTGCGGCAGGCTCGTCATGCCCCCAGCCTATTCGACATACGGCATTGCTACTCGGCCAGTTCAGTCGCCGCCTCTAGCCATTGCTCTTCTATTCCTTCACGTTTGACATTTAATTCACGTAATTTTGCATCCAACTCACCCATGCGAGTGAAGTCATCACTGATGGCGGCCATATCCGCGTGGACAGCGGCTATCTCGCCATCGACTTTGCCCAACTGACGCTCATATTTGTCAATAGCCTTGCGCAATTCCCTATCTCGACCCGGATCTTTGGGGCGGGAATTTGTCTGTTCCGCCGTATTTTTCGCGGAGTCTGACATTGAAGTTACACCCTTACGCAGCTCCAAATACTGTTCAATTCCACCTGGCAGGTCGGTCAAGTCTCCGTCGCCCAACACCGCAATAAAGGTGTCACACACTCTTTCGAGGAAGTACCGATCGTGTGAAATGATCAACAAAGTTCCAGGGAACCCATCAAGAAGATCCTCGAGGGCCGCCAAGGTTTCAACATCGAAGTCGTTTGTAGGCTCGTCGAGCACCAGAACATTGGGTTCAGTCATCAAAATTCGAGTGAGTTCGAGTCGACGGCGCTCACCACCGGATAACTCGGACACCCTGGTGAATTGCCCGTCATGATCAAAACCCAAACGTTGACAGACCTGACTGGCGCTGAGCTGCTTTCCCTTGCCCAACTCGATGTAGTTCGCGACTTCCTCCACCGTTGCGATCACGGTTTTTGATTCATCAAGGTCACTGAGATGTTGACTGAGCACTCCCGGTTTGACCGTCACACCTTGAATACGCTTGCCCGCTAACAATGCAGTCTCGCCCAAAAGTGTCTTGAGTAATGTCGTCTTTCCTGCACCATTAGGACCGAGGATTCCAATGCGCGCACCTGGCGCAATGTTCCAGGTCGTGCGCTCAATTAATGTGCGTTGATCAAAACCCACGCGCGCATCATGCAGTTCATAAACGGTCTTGCCCAAGCGAGCACTGGCAAACTCCAAGAGCTCGACCGAGTTACGTGGCGGCGGTTCAGCGGCGATGAGTTCATTCGCAGCATCAATGCGAAAGCGTGGTTTTGTAGTTCGCGCAGGGGGTCCGCGCCGAAGCCATGCAAGCTCCTTGCGCATCAAGTTTTGCCGGCGTGATTCGCTGACTGCTTCTTGGCGCATGCGTTCGGCCTTGGCCAACACGAATGCCGAGTACCCACCTTCATACTCTTCAACATTGCCGCCTACTACCTCCCACATGTGATCACAGACTTCATCGAGGAACCAGCGATCATGGGTCACTGTCACAACAGCGATTTTGGGTCGGGCATTCAGATGTCGTGCAAGCCACGCAATCACTTCAACATCAAGGTGGTTTGTTGGTTCATCAAGAAAGAGGACATCAACATCACGGATCAACTGGGCGGCTAGGTGAACGCGACGCCTCTCCCCACCTGAAAGAGTCCCGACAACACGTCCCAACTGTTCTTCTTCGTAGCCACCGAGCAATGCCTGAAGAATTTCACGGGTTTTGGAGTCACCTGCCCACTCGTAATCCTCTCGATCCCCGAGCACCAGATCGCGAACGCTCTGACCGGTTTCGAATTCGCCCACCTGATCGAGTTCGCCAACAACCACGTCAGATCCCCTGGTCACTCGACCAGAGTCCGGTTGTGTACCCCCCGCTAGGACCCGCAACAGGGTGCTTTTCCCTGCGCCATTGCGTCCCACAACACCGATCCGCTCACCACGAGCAACCCCCAGGGAAACATTGGCAAGTAAGGGACGCTCTCCATAGGACTTATAGATGCCCTCACAACTAATGAGGTTGACTTGCTGGGGAGGGGCCACCGGGACATCATGCCGACATGCCCGCGGGGCGCTGACACTGGCAAGGGGCTACCCTTCCGCGTCATGGGCCTTTTTGCTCGTAAGAACAATGACGTGAAGCCGATCGAGGCATCCGGTACACCACGCATTCCATCTCTGGGAAATGGTGTAACGGTTCCCCTCACACTCGAGGATTTCCCGCCGATCCTTGAATCACTTCGGGTGACTGCTCCGCCCGACCCCATTGATGGGCTCTATACCGACTGGATGGGTGTTCACACTCGGGTTTCAATGCTGCCCTGGGCACCAGCCGAACTCGCCTCAACGATCAGCTCCGAATTGCCAATCCCGGATGACGGCTATCGCTCCGAGGCTGAGGAATACGTTGCACTTTCACTCGCACTGACGCGGGCGACGGAAGATTTTCACATTATTGAGGTCGGCGCGGGGTGGGCGCCCTGGGTTGTTAGCGGTGTCGTAGCAGCCCGCGCACGCGGACTCAATGCTTCAGGCATTGCGATTGAGGCGCACCCCCTGCACGCGCAGTGGGCCATGCAACATGCAGCCGATAACAACGTTGATGCTGAATTGATCGAGGGAACATCGGAAATGATTCTTGGTCGTGTTCGCGAATCACAGGCCACCATGAAAGTAATTCTTGGTGCAGGCTGGCATGAAAGCACGACGATGGAGTTTCCTGACATTGACGGGACGGACATGGGTGCTGCTCTGTGCACTATGCCGGATTCGGGTACCGATTACCGCGGCGCGCACGTTAAGCACCGCATCGTGCAAGCACTCAAGCTATCTGAGTTGTTTGATGCTATGCCGCAATCACGCATTGATTTACTCCATATTGACGTGCAGGGCGTTGAATTCGAATTGCTCAACAAGGAAGCCGGTCCCGTTCAAGATCATGCGGCGCTGATGGCGGTAGGGACTCACAGCAGGCTGGCCGAGGGACAATTACAGGACTTTTTCTTGGAGCGCGGCTGGGGAATAATTATCGATGAACCCTGCAAAGCCCATTTCACCATGACGCACCCAACCCTTGCCGGCTTCACCGTGCAGGATGGCTTTCAACTCTATGAAAACCCGTTCCTTCTTACGCAGTAACCACCGAAACGAACCGCTGAGAACTCTTATTCGCTAGCCTGCCCCTATGAAGGGGATCATTCTCGCCGGTGGCACTGGAAGCAGGCTGTGGCCAATAACCATGGGCGTGAGCAAGCAATTGCTACCTGTTTATGACAAACCGATGATCCATTACCCCCTTGCCACCCTGATGGCAGCAGGACTGCGCGAGATACTGATCATCACCACCCCAGAGGACTCTGACGCCTTCCAGCGTTTGCTCGGTAACGGCGCCAATTGGGGCATGGAGATCCAATACGCAGTGCAACCTCGGCCTGAAGGTCTCGCACAGGCGTTCATCATCGCTGAGGATTTTCTTGCGGGCGACAGTGCTGGCTTGGTGCTCGGTGACAATCTTTTTTATGGTCCGAGTCTTGGCCGCAAGTTAGCCGAACAAACGTCGGTTAGCGGTGGGCATGTTTTTGCTTATGAAGTTGCTAACCCCAGCGAATATGGCGTTGTCGAGTTCGGTCCCGACGGTCTAGCTATTTCCATCGAAGAGAAGCCTCTAAAGCCAAAAAGTAATTTTGCGGTACCTGGTCTCTATTTCTACGACAGCACGGTGGTTGATGTTTCCAAAGCGATCAAGCCATCACCTCGTGGTGAACTAGAAATCACCGCAGTGAACGATTACTACCTCCAGCAGGGTTCATTGGGTGTCACAGTTCTTGAACGTGGTACCGCGTGGCTCGATACAGGTACATTCAGATCACTACAAGATGCCGGTGAGTTTGTTCGCGTCATGGAGGACCGGACCGGGACAAAAATTGGTTGCGTTGAGGAGATCGCCTGGCGTAATGGCTGGATAAATGCCATGCAACTCGATGAACTTGCCGAGCCACTCATGAAAAGTGGTTATGGTGAGTACCTGCGGCAACTAGCTCGCGCTTAACGGTCGAACCAAGAACACTGGAATCTCGCGCTGAATGTTTCGGCGATACATGTCATAAGCCGACCATTGTTTGGTGAGGCCTGAGTAAATTTCCTCGGCCAGTTCGCCTAAAACTGGCGTGAACTGTGCTTCCTGCTCCCGACCATCAATTTCAATGTGGCCTCGATCATGAGCCTCAACGTTGTAGACCCATCCCGGCGTTTTTTCTTGACCGGCATTTGACCCTGCAATGCCCCAACCGTCAGCAACCTTGACCGCTAAAAGTGGGGTCTTTCTCCACTCACCTGATTTGCGGCCAAGGGTGGTGATCCACACCACTTGAGCGCCTCCTGGGAATTTACGTCCCAGCTTGCCTCGACTGAATCGGTACAGAAACTTGTGAGCGATTGTCGTTGCACGCAGGGTGCTCCCCCACACGAGATCATAAGTTCGCGAACCCACGGTTGAAGCCTAGTTCTCTAACCGTCAATCAGTGCGTCAATGCGTTGAGTCAAGTTCACATCCAACTGAGTTAAAGTTCCCGTCGAGTGAGTTGTGACCATGAAAATAACTGACGTCCACCGGATATCGATATCGGGATGATGGTTTAGCTCTTCAGCCACCAACGCCACTTGCTGCACCAATTCGATTGCTGCCAAGAAACTTGGACACTCCACTTTTCGAGTGAGGGATTCGCCCTCACGGGTCCAACTCTTTCCCCATTGCAACTCCGACATCACATAATCCTATAGAGACAGAAGAAAAGTCAGCGTGCAATACTGTTGTGGACCCAACACAGAAAGAACTTCCCCCACATGAATCCTTACCGCACCAATCGCATGCGAACTCGGCGATTCGGCAAAGGTAGGCAATTGAGAAACTGGTCAATTGGCTTGATTTCTGCTTGCCTAGTGCTGACAATTTCGCCGTCTGTCGCAGCTGGGCCATGGGACAACGTGAGCGCCTGGGAAACGGCCACTGTGACGCGTATTGTCGATGGAGACACAATAATCGTCAGCGACAGTGTTACCGGTGCAAGTTCTCGCATTCGATTTCTAGGAATTAACACTCCTGAAAAAGATAACGCCAATCCTGGCCAGTGTGGTGGGTGGCAAGCAATGGATGTTCTGGCCGAACTCTTACCTCTTGGAACCACCGTGCGACTGTTGTCGGCTAATCCGAATTCAAAGGGCAAAGACGCTCGCCCGCAGCGCGTCATCCTCGCACCCAACCCAATCACGGGTGAATTTGATCAAGACATTGCCTGGGCCATGGCCGAGCGTGGTTGGGGACTCTGGTTCACGATTGCCAGCGAAGCCGCCATGAGTTCCTTGTACCGCGAAGTGATTGCCCAAGCCCAAGAAAAGCGAATCGGCATGTGGGATCCCACTCTGTGCGGCGAGCTGGAACAACCGGATGCGCAAGTAGATTTACGAATCACTCGGGGCTCCCGCAACAGCACGCTCGTTGATGAATGGGTCACCGTGCGCAACACCGGAACAACCGACATTGATCTCACCGGCTGGAAACTGCGGGATTCAGGCAATGCTGGTCATTTCGTGTTCCCTGCTGGAAGTGTTATCGCACCTGAGGATTTTCGCACCGTGCACACCGGGGCAGGACAGCCCGGAAAACCCGATGCGCATGATCTCTATGGCAATTACACAAGGCGCCTGTACCCCGAACCTGGAAATAACCCCGGCGCCTTACTCGGCGATGGAACCTACCTACTCGACCGCTACGGAAATTACCGGTTCTGGCGCGAATACCCCTGCACCACTGAATGCGAGATCAACCCGCTTAATGGTGTCGTGGCAATCCAAGACCTCTCCCTTGGCAAGAAAAAGGGCAAAACTCGAGCAGCGACCCAGTGGGTCAGGCTGATCAACCGCGGAACCGAGACCAAATGTCTTGATGGCTACCGCATGGAAACGGGAAACACCGTGTACCGGTTCACATCCGGAACCTGCCTGGCACCCAATGGCACGTGGCTCCTTCGAATGGGTAAAGGAAAGTCCACATCCAAGGCAACTTATCTCGGTAGCACAAAGCCTGTGTTCTGGTTCAATCAAAAACTGACCGTATATAACGACCTTGATCAGGTCATCGCTCGCCGCAGTTGGTAATCGACAAAAATTCCAGCGATTGATCAAGATAGTCAAATAATCTCCCTAGACTCAAGGGATGAACTCGCCCACGGTTGCAATCATTGCCAACCCGATGGCTGGCAATGGCCGCGCTCGCAAAATTGCAATGTCGGCGCAGCAGGCAATTGCGGCCAAGGGCGTCGCCACCACACTGCACCAACCCACTTCACTCAAAGAGTTGCAACAGATTTCATTGGAAGTGTGCGCTCAGGAGTCATCCGTTGTTCTCGCATGCGGTGGCGACGGAACGGTTCATCAGGTGCTTCAGGCAGTTATCCCAGCGGGAGTTATTTTCGGAATCATCCCTGCTGGCACGGGAAATGACATTGCTTGGTCACTTGGGTTCACTCGAAAAGCAAATACCGCATTATTCGATCAACTTGCTGACTCCATTCATGGAAACCAATCCAGCATGATCGATGCCTCCCTGATCACACATGATGAAGAGCAGATCTGGTCTTTGGGAGTGATTTCTGCCGGATTTGACTCGGCGATCAATGAGCGAGCCAACCGCATGACATTCGGTCGAGGAACAACGCGGTACATAGTTGCCTTACTCGCTGAAATGCGACCATTCAAGCTTCACCATTACGAGGTAATCATGGATGACAAGCGGCTCAGCAGCTCTGCGTTACTCATTGCGGTGGGTAACGGTGGTTGCTACGGAGGCGGCATGCGCATCTGCCCCAATGCGAGCATGACAGATGGACTGCTTGACATCACCTGGGTTGATAAAGCACCACGCAGAACAATCCTGAGAATTTTTCCCAAGATTTTCTCAGGGCGCCATGTCGAGCACAAACTCGTGCACACCTATCAGGCTAAGAAGATTTCGATCGATTCACCGGACTCGATGATTTACGCAGACGGTGAGCGAATCGGCCCACCACCCGTCACCATTGAAGTGATCCCGCAAGCAATTCGAGTTATAGCTGGTGTCCAGCAACGCCCAGACTAAGAAGCTTGCGCTTTAAGGTCGCGGGCAAAGGCATCGACGTAATCCATGCCTCCCAGATCAAGCAATGAGTTCTTCATAATTTCAACAACTTCGTTGGGGTGCATAGTGGCAACATCGATGGGCAGCGGAGCGGAAAGATTCACCTCAACACGCTTTCGCCCAAACTTTGTGCCGAGGTACGTTGTAGCAATTGCGTGAACGGGGACGCCTGGATTTGACTCCAACACTGGAATCAGGATTCGACGGTGCAACTTGTGCAGTGACTTTTTGTCTGGTGACCGCGTCCCCTCGGGGTAGAGGCCCAACTTGCTGCCATCGGCCATCACCTGCGCAGCAACATCCAATGCCCAGCGAGTTGCTTGTTCATCACCACGTCGGAGTGGAATTTGACCCATCCAGCGGAAGAAAACCGCCCCGCGGTTTTCAAATACCTCGACTTTGGCAAATGCGGTGACCCGCCACCACTGCTTCATCACAATCGCGACGGGATCCATGGCTGACACATGATTACCCACCAAGATGGCCGGTCCCGCCGCGACATTGGATGCCCCTGTCACTTTCACAGACCATCGCAAATTTAAGAGGCGCATAAAGAAAATCGTCGCCCAGTAAGTGCGCGCGCGACCGGGCTTGCCCAATCGCATTCCTGGATAAATTACGTGTCCACGTGTCAAAAGTTTGTCATATTTTGCGTGATTGGGTGACTCCACCCGACCATTGTGGTGCTTGCCACTTCCCGCTGCACGGGCGGAGCCCACCATCTCAAGAACCTCGCAGTACTCTCACCGCTTGAGACTGAACCAATCGTCGACAGAGTCTTCGCACATGATTAAGAATGGGAGTAGGTAACCGTGGGAGTTACGTACACAACCGAGGTGATTGGCAACGGCAATCACGCGTCAATTGAAATACCCAATGAAATTCTCATGGAACTTGGCGCAAACAAAAGAGCACCACTGAAAGTGACCATTAACGGTCACACCTACCAAAGCACGGCAACCGGTGTAGCAGGCAAATGTCGCGTGGTGTTCCCCCAGGCCAACAGATTAGCGGCCAATGCACAAGCAGGTGACACGGTTGAAGTGCACCTAGAACTTGATTCCGGGTATCGGGAAGTTGACATCCCCCTTGAACTTGCCCATGCCTTGGATTCACGCGGTCTTCGACAGTCATTTGATGGATTGACCTACTCCAAGCGCAAGGAGCATGCCAGGAAAGTGACTGAAGCGAAAGGTGTTGAAACCAAAGAACGGCGAGTGCAGACAGTGTTGGACTCGCTCACTGAAAAGCGTTAGCCACCCGAGCCCATTCGACCTGAGAAATCCCAAGTGGCTAAACGTGTGGGACTAATCCGAATGGCAACTTCCTTGTCCAATCGGCTCAACAGCCACCGACTCAATTCCGTTTCCTCGTCACCCTGATACTTCTGAATCAACCTGCGCAAGGTGCCCTCAGCTAGGTCCGGGTGAATGGTGGCTTGGCCAGTACCCCGCACGCCTCGATAGGGCGCTTGATCTGCGGCTACTTCAAAGCCAATTCGGCTATCTGCAGCTAAACGCTGAGCGAGCACCGAACTGGCTTGGGTCGCACACCAAATTGCTTCACCATTGAACACAAACCATAAGGACTGCACGATCGGACCGTTGGTGCCCATCGAAGACACACGAATGGGTATGTGCGCCTGGTCGAGGAATTCTGAAATTTGATGTTGATCCCACGGACCTGTGGTTTGCGGTTGCTCATGCACTCTGCAAGCCTATTTACTGGCAGTGGATGACGCCAACTCCAGCAACCACCGCCGGTATTCGATCGACGCCTGATCCACGCCCTTGATGTGCAGTTCCTCGCTCAGGACGATCCAAGGCCGCCGGCTGCTCCACATACGGAAGATCAGCCAGACTCGTGGGACGCTTGGTTTGCTCGATGGTGAATCGGCCCTCGGCCCACGCGCGCAAGTGCGCGTATTGCACAGGAGTAATGGCCAACCACTGCCGTGGCTCATCGCGGTTTGACGGTAACTGAACTCGATCGCCATACTCCTGAGGTTCGAACGACGGCTGCACGCTG
>JAFMDS010000036.1 GCA_017857175.1 Candidatus Nanopelagicales bacterium | reverse complement strand
GCGTTTTAGCGTGGGTCACACGAGAGCCGCTCAATCGAGCAGCATGACGACCGCAGCCAGTGGGCATAGTGTTCTTAGTGAGCACAGTGCTCTCAGTGCTCTCAGTGCAAGGATTCGTAGTCGGCTTGTGCTTGATTCAGCACATGCGACTCGCGAAGGGGTCTCCCGGGCTTTGCAACATGAAGGCGTCGTGCTCAGCGAGCAAGCCTTCGAGTCACTGGTCACAGAAATGGAACGTGAATTTAATGGTGCGGGGATTCTCCAACCACTTTTAGATGAACCCGGTGTGACAGATGTACTGGTGAATGGAACTCACCCGGTCTGGTGTGATCGTGGTCAAGGTCTCGAGAGAACTGGTATTTCATTCGACAGGGATGCAGATGTTCGACGCTATGCCCAGCGACTCGCTTCGATGGCTGGGCGGAGGCTGGACGATGCCGCACCCATGGTCGATGCTCGCTTGCCCGATGGCACTCGATTCCATTGCGTGCTCGCTCCCATCTCGACCGATGGCACCACAATCTCCCTCCGGATTCCCAGTTCCTCATCCTTTTCCTTGGACTCCCTACTTGCTCAAGGATCAGTGAACTGCGAGCTCCGTGATCTACTTATTGCAATCATTGACAGTCGACTTGCGTTCATGGTCAGTGGTGGCACGGGTACAGGAAAGACAACATTTCTATCGATATTACTTGCTCACGTCTCACCGGACCATCGCATTGTTATCGTTGAGGATTCCGCAGAACTAAATCCACAGCACTGTCATGTTGTTCGGATGCAGGCTCGGTTGCCCAATGTTGAAGGTGCGGGCGCAATCACGTTGCGAGACCTCGTGCGCACGTCACTGCGTATGCGGCCAAATCGGATTGTGGTGGGGGAGGTTCGTGGTGCGGAGGTTGTGGAACTCTTGTCAGCACTCAACACAGGTCACGAAGGTGGCTGCGGAACCGTACATGCAAATAGTCCCGCTGATGTTCCCGCACGCCTCGAGGCGTTGGGGTTGACCGCGGGACTTGATCGAGTGGCCTTGCATGCGCTCATGGGAGCGGGGCTTGATGCAGTCATCCACCTACAACGACTTCCGGGTGGTCAACGGATTGTATGTGGAATTCACACAACCCAGCGGGGTGCGGATGGCATGACTAGAACTATTCCCGCGATCGAATGGAATGGCACAACGTGGATACGTGCGTCCGGGTGGACAGCGCTTCAGGAGCGCATAAAGCGTGGCGCAGCATGATCTTTGCCGCTGTATTTTTGGCGGGGCTTAGTGCTTGGGTTCTAATTCCGAGTTCCGTGAGCCAGCGTCTCGCCGGTGTGAGTCGAACTACTGCCATTGCTGCATCTTCTGAAACATGGAGGGTTGGGGGGCTTTTGCGCCGAAGAGTTCGCAAAGTGGATCGGCTCAAGGCTCAGGATGAAATAGTCATTGCAATTAGTTCATTAGCCGCAGAACTGCGTGCTGGTCAGAGCCCACATTCCGCGCTCGTTAATGCGGGGGAGGGACTTTGTCCGTGGCCAGTTGCTCGGGCCGTGGCGCTAAGGCGCGGAGATACCGTGAGTGCATTAGTTGAAGACGCCCAGAAATGCCCTGAGTTGAAGGCGCTGGTTGCATGTTGGCGAGTTGGACTTGATTCTGGCTCGGGTCTGGCGGCGAGTATCACCAAACTCGCGGCATCTTTGCGCATATCCCAAGACATTCGCCTGCAATTGGAGGCGGAATTGGCAGGGCCCAAAGCAACTTCACGCATGTTGGCCCTACTTCCCTTGGTTGGTATTGCACTTGGTTACTTGATGGGTGCGGAGCCGCTCACCTGGCTGGTGCTGAATCCAATGGGCTGGATTGCGCTTACTTTCGGTGTTGGCCTTACGTGTTTAGGCATCTGGTGGACGAACGCCATTGCATTGAGAGTGGAGAAATTGTTGTGATCCTTATCAGTGCGACATTTGCGTTTCTCTCCGGATACATCTACTTCACCAAAATTGCAGACCAGCGATTGCGCTCTGTGGTGGGAGTGAAATTCAACGAGACTGATCGTGCTGTAAGGAAATTTACTAATCAGACACTCATGATTATTGGCTCCTTTGGTGGAGCACTCATTGGTTGGACATTCGGTGGGACTCTTGGAGCATTTCTTGGTGCAGGTGGAGCCTGGTGGGTGGTTCGCGAGTGGAATAATCGTGAGCAGCGATTTGATCGTCAACGCATTGAGCAAAGTTCGCGAGATGTCCCGATCATGATCGATCTTCTTGGAGCTGCCCTTGCTTCGGGTGCCACCGTCAGAGACTCGATTGTTGTAGTGCGTGAGGCACTCGATGAAAGTCCACTGGCAGACGTTCTTGGTCATGTCATCTCAATGGTTGATCTGGGAGCTGATGCGCGAGAGGCCTGGAAGCCTTGGGTGGATGACCCCGCGCTAGGTCGCCTTGCCCAAGCGATCACTCGCACGCAGGACTCGGGTGCCGCACTTGTTCAGGTCCTCGATGAAACCTCTTTGGAACTTCGCCGCATGCATCAGCGCACGGTTCAAATAGCTGCGCGCAGCGCGGGGGTGAAGGCTGTTATTCCATTGGCTGCGTGTTTCTTGCCTGCATTCTTTCTACTTGGCGTTGTGCCGATTGTCGCGTCCCTGTTTGACTCATTTAATTTCTTGTCCACCGGTTAAGAAGTGGTCCGACATGGCGTCCACAAAATGTCGTTTGCCTCTGTTTACTTTCATTTGCATAGAGCAATCTGTGATCAAGCACCGACTGGCGGTGCACAAGAAGGGAAAAATCATGGCGACAAATTCCGCGAAAATTGTTGCGGCACTGAAGGACGACACGGGCTTAACCACTGCTGAATACGCGGTTGGAACTGTTGCAGTAGCGGGTCTTGGCGGAGTGCTGCTCAAACTCCTTACCAGCGACGGCGTTCGTGACTTGATTTGGAATGTCATAACAACGGCATTCTCACGCTTCTTCGGCTAATGCCGAGGAATGAACGTGCAGGTTCCCTGGAGACACCCCCAGCTCCAGGGAACTTGCACCACCTTCGATCATCCAAACCACACTTAACGCGTTGCAGCCTCTGCAGTGACTCAGGCATGGTGACACTTGAAACCGCACTCATGGTTCCCATGCTCGTTTTCATCACTTTCGCATGCGTCTCAATCATTGGGCTGGGCCTGCAAACACTTTCACTCAGCGATGCAACTCGCACTGCCGCACGGGAACTTGCCCGCGGTACCGAAAGCGATCTGGTAGCAGCGTCATTTCAACAGCGTGAGCCCGAGGCCTCAATAGTGATCAATTGGAACCAGGACTCCGTGAGTGTTCACACTGTCAAACCCGGCAGATTCTTCATTGGGTTATTGGGACAGAATTCGTTCACACTCGAGCAAACCCATGTTGCACCGCGCGAGGATGAGTCCTCGTGAGTGTGCAACTCAAGAGGCTGGTGCAACGTGACGGGGAACGTGGCAGTGTCACCATGTTCACGGTGGTTCTCGTCCTTGCGATTGCCGGTGCTGGCTTGGTTGCCACGGCGGTAATGCAACTCGCAGTAGTACGAGCGACGTTGAGTAGTTATGCCGACCTGAGTGCTCTGGCTGCAAGCAGTTCAATCAATGAACCGTGCTTGGCGGCCAAAAACATCGCAGTTGACAATCGAGTAAATCTTGACAGATGTCTGTTGGATTCTGACAGTGTGCTCGTGACACTGAGCACCTCTACGGAATCAATTGGGTTGGTTTCCATCTTTCTAAATAATTCAAGAGTGCAGGTTACTGCGCGGGCAAGCCGCTCAGTCTGGTGAGAATTTGAATGGATCCAGCCTTATCCAGTGGGTCATTTCCATTTCCGCACTTGGGTGACTGAATGCACGCGGGGCAACCGATATCGCAAGGACAACTTTCAACAGCGGCAAGAGTCGCCTTCATCCACTGAGTTGCGTGCTCGAAACCAAACTCGGCAATTCCTGCGCCACCTTCAAGTCCATCGTAAATAAAGATTGTGGTTGTTTCAGTATCCACGTGCAGGATCGTGGACACTCCGCCAATATCCCAACGATCACAACTGGCAAACAGAGGGAGAATCCCAATACTCGCGTGCTCGGCACCATGAATTGCGCCAGCAAGGACTTCCGCGGTCACATTCACCAGATGCGAGGGGAATGTCCACCACACCGCTTTTGTTCGCAGAGTGCGCACGGGAAGGTCAAGTGGAATCGTGCCCAAGTTCTCCCCGGAGATATGTCGACGGGTGTAGGCAACAGTTTGGGAGGACACCTCAACATCACCAAAATGAATATCGATACCCGCAACAACTTGACGTTGGGCCGACTCACCAGTGATTCGAATGTCACTGACATCTCGCGCGAAGGTTGTGTAATCGAGATGCGAGGCCACCACCAAAGCAACAGATTCGTCCAAGTCAAGTTCGCGAACGAGGAACGTCTCACCTTGGTGAACATAAACTGCACCTTCGTGAACACTGCGATGTGAAGCGCCATGATCAACGTATCCACAGAGTCGCCCGGTGTCCATTTCAACCACGCGCACAACTGCACCACCGGTACCGCGGATATCAGCCAAATCAGTTGCATTCTCGCTTTTGGTCCAGTACCAACCGGTTGGACGCTCGCGCAACATTCCTGCAGAAACGAGTTCAGCGATCACATCAGGTGCATTGGGAGGAAACCACGAATCAATGTCCTCGCGGGTGATTGCTAATTCTTGAGCTGCTGCACAGAGGTGCGGAGCCATTACATGTTCATTGTTTGCATTGGGCAACGACACTTCAATTGTTGAGTCAAATACAACGTCAGGGTTGTTAATGACAAAAGTATCAAGGGGATCCTCACGTGCAATAAAAATTGCTGCTGCGGGTTCCCCGGCCCTGCCTGCGCGACCCACCTGTTGGAGCAAAGACGCTTTTGTTCCGGGCCACCCAGCGGTGATCACTATGTCAAGTCCTGTGATGTCAATGCCGAGTTCTAATGCATTGGTCGCGGCCATAGCTCGAATTTCACCTGAGCGCAGATCACGTTCGAGTTCACGCCGCTCATTGGCCAAGTAGCCGCCACGATATGCCCGAACCAAGTGGTCGACGCTTTGATTTTTTGGCTCATTCGCAGATGCCAACAAGTCTTTTGTGGTTTGAGAGACGTATTCAACACCGCGTCTGCTGCGCAGGAACGCAACACTTTGATGACCCGTGGGGACAGTGGCAGCTAGGAGTCGCGCGCTTTCATCGAGAACACCGCGACGAGTTTGGCCATCAGCGAGTAAAGGTGGTTGCCAAAAAAGAAAGGTGCGCTCCGGGGTTGCGGCGTAATTATCAGTGAAGGCAATGCCGGCTCGCCCAATCAGCTGTTCAAGGGTCTTGTCAGGATTACCGGTTGTTGCAGATGCGGCCAGGACGGTGGGGCTGGCACCATACTTTTGGGCAAGGCGAAGTGTGCGCCGGAGGATCATCGCAACATGGGCACCGAACACACCCTTATATGCGTGTGCTTCATCGATAATTATGAATTCAAGATGCCGCAAGAAGTGCGCCCACCGGCGGTGCATTGGCAGAATCGAATAGTGCAGCATGTCGGGGTTGGTCAAAATGTAATTGGCATGGGACCGGATCCACTGGCGCTCCTCACGGGAACTATCGCCATCCAAGGTGGCAGAGCGAACCCCATCAAGGCCCCAGCCCGAAATAGTTGCCAACTGATCGGCTGCGAGGGCTTTCGTGGGAGCGACGTAAAGAACGGTGCCACCATTAATGACCGACGTCAGCGCGGGCGCACTGAATGCAATTGTTTTCCCCGTCGCCGTGCCCGTCGCGAGGATGGAGTGGTTGCCATCATGTGCCGACTGGGCAAATTCAACCTGATGTCTCCACGGCTTGGTAATTCCGGCAGCGCTCAAAGTCGACACCAGACTTGGTGAAACCCACTCGGGCCATGGTGACGTTGTGCCGGTGGATTGCGGGATCACCCGGGAATGAACACAGGAACTCTCGTTGGCACCGGAATCCTCGAGCAGGGCAAGAAGCGCTTCCGGCTCGAGGGCTAATGTCACAAGATTCCTTTATTTGCGGTAATGCGAGCAAAATTTGCGCCCGCAAGTCCCAATTGTGCCAAGGTTGCTGCATGGAATTGGTTGCGACCAGTGTTCACGGTGCGGGTGGGGATGAAATCACGGTACTGACCTGTTCAGGAGATCTTGATCTTGAAACCTCCGATAACTTTAAAGGTGAAATCCTTCCCATTCTCTCCGTGGCTGGCGCGCGCGTGATCGTGAACCTCACCGGGGTGCCATTTATTGACTCCACGGGGCTCGGGGCGTTGATCACCGCCCACAAGCGTGCTCAGGAGTCCGATTCCAGGTGTGATTTGGTGGTGGCAACCCCCAAAGTGGAACGGCTTTTGGCCATCACGGGACTTGACGTCATCATCCCGATATATGCAACCTTGGCAAGCGCTATCGAGGCTGATTAGGCGCTAACCACGCTCGGGGGCATTGATCTGAGCACGTCAATGGTGCGAACAAGTGTGAAATAGCACAACTTTGCCCTCCTCAACGGATTTTTGGTCTCGCGATCGGTAGGCTCCCTCTCAAAGTTTCTTTGGAATCAGATTCATTGGAACGAGTTACATCGTTAATAGTTTCATCGTGAATAGTTCAATCCTGACTACACGATATTTGGATAGAGGAGACCCATGATTGAGTTGACAGGTAGCAACCTGACCCTGGTGGTCATAGTTGCTGCTATTGCCATCGCAGCGTTGCTGGTGGCGGCCATTCTGGTGCGAGATGTTCTCAGCGCCAGTCAAGGCACGCCCCGCATGCAGGAAATTGCCGGAGCCGTTCAAGAAGGCGCATCTGCCTACTTGAACCGACAGTTCAAGACCCTCGCCATTTTCGGCGTCTTGGTGTTCTTTGTCCTGTTCCTGCTTCCCGCTGACACAAACAGCGAGCGGATCGGGCGAAGCATCTTCTTCCTGGTCGGTGCCGTGTTCTCCGGTGTGACCGGATACATGGGCATGTGGCTCGCAGTGCGCGGAAACGTGCGCGTAGCGGCCGCTGCTAAGGACTCCACAGAGCAGAAAGCAATGAAGATTGCATTCCGCACGGGTGGCGTCGCTGGCATGTTCACCGTCGGGCTTGGCCTCTTCGGTGCAGCTCTCGTCGTTCTTGTGTATCAAGGTGAAGCACCCAAGGTTCTTGAGGGCTTTGGTTTCGGTGCCGCACTTCTTGCCATGTTCATGCGCGTTGGTGGCGGTATCTTTACCAAGGCGGCTGACGTTGGTGCTGACCTCGTGGGCAAGGTTGAACAGGGAATTCCTGAGGATGACCCCCGCAACGCAGCAACAATCGCTGACAACGTTGGAGACAACGTCGGTGACTGCGCCGGTATGGCAGCTGACCTTTTTGAGTCGTACGCCGTCACGCTCGTAGCAGCACTCATTCTTGGTAGCACCGCATTCGGTGAGCTGGGTCTTGTCATTCCACTTGTTATCCCTGCCATTGGTGTGATCACAGCTGTCATCGGTATTTTTGCCGTGTCACCACGTGCGAGCGACCGTTCTGGGATGTCTGCCATCAACCGAGGATTCTTCATCTCAGCGGTGATTTCTGCGGTGCTCGTTATTGCCGCGGTCTTTACCTGGGTACCTGCTGCCTGGAGTGACATTGAGTCCATTGGCGGAATTGCGGCAGTTGAAGCGCAAGACACCATTGGTCCACGCTGGTATGTCATCGGTGCAGTGTTCATCGGTATCGTCCTCGCTGCTCTCATCCAGCAGCTCACGGCCTACTTCACTGAAACAAACCGTCGTCCAGTTGATGACGTTGCAAAGACATCACTCACAGGTCCTGCAACAGTGATCCTCTCCGGTATTTCACTCGGACTCGAGTCCGCTGTTTACTCAGCGCTACTCATTGGTGCGGCTGTTTACGGTGCATTCCTCATTGGTGGCGGTTCCGTACTGCTGTCACTGTTCGCGATTGCACTCGCAGGTACCGGTCTGTTGACCACGGTCGGCGTCATTGTGTCCATGGACACATTCGGCCCCGTATCTGACAATGCTCAAGGTATTGCTGAGATGTCCGGTGACGTTCACGGTGAAGGCGCAGAAGTTCTCACACGCCTTGATGCAGTGGGTAACTCCACCAAGGCAATCACAAAGGGAATCGCCATTGCAACAGCGGTGCTCGCTGCGACGGCATTGTTTGGTGCATTCCGCGACGCGATCATTGGTGCCGCCGCAACTGCGGGCGACATCACGGCAACCGCTGCAGAGAAGCTGCAATACGAAGGTATTCTCGATGTCGCCTCGCCTGCCAACCTCGTTGGTTTGATCATTGGTGCGGCGGTTGTCTTCCTGTTCTCAGGTCTGGCAATTGACGCTGTCTCTCGTGCTGCCGGCGCGGTCATCTTTGAAGTTCGCCGCCAGTTCCGTGAGCATCCAGGCATCATGGAGGGCACCGAGAAGCCCGAGTACGGCAAGGTCGTGGACATTGTTACTCGCGACTCACTCCGTGAATTGGTAACTCCAGGAATCCTCGCTGTCTTCACACCTATTGCCGTTGGTTTTGGTCTCGGTGTCGGTGCCCTTGGCGCCTACCTCGCAGGAACCATCGCAGCCGGTGTTCTCATGGCTGTGTTCCTCTCCAACAGTGGTGGCGCTTGGGATAACGCCAAGAAGTTCGTTGAAGACGGCAACTTCGGTGGCAAGGGAACGCCTGCCCACGAAGCAACCGTTATCGGCGACACCGTTGGTGACCCATTCAAGGACACCGCCGGACCGGCCATCAACCCACTGATCAAGGTCATGAACCTGGTGGCACTCTTGATCGCACCTGCGATCGTGGGACTCAGCGTTGGCGCCGATGCCAACACTGGTCTGCGTTTGGGAATCTCACTGCTGGCGGTCGTCATCATTGTGGTTGCCGTGGTGATTTCCAAGCGACGTCCGATCGCCGTAGGGGATCAGCAAGCAGCTGTCGACGCTTAAAGGTGGCGGCCTAATGTGACCCAAAAAGTCGAGGTCTGACTGATTCAGACCGACCACGACTTGGCTGATGCCGGGGTAGGGAGAAATCCCCGCCCCGGCATTTGCTTGCGTCGGGCGAAATCTCGGCTTTTGGCGGGTTCATGAGCCAGTTTCGTGAGGGAAATTGGTGAATATGGGGGGGCAATGTTTCTGTCCTATAAGTATGTGTCCTAACGTCAGACACCGCGGTCGAACTTCCTCCCGCCGCAGAATGAGCACCGAAAGGGTTACATGTCAGACAAGACACTGGTCATTGTGGAGTCCCCAGCCAAGGCGAAAAAGATCGCTGGCTACCTGGGACCGGACTACCACGTATTGGCTTCCGTGGGGCACATCCGTGACCTTGCCGCTCGCAAATCTGACCTACCCAAAGAGGAGCAAAAGCAGCCGTGGGCCAAGCTGGCCGTCAATGTCGACGACGGCTATCAGGCCTTTTACGTTGTGCATGACTCCAAAAAAGCAACTATCGCTGAGCTTAAGAGAGCACTCAAAGATTCCGATGAACTCCTGCTCGCAACGGACGAGGACCGTGAAGGTGAAGCCATCAGCTGGCACCTCCTAGAGGTCCTGCGACCCAAGGTGCCCGTCAAGCGCATGGTGTTCAACGAGATCACCAAGGAAGCAATCCAAGAAGCAGTGAATAATCCCCGCGATATCGACATGAACTTGGTTGAGGCGCAGGAGACTCGTCGAATCGTTGATCGCCTGTATGGCTACCCGGTGTCTGAGGTTTTGTGGAAAAAGATTGGCCGTGAGGCAAAGTCTGCAGGCCGTGTTCAGTCCGTGGCCGTCCGATTAGTTGTTGATCGTGAACGCGAGCGCATTGCATTTAACCCGGCTGACTACTGGGACATCAAGGGTGTATTTACCCCCGGTTCATTCGGTGCCAAGCTCGCAAGTCTTGACGGTAAGCGCATTGCAACTGGCGCGGATTTCGGTGAAGATGGAAATCTTTCCCGCCAGGATGTTGAGCGGCTCAATGAGGCCAGTGCAAAAGCCCTCGTTGATGGTTTGACCAACTCCGAGTTCACCGTGCGTTCGGTCGTGCAAAAGCCGGGTCAGCGCAAGCCCAAAGCTCCCTTCACCACTTCCACTCTTCAGCAGGACGCATCGGGTCGTTTCCGTTGGGGCGCTCAGAGAACGATGCGGGTTGCCCAGGGTTTGTATGAAAATGGGTACATCACCTATATGCGCACAGACTCGGTTAATCTCTCGGAGCAGGCAATTAATGCGGCAAAGAAGCAGGCCCGTGAACTTTTTGGACCTGAGTATGTTGATGCGGCAACGCGCACGTACCCCAATAAATCAAAAAATGCCCAAGAGGCACATGAAGCGATTCGTCCCGCTGGTGACACATTCCGCACGCCGGGTGAAGTTGCCAAGGAACTTTCAGGTGACGAGTTTGCGCTATATGAATTGATTTGGAAGCGCACGGTGGCAAGCCAGATGGTCAATGCCCAGGTTGCAACGACCACGATCAAGTTAGGTGCGATCACCGCTGATGGCAGAGACGCTGAATTCAGTGCAACGGGAACAGTCGTTGTATTCCCTGGTTTCCGCGCCGCACTGGCCGATGTTGAATCAGATGATGACAATGAAGAAGATCGTGAGCTGCCAAATGTCGTTGAGGGCCAAAAGGTCAACGCTCAAGAATTGAATCCAGAAGGCCATACAACTAAGCCGCCTGCTCGTTATACCGAAGCGAGTTTGGTTGCCAAATTAGAAGAACTCGGTATTGGTCGCCCATCAACATATGCATCCATCATGTCCACCATTGTCGATCGTGGTTATGTCTGGAAAAAGGGTTCAGCACTTGTTCCAAGTTTTATTGCACTAGCTGTTGTTCGGCTTCTTGAAGAGCACTTCAGTGCCCTCGTCGACTACAGCTTCACTGCGAATATGGAAGAAGAACTCGACCTGATTGCACTCGGTGAAGCAGACCGCATTACGCAGTTGAACACCTTCTGGCTCGGGGGAGATTCTCTGCAGGGACCATTCCCCGGCGTGAAGCATTTGACCGAGGATCTTGGTGCTATTGATGCACGGGGTCTTGCCACCATGCCAATCAAGGGAACTGATGCCCACTTGCGCGTTGGTCGCTACGGCGCATACGTTGAACGAGGCGATGAACGCGCAAACATCCCCATGAGCGTCGCGCCTGATGAATTGACGGCAGAACTCGCTGAACAACTGTTGCTCGAGCCCTCGGGTGATCGCGAACTCGGTTTGCACCCTGACACGGGACTCATGGTGGTGGCTAAGTCTGGTCGTTACGGGCCTTATGTTTCAGAGAACCTTCCTGAGGATGCAGCCAAGTCGGCAAAACCCCGCACGGCTTCACTGTTCAGTTACATGAAGCCAAGCACGGTCACCTTGGAACAGGCAATTGATTTGTTGAACCTGCCACGCGTCGTTGGTGTTGACCCTGAGAGCGGTGAAGACATCACTGCGCAAAATGGTCGGTACGGACCGTATCTGCTCAAGGGTAAAGACTCGCGCTCACTCGATAACGAGGATCGAATCTTTGAAGTCACTCTCGAAGAAGCCCTGCAGTTGTATTCACAACCCAAGGTCAGGCGCGGGCGAGGACAGGCCGCAGGTCCACTCCGTGAGGTGGGTCTTGATCCATCAACGGGCAAGTTGATCGTTGTCAAAGAAGGTCGTTTCGGCGCCTACGTCACAGACGGTGAAACGAACGCGACTTTGCGCGTGGCGGATGATCCCATGTCCGTGAGCATCGAGCGTGCCAGTGACCTGATCGCTGAACGCAGGGCAAAGGGACCAGCGGTCAAAAAGGTGGCAAAGCGCGCCCCTGCCAAGAAAACTGCGAAGAAGGCAACCAAGAAGACGGCCAAGAAGTCAGTTAAAAAAGTTGCCAAGAAAGCCGAGCCGAAAGCTGCCGATTTAGTGGCACCGGCTGAAGTCTCGAGTTAACTACTCCCATGTCCGGATTGTTCATTGCCTTTGAAGGTGGAGAGGGCGTGGGTAAATCCACGCAGGAAGCACTTCTTGGTGAATTCCTCAGCAGCATGGGTAAAACAGTTGTTCGCACGCGCGAACCCGGCGGCACTCCCGCTGCCGAAGCAATCCGCGCAATTGTTCTCAGCAGAGAATTTGATGGTATGAACGCACGCTCAGAGGCGTTACTCTTTGCCGCTTCACGCGGTGATCATGTTGAGCGGGTAATTCGGCCAGCACTTGAGCGCGGCGACATTGTTATATGCGACCGGTACATCGACTCTTCGGTTGCCTACCAAGGGTATGCACGCAATCTTGGTGCGGAACATGTCCGAAACCTTAGCCTGTGGGCTACGAATAACCTTCTGCCTGACCTCACAATTGTGTTAACCATGAATGCAGATGTCAGCCTGCAACGCATTAGTAATCATGATCGACTCGAAGCTGAACCGATCGAATATCATCGCGCCGTTACGCAGGCATTTCTTGACCTCGCCCAACAGGACCCGGAGCGCTACCTCGTCATTGACGCGACACAGAGCAAAGATGCGATCGCTCAGCTCATTAATGCCCGAGTAATGCAGGAACTTAACGAGAAATGAGCAAGTCCACGGCGGTAGAGATAACTCCGATCTGGAATTCACTGGTCGGGCAATCTGAGATTGTTGCAAAACTCGCCAAAGCAGTGAGCGATGCCGATCTCATTCGACTGGGTGAATCCGGGCCAGGCATGACACACGCATGGCTCATCACCGGACCACCTGGATCGGGACGATCGACTGCTGCCACCGCTTTTGCGGCAGCACTGGTTTGCCCGCTTAATGGGTGTGGTGAGTGTCAGGTGTGTCGTATGTCTCCGGTGGGTGGGCATCCCGACGTGCAGATCATCACGCCAACTGGCCTGTCATATAGAGTCGAAGATGCCCGCGAACTTGTCCGCTTGTCATCACTAGCGCCTATTGAGAGTCCATGGCGCGTGATCGTGGTGGAGGATGCAGACCGTTTGACAGTCCAAGCTTTTGATTCACTGCTCAAGAGTCTGGAGGAACCAACACCTCACACGGTTTGGGTTTTGTGTGCGCCGAGTGTCGAGGATGTTCTTCCGACCATTATTTCTAGGACTAGGCACCTCACCCTGCGAACCCCGACTACTGCTGATGTTCGTGATCTGTTGATCAATTCCTATGGTGTCGATCCCGCCATGGCAGCATTTGCTGCCCGAGCCTCTCAGGGACATATTGGGAGAGCCCGCGGGCTCGCAACAGAAGAGCAGGCGCGCATGAGGCGCCAATCTGATTTGCGCACTGTCTTCAACCTCCGCGATGTTCCAACATGTGTGGTCGCCGCAGGCGAGATCGTCAAAGAAGCGACGAGTGCCGCAAACACCCGAGCTGATTTATTGGACACCAAAGAAGATGAGCAACTTAAGCTCGCATTTGGAATTGAAGATGGCACGAGGGTCACAGGCTCGTCAAAGCGCACGGTTGATGCAGCGAAGAAGCAACTACTGGCAACACAAAAGACACGAAGAAAGAGGATGGTGCGCGATGAAGTGGACAGATCACTCGTTGATCTTCTAGGCCTTTATCGCGACATTCTCATGATTCAACTGGGTAGCTCTTTGGAACTGATCAATCAGGAAATGCGGCCACAAATGGAACAACTGGCAGCACGCGGCAATGCGGCGGATTCCACCAGGATCCTTGAGGCGATTGAACTGACCCGCGCGTCGGTGCAAGCAAATACCCCACCGCAGTTGGCGGTTGAGGCTCTCATGATCATGATTAAAGATCCGCAGCTCGCGTCAGTCCATATGAATATGCAATGAGGCTTTCGGCCGCAGTTTGCAATTGAGTGTTGCTTTCCAACTCGGGAGTTGCCATCAACGTCGCGCAAGCAGAGAGAAGTACGTCGTAGTTTTCGCAGCCAACCTGCAGCCGTTCGCTGATGGCGAGGCACGCAGTTTCTGCGGTATTGGCAGCAGCACTGTCGGGTAATTTAATTCGAAGTTCGTGGAGCACCGCGAGTCGTTCAACGAGTGTATTGAGTGCAGGTGCCGCGGCAGAATCGGCAGCGCGCAACTCCCGAGCTGCATCGGGGTGAATTGATTTGATACTGCCGTGCACTGTCATAACCTGGGTGCGCACATTGAGATAGCGGTTAACTTCGGCTCGCCCGATTGCCTTGCGGGGGAGTGCGCTGACTGGTGGCACCGGTGCAAGTTCACGCGGCGGAGACCCGAGCCGGCGCCAGGACATGACACCCAACGCCCCTAGAGCACCAGCAGGCACAATTCCCAAGAAAAAAATGGGGGATGCTGTAAGCAACCCGAGGGCAAGGGAACCAGCGATTGCAAGGCCACCTGCAATCATGGCGATTCGAGCGCTCTCTCGCCGGGTGACATATGTAGTCCGGTTCCTGCGGTATTCGTTGAGGGCCTTACGGTGTTCACGGGACAGCGAGCGGTGTGAGGTTGCGGCGGTGAGCGAGTCAACCAGGTTTAACCCCCGGTTGAGTCCCTGCTCAACCGCGGCTGCAATTTCTGCCGGTGTCCTTGGTCGTTGGCTCACCGATATACCGTAAGCCGTGTGAGTCACACACAATTCAAGGGTCGTGCATTCCTTGCCACAGGATCCTTGGTTGCTGCCGCGGCGCTCATGTTGGCCGCTTGTGCATCACCACCTGTATCCGCACCGAGTAATCCTCAGGCCACTAGCGCGTCAACCAGTTCAGATCTTGAGGAGTTTTATGGTCAAGTTTTGGATTGGCGCAATTGTGGCCAAGCCGACTGCACAACATTCGAGGTCCCCCTGGATTATGAGAACCCAGAGGGGCAACGGGTAACGCTGTCCATGACGCGGGTTAGTGCGAACGGGGAGTCCATAGGTTCACTATTTGTTAATCCAGGTGGCCCGGGTGGTAGTGCATTTGATTACGCCAAAGCCGCTGACTACATAGTCACCGATCAGATTCGTGAATCTTTTGATGTTGTCGGTGTCGACCCCCGGGGGGTCGGGCTCAGTGAACCGATTGATTGCCTTACTGATGAACAAACTGATGAACTCATTGCCTCCGATGCATCACCCGACACGGAACTAGAGGAGTCACGGTTAATACTCGATGCATCAGTGGTGGGTAATGCATGTGCGGGGAAGAACAATCCGCTCATTGCCCACATGTCGACAGTGGAAGTTGCTAAAGACATGGATATTGCCCGGGCCCTCGTGGGTGACCCGGTCATGAACATGTTGGGCAAGAGTTACGGCACATCAATTGCGTCGACCTACATGCAGTTATTCCCTCAGCGCGTGGGTCGCATGGTTCTTGATGGAGTGTTACCAACATATCTCGATCAACTGGAGGTGACTCGCGGACAGGCTGAGGAGTTTGAAATTCTCCTGAGGTATTTCATTGAGGATTGCCTGAACAATGATGATTGCCCAGTATCTGGAACAACGGACCAAGGAGTAAAGCAGTTACAAGAATTTCTCATGAAGTTGGATGAACAGCCGCTGGTCAATGCAGAAGGAAGGGAACTCACTCAAGCAGTCGCCGAATATGCAATTTTGAGTTACCTCTATTTCCCGGAATATGATTTTGATGAGTTGCGTCCCGCACTTAATGACGCGATGGGCAATGATGATCCTGACAGACTTTTCACAATCCTTGATCAGCGCATTAGTCGTGGTGCCGATGGTAAGTATGAAGATAATTCCAATGATTCGTTTTACGCGGTTTCCTGTCTCGATTTACCAGTCACTGAATCATTTGATCAGATAAGGCAATTTGCCCAGGAGCTTCAAGTGAGCGCCCCGACTTTTGGTCCAAGTCTCGCTTGGGGTGCGACCGTGTGCAAAGACTGGCCATTTCAGGGAATTCAGCCATCCGCCATTCAACCCGGGACTTCTCCTCCCGTCATGATTGTTGTCACTGAAAATGATCCGGCGACTCCAGCGCGATGGGGCAAAGACCTCGCGCAGAAGTTGGGCAATGCCGAAGTCGTTGAGTGGGTTGGGGGATATAACCACACTGCCTACAACGAGGGAAGTGAATGCGTGACCAATACCGTTGACGCATTCCTTCTTGATGGGGCAATTAATCCGGGTTCAACCACCGCGTGCGATTGATACCCCCCTGGGGTATATATTTACAGGCATGCAACCGGGTTACTCAGACGACAAAGCGGCAGTTCTCAAACGGCTGAACAGGATTGAAGGCCAGGTGCGCGGGATTCACCGGATGGTTGAGCAAGACACATATTGCATCGACGTGCTCACTCAAGTTTCGGCAGCTACTAAGGCACTTCAGGCGGTTGCCATTGAATTGGTCGGTGATCATCTCAACCATTGCGTGGCAGATGCCGTGACAAAGGGTGGCCCAGGGGCAAGCGCCAAGATCCATGAGGCCCATGAGGCCATCGCACGTTTGATCAAAAGTTAATCAACTGAAAACATTAGAGGAGAAGGCCATGTCAACACAATCAATCACGGTCGAAGGCATGTCATGTGATCATTGCATTCATGCGGTCACCGAGGAACTTGTCAAAATTGATGGCGTGAGCAACGTGAATGTGACGATTAACTCGGACGGCCCTTCACAGGTGAACTTTGACGCAGAGAGTGAGATTTCGGTGGCTGATCTAGCGGCGGCCATCGATGAAGCTGGCTACACCCTTGTCTAGTTCTACCGCCATTCAACCTGAATGTGTGGAACTTGCTGTTGGTGGCATGACCTGTGCGTCATGCGCAGCGCGCATTGAAAAGAAACTCAACAAAATTGAGGGTGTTCACGCAACAGTCAATTTTGCAACAGGGAAAGCAACTGTCGAACTGCCCAAATCAGTAACGGCCTCTGATGCGATTGCAACAGTCGTGGCAACGGGTTATACGGCCACGCAAATAACTAAAGAGTCAGCGCATGATTATGAAGGTGACGAATCAAGTCTCAAGACTCGATTAATCATTTGCACCATTCTTGCGGTCCCAGTTGTCCTTCTGGCAATGGTTCCGCCGCTGCAATTCAACTATTGGCAGTGGGTCAGTCTTGTTTTGGCCACGCCTGTGGTCTTGTGGGGCGCGTGGCCATTTCACAAGGTCGCTTTGCGGAACCTTCGTCATCACAGCGCTTCCATGGACACGCTGATTTCAATTGGTATCAGCGCTGCGTATCTTTGGAGCCTTTACGCATTGTTCTTTGGCTCGGCTGGAAACCCCGACATGCGTATGGACTTCACGTTTTTGCCGGGTGATGATCGAGGGTCAAGTGAGATTTACCTAGAAGTGGCATCTGCCGTCACGGTATTCATTTTGCTGGGACGCTTCCTTGAAGCACGAGCTAAATCAAAGAGCAGCCAGGCTCTCATGGCTCTTATGCAACTTGGAGCAAAGGACGTTGCAGTTGAGCGTGATGGAGTCGAAACGCGAATCCCTATTGAGCAATTACGTGTAGGCGATTCATTCATTGCCCGCCCTGGTGAGCGAATCGCAACGGATGGCACCGTGCTCGATGGTGTTTCCGAAGTAGATGCCAGCATGATTACGGGCGAGCCCATCCCAGTCGACGTCCAGTTGGGATCGAAAGTGGTGGGCTCGACGGTTAACGGTTCGGGACGACTGATCATTGAGGCCACGGCTGTTGGATCTGACACAGCATTGGCACACATCACCAAAATGGTGGAGCAGGCCCAGTCAGGTAAAGCACCCGTGCAACGCTTGGCCGACAAGGTTTCGGGAATCTTTGTTCCCATCGTGCTCGTTCTTTCAGCTCTAACTCTCATTGGCTGGTTAATTGCAGGTGAGGGAACCACATTTGCTTTCACCGCTGCGGTCGCGGTCTTGATCATCGCCTGCCCGTGTTCCCTCGGGTTAGCAACCCCCACGGCGCTGATGGTGGGCACGGGACGTGGCGCTCAACTAGGCATCCTCATTCGTGGACCTCAAATTCTTGAGTCGACTCAGAAGGTTGACACCATTGTTTTGGACAAAACTGGAACCATCACAACAGGAAAAATGTCTGTTCACGACGTCAAAGTTTTGAGCAACACTGATCAAACGGAACTCATGTTGATTGCCGGGTCGCTCGAGAGTCCATCCGAGCACCCCGTTGCCCAGGCAATTGCCAGGCAAGCTCAGCAGCTGGGTGCATTGAGTGATGTTAAAAACTTTGAATCTTTCAGGGGTGCCGGAGTGCGCGGGGATGTAAATGGAACCCAGGTAATCGCGGGCAGCCCTAAGTGGATCGGTGAGCAACTGGAAACAGCAATCGATGATCCGTGGATTGCAACCGAGCAATCAAAAGCCAAGACCGTCATAGCGGTCGCGTGGGAAGGTCAAGCCCGAGGCTTCATCGCCGTCTCTGACACCATTAAGCCAGATTCACAGGATGCAATTACTCAATTCCTGAGTCTTGGTTTAACACCCATTCTTCTCTCGGGAGATAACAAACTCGCTGCAACTGAGGTTGCCAAGCAGGTCGGTATTGACCGTGTCTATTCCGATGTTTTGCCTGAGGACAAAGTTGCGGTTATCTCTCAACTTCAGTCCGAAGGATTAACCGTTGCCATGGTCGGTGACGGTGTCAACGACGCTGCCGCTCTTGTTCAATCTGATCTTGGCATGGCCATGGGCTCAGGAACTGACGTCGCAATCGAAGCTAGTGACATCACGTTGGTCAACAGCAACCTCACCAGCGCCGCAACAGGTATCAGGCTCTCAAGAAAAACCCTTGGCACGATTAAGGGCAATCTGTTTTGGGCCTTTGGCTATAACGCAGCCGCCATTCCCCTTGCCATGATGGGGCTTCTCAACCCCATGATCGCAGGAGCAGCCATGGCATTTTCCAGCGTATTTGTGGTCACGAACTCCCTGCGTCTACGCCGATTCAAAGCGACCCCCTCTCGCCGATAGCATTGGATGGCTCAGAAACATATCTGCAGCAGGCCGCCTTAGCTCAGGGGTAGAGCAACGCACTCGTAATGCGTAGGTCCGGAGTTCGAATCTCCGAGGCGGCTCCACGTTTTGGGCTCGCTTTACGTGGATGTGCGCCTCGTTTACGCACATGTGCGCGCGGAGTCTTGT
>JAFMDS010000035.1 GCA_017857175.1 Candidatus Nanopelagicales bacterium | reverse complement strand
GCGAAGAAGGCGCCTGCCAAGAAAGTTGTGGCGAAGAAGGCACCCGCGAAGAAGGCACCCGCGAAGAAGGCGCCTGCCAAGAAAGTTGTGGCGAAGAAGGCACCCGCGAAGAAGGCGCCTGCCAAGAAAGTTGTGGCCAAGAAGGCACCTGTCAAGAAAGTTGTGGCTAAGAAGGCCCCTGCTAAGTCGGTAGCTCCGAAAAAAGTCGCCGCACAGAAGCCAGCCGAAAAGAAAGCTGCCCCGGCAAAGGAGACAGCGAAGAAGGCCGCTGCGCTTGCCTTGGCGGCTGATGTTGTTGTTGAAGTTGTAGAAGCCCCTCCTGCGCCGGTTATCAAAAAATTTGGCAACATTGTTGAAATGCCCAAGAAAAAAGCAAAGGCAGTGCCTGGAATCACCAAGGTCATCTCACCAGGACCGCAAATTGGCCCAAAGGTTCTCGTTGTGCGCGAGGACGAAAGCCCCTGGACCAAGGCCGAATTGAAGCAGATCAAAGTCGCCCTTCATGACGACGAATCCCGGTTGCTCGAGGAGATAGACACAGCTGAGATCGGTCTGGCCGATCTGATTCGTGACTCAGGTGATGGTGCCGGTGATGACCAAGCTGATGCAGGGAGCAAAACCTTTGAGCGTGAGCATGAAATGTCTCTGGCCAATAACGCTCGAGAGATGCTCCTCCAGGTTCGCCACGCGTTGGGTCGCATCGACGATGGGTCCTACGGAGTCTGTGAAGGTTGCGGTAATGCGGTGGGCAAATTACGGCTTCAGGCATTTCCGCGCGCAACTCTCTGCATGGCCTGCAAGGTCGCTGAAGAGCGCTATTAGAGCCTCCTGCTGTATTTTTTAGGTCCCCGTCTGCGTACAGTGGGTGAGTGAATTCGGTCTCAGAAGGCGCTGACCTCCCTGAATATCAGGCCGTCACTGTAACCCCTAAAAATAATCGCCAGGAGCTGGTGATCTTCGGTGTGACCGCGGTTTTGATAATCGTGGCCGACCAAATCACAAAGTATTGGGCGCAGCAATATCTTTTGCCTCGGATGGCATCGGGGGAAGGTCCTGTTGAACTCCTAGGCGGGTTCCTGAAATTTACCTATGCTGAGAATTCCGGCGCTGCGTTCTCCATGGGAACTGGCATCACCTGGGTATTCACCCTCATTGCTCTAGGCGTTGTCGGAGTCATATTCAAATACGCTCGCAAATTGGGCAGCACACCATGGGCGCTCGCACTGGGTGGATTGTTGGGTGGTTCGGTTGGCAATCTGATCGACCGAATGTTCCGGGCGCCAGGGCCATTTCAAGGTTTCGTTGTTGACTTTATTCAGTTGCCGTACTGGGCCATTTTCAATGTGGCCGATATGGCTGTGGTGACATCGGGAATTTCCATCGCGGTCCTACTCTTCAAAGGGTTCGGTATTGATGGCTCTCGTGCGAAGTCATGAGGGCCAGACCGTTGTTGAGTGCACATGAGTGACACGGTCTCGCGCGTCGTCACGATTCCCGAGGGCGTGGAAGGCGAGAGAATCGATGTCGCTCTCACCAAAGTTTTGGGTCTGAGCAGATCGCAGGCTGCACTCATCATTTCTTCTGGCGGAGCGCTGAGCGGAGGCAAAATACTGGGCAAGAGTGATCGGGTGCTCGCAGGTCAGGTGGTAGAAGTTGATTTAGAAGCAGCACCCCGACCCGCAGCGTTGGAAATAATTGCTGAGCCCGTTCCGGGCATGAATATCGTTTTTGATGACAATGACATAGTGGTTGTGGATAAACCACCGGGTGTCGCGGCGCACCCAAGTCGCGGATGGGATGGCCCAACGGTGATTGGTGGTCTGGCTGCGGCGGGATATGCCATTAGTACATCCGGAGCTCCCGAGCGCGAGGGCATCGTGCACCGACTTGATGCAGGAACCTCAGGGCTCATGGCTGTGGCAAAGAACGAATTGTCCTATTCACGAATGAAGAATCAATTTCGAAACCGAGAGGTTCACAAGATTTACCATGCTGTTGTCCAAGGTTTGCTGGATCCATTGGTTGGGACCGTTGACGCCGCCATTGGTCGGCACCCCGGGCACGAGTATAAGTATGCGGTGACCCAGGCGGGCAAGCCGAGCATTACCCACTATGAAACCTTAGAAGCATTCCGCCACGCCTCATTGCTGGAAGTGAATCTGGAGACAGGTCGCACACATCAAATTCGAGTCCATATGTCAGCGATGCGACACCCGATTGTGGGTGACACCATGTACGGTGGAGATCCAGTTCTCGCGGAACGATTGGGGCTCGACCGTCAGTGGCTGCACGCCGCTGAATTAGCCTTTGAGCATCCTAGAACTGGTGAGCGGGTTGAGTTGACAAGTGAATATTCCCCGGATCTGGTTCGGGCGTTGGAGATTTTAAAAAACTGAGTGGATCATGTGAAATGGGCACGCTCGTAGTGGTGCTGATACGGAAAGTGGCGTGAAAAGTTGAGTGCTAGTGCGAGTGGCAATGGTTTTGCCCATTTGCATGTACACACGGAGTATTCGATGCTTGATGGAGCATCTCGCTTAGACGATCTATTTGCCGAGGCAAAAAAACAAGGCATGAGTTCGATTGCTATGACAGATCATGGGAATCTTTTTGGCGCCTACGATTTCTGGAAAAAGGGCACCGCCGCGGGAGTTAAACCCATCATTGGACTCGAAGGGTATTACGCGCCCCAAGGGCGTCGCGAACGAAAGCCTTTTGACTTCGGTGGCGGTTTCGATGAAGGAACCCCCGAGGATCCGGGTGCCGGGCGTGGCAAGCACAGTTACACACACATGACTCTTTGGGCAGAGAACACTGCGGGGATGCATAACCTGTTTCGACTTTCATCCCTGGCAAGCCTTGAGGGGCAGTACCACAAGCCCCGTTTTGATCGGGAACTTCTTGAGAAATTCGGCACAGGACTCATTGGCACGACGGGCTGCGCAAGCGGTGAAGTCAACCGTTGGCTTCAAGCAGGGCAGTACGACAAAGCGCGCGCGGCCGCGGCAGACTTCCGAGATATTTTTGGTGAGGGAAACTTTTTCGCTGAGGTCATGGATCATGGGCTTGCGATCGAAAGAAACTTCATGCCCGATCTCATAAAGATCGCCAAGGACCTCAATCTTCCGCTCGTGGCGACCAATGACATGCACTACGTCCACGAAAGTGATGCTGAAACCCATGACGTACTGCTGTGCATTGGAACTCGAACAACAATGGATGATCCCAAACGTTTTCGCTTTGATGCAAGAGATTTTTATCTCAAGTCCGCGGCAAGCATGCGCGACCTGTGGTCCGACTATCCGGAGGCGTGTGACAACACACTGCTGATAGCCGAGCGCTGTGATGTCACATTCAATGAAGGCGCAAATTTGATGCCGCAGGCAGATATTCCTGCGGGGGAGAGTGAAGAGTCGTGGTTGGTCAAAGAAGTTGAAATTGGTTTAGCCAAACGTTATCCGCTCGGCGTCCCTGACAATGTTCGCCAGCAGGCACATTATGAGCTGGGCGTGATTTCACAAATGGGATTCCCTGGCTACTTTCTCGTGGTGGCCGACCTTGTTCAGCACGCAAAAAACAATGGCATTCGAGTTGGCCCTGGTCGTGGCTCAGCAGCAGGCGCGATGATCGCCTACGCCTTGGGCATCACGGACCTTGATCCCATTGAACATGGATTGCTGTTCGAAAGATTCTTGAATCCCGAGCGCATTTCCATGCCGGATATAGACATTGACTTTGATGAGCGCCGACGAGCAGACATGATCCGCTATGCCACTGAAAAATATGGTGAAGAACGTGTTGCGCAGATTGTGACCTACGGCTCTATCAAGGCAAAAGCCGCGATCAAGGACAGTGCTCGGGTTCTTGGCATGCCCTACGCGGTGGGCGACAAAATCACCAAGGCCATGCCACCCGCTGTTATGGGTAAAGACATCACTCTTGCAGGGGCATTTAATCCCAAGGACTCGAGGTACTCAGAAGCAGGCGAGTTCAGGGCCCTCTATGAAGCCGATCCTGAGGTAAGAACCGTTGTGGACACGGCCAAGGGCTTAGAAGGACTCAAGCGCCAACCTGGGGTGCACGCTGCCGGAGTGATTTTGTGTCGTGAGCCATTGATGGATGTCATCCCGGTGTGGAAACGTGAACAAGATGGCGCCATCATCACCCAGTTCGACATGGGTGCGTGCGAATCACTCGGGCTCCTCAAAATGGATTTTCTAGGTTTGCGCAACCTCACGGTTCTTGATGATTGCCTGATAAATATTGAACGCAACACCGGTGACGTGATCGTCCTCGAAGACTTGCACCTCGATGACAAACAGGCCTATGAACTTCTCGCTCGTGGTGACACGCTCGGCGTTTTCCAACTCGATGGTGGCCCCATGCGTTCACTCCTGCGGTCAATGCAGCCTGATAATTTTGAAGATATTTCTGCTGTCTTAGCTCTTTATCGCCCGGGTCCCATGGGGGCGAATGCCCACAACGACTATGCCGATCGCAAAAATGGGCGCAAACCAGTCGTGCCCATTCACCCAGAACTCGAAGAGCCGTTATCTGAAATCTTGGGGGATACCTACGGACTCATTGTCTACCAAGAACAGGTCATGGCGATTGCTCAGCAGCTGGCGGGTTACTCACTCGGAAAAGCGGATCTTCTCCGCCGTGCCATGGGTAAAAAGAAGAAGTCGATCCTTGAGAAGGAATTTGTGCCGTTTAGCAACGGCATGCGCGAGCGCGGTTTTTCAGACCCAGCAATCAACAAATTGTGGGAAGTTCTCGTCCCATTCTCTGATTATGCGTTTAACAAGGCACACACGGCAGGTTATGGGTTGGTGTCCTACTGGACCGCCTACCTCAAAGCCAATTATCCCGCTGAGTACATGGCGGCCCTTCTTACCTCAATGGCTGATGACAAGGATCGCTCTGCTATTTACTTGAATGAGTGTCGCCGCATGGGAATTAAAGTGCTGCCGCCCGATGTCAATGATTCAGATGCGCACTACACCCCTCGTGGTACAGATATTCGTTTTGGACTCACTGCAATTCGCAATGTTGGCTTCAATGTTGTGGAATCAATAATTAATACTCGAACCAAAGTTGGACGCTTCGCGGATTTCCACGACTTTATCGCCAAAGTGGATGTTTCCGTTTGTAACCGCAGGGTGGTCGAATCACTTGTCAAAGCCGGCGCTTTTGACAGCTTGGGTCACACACGCCGAGGTCTCGTTGCTGTGCATGAACAGGTCATTGATGCTGCAGTCGACATCAAGCGCGCTGAGGCAGTGGGACAGTTCGACCTATTTGGTGGGCTTTCCGACTCAGGGAATGACAACCTGATCGAACGAGCCGAGATTGGTGTGGCTGAGTGGGAAAAAAGCGTGCTCCTGGCACATGAGCGCGACATGCTTGGACTCTATGTATCGGATCATCCGCTTTTTGGCATGGAAAGTGCGCTGGCTCAACTCTCCGACAGAAGTATTGCTTCCGTTCTAGTTGATGAACACCTTGATGGCACATTTGTAACTTTGGGCGGACTTGTCACAGGTGTCCAGCGCAAAACCACCAAAAAGGGGTCGGCATGGGCGATCATCACGCTCGAGGACCTCGAGGGCTCTTTAGAACTCATGGTTTTCCCGCAGAGCTACGCTTCCTTCGGAGCTCTACTCGTTGAGGACTCGATCCTTGTCGTGCGGGCAAAAGTTGATCGAAGTGACGATGATGGTCTCCGTGCAGTTGCAATGGAAATCAATGCCCCTGATCTCAGCGAGGCCCCGTCGGGCCCCGTGCGCCTGTCCCTTGCAGCCTCGCGGTGTGTTCCGCCGTTAGTCGCTCGACTCAAAGGTGTACTTGCGGAGCACCCCGGAACCACCGAGGTGCAGTTGCATCTGACAGGTGGAACTTCGACGACCGTGATGAAACTCGACGATGCATTTCGCGTGACCCCATCCCCATCACTTTTTGGTGATCTCAAAGCACTTCTAGGTGCGTCATGTCTCATGTGAACGAACCTGAAGTTAATGAACTCAAAGCTATTGACGGATCCAACAACCACGGAATCGGGCGTAATGCATTGACGGTCGCTGTTGCAGGCGTTGTTGTCGGTATTTTGTCCGGAGCGGCGCTAGGAGTGGTGTGGTGGGCACTCGCTCCAACGGTCAGCATCGTTGTGAACGGCGACACTATGAAAACGGATGGTTTTCAGCCTCAAGAATTCATTGCAGCGGATATCGCTTTTGGCGCGTTAGCGCTACTAGCTGGACTTCTGGTCACCATGGGCCTGGTCTACATGAGGCGAGAACATCTAGTGTCCACACTCTTTGCGGCTCTCCTGGCTTCGGCCTTTGGAACCTTCTTCATGTGGTTGGTAGGCACTCGCCTCGGGATGGTCGACCTTGAGCATCTCAATGTTCCAGACTCCACGGTCGTGGAAGGACCATTGGAAATTCATATGCTAGCGATTTATCTCGTGTGGCCCATTGCTGCCGGGTTCGTCATCTCCATTCTCGCCTTGAGTGATTTTCTGTCAATGCCTAATTCGTTGGGACGCAGATCTGCGCGATGACGGCCGAGGTCGCCTGACGCAATGCATCTGGTGAAATTTCAATTTCTAGGCCACGTCTTCCACCACTAACAAGAATTGTTGGGAATAGCCAAGCACTCTCGTCAATTACGGTTGCATGGGACTTTTTCTGTCCGAGTGGACTGATGCCGCCTACGACATAGCCGCTGACGCGCTGGGCAACGTCAACTTTCGCCGGCGTGAGCGAACGCAATCCCGCAGCCGAAGCAAGTTTCTTCGCGCTGATTTCATGCCCCACCGGCGATACCGCCACAACAATGGCTGCCTCATGCGAGAACAGGATTGTTTTGAAGACCCGCTCTGCAGGAAAATGGCTGCCAACTGCCTCGGCGGCCTCCTTGCCGAAATGATCTTTTGCCGTACTTTCAAACTTGTGAATTGAATAACTCATCCCTAACGCATCAAGTGCGCTAGTCGCGGGGGTAGCTGAGTGTTTCAATTTGATGAGGGCTCGGGGGAAAACAGGTCGAGTGCAGGAATGGAGTGAAAAGTTGTAATCATTGAGGTTTCCTGTTTCAGGAATTTACGAGCCAAAGTGAGTCGTTCCGATGGAGACATGGCGCTGAGCATTTCCTGTCGTTGTGCCGTGGGCAGCACGACTGCAGCGGTGAGAAGGAAACTAACAACACCTGGATCTTCAGGCATGTCATTCACCGAGGCGACTGTCTCCTCCAATTGACCAGAGAGCGCAGCTCGGTAGGACACAAAATCGGCGACCGCTCTGTTGGTGAGTAATTCAAGCTCGGGCGTGTGTGACTCTTCAATATCCGTGAGCCAATTGACCTCTGCTCGCAGTAGCGGTTGACTTGTATCCAGGCTTTCAATGCGGAATCGACGCGATCCCGTTGTGACAATGTCAAAGCGACCGTCTGGGGTTTCATCCGCCTGCCGCAGCACCGTTGCCGTTCCAACTAGGTGGAGGGCATCAAGTCCGGATTGCTCAATGGATTTGCCATCTTTTGTGGCGACAATGCCGAATTCACGGGATTCTTCATCGGCAATTTCCAGCAATTCCCGCACCATCATGCGATATCGCGGTTCAAAAATATGCAGTGGAAGCACAAGCCCGGGGACCATTACCGTATTCAATGGAAAGAGGGGCAAAGTGAAACTCACGTAGACAGACTAAACTCATTATCATGATTCGGCTGATTGACCTGCGGGAAAGCCATGAAAACCCGAGAAGTCTGGTTCCAAGGGCCAGTATGGACGTTGCGGACGCACAGGCTCAAATTGCGCCGATCCTCGCCGATGTCAAAGCCAGAGGTGCAGAGGCGGTCAACGAATGGTCGAGCAAACTTGACGGAGCGGTTCCACCATCACTGCGTGTTCCAGATGAACTCCTTGTCCAATCAGCACAAGAACTTGATGCTGATGTCAGGGCGGCACTCATTGAATCCATTCGCAGGGCACGGTTGGTTCACGGTGATCAGCGCCGAGCAGATGTTCACACTGACGTTGTGCCTGGGGGAGCCAATTCAGGCGGAAGCGTTACAGAGAGATGGCTGCCTGTTGAGCGAGTGGGCCTTTATGTCCCAGGGGGGCGTGCTGTTTATCCCAGCAGTGTTGTCATGAATGTGGTCCCGGCTCAGATTGCGGGCGTCGCATCCATTGCTGTGGTTTCACCACCGCAAAAGGACTTTGATGGGTGGCCTCACCCGACGATTTTGGCGGCCTGTCATCTCTTGGGTGTTACCGAGGTTTATGCGGTGGGTGGAGCTCAGGCAGTTGGCATGCTCGCTTACGGTGTTGAACTCCCTGACGGAAATTGCGAACCCGTTGACTTGGTAACTGGGCCAGGAAATATTTATGTCACAGCCGCAAAGCGAGCCCTGCAGGGGGTGATTGGTATTGACTCGGAGGCAGGACCGACGGAAATTGCCATTCTTGCTGACTCAGGTGCCGTTGCCTCACATGTTGCAGCTGACCTTATAAGTCAAGCCGAGCACGACGTTTTGGCGGCCGCGGTTCTCGTAACCCCCGATGTGGAGTTGGCTGATGCTGTTCATGCGGAGTTGGAACACCGCGTTGCCCAGACAAAACATGGGGAACGTATTGCGGAGTCACTCGGAGGTGAACAAAGCGCGATCATTATTGTTCGCGACATCGAGCAAGGGCTCGAAGTTGTAGACGCTTACTCGGCAGAACACCTTGAGATTCACACCGCTGATGCCAGAAACATTGCTTTGAGAGTCAAGAACGCTGGCGCGATTTTTATTGGAACGCATTCGCCCGTTTCGCTCGGTGATTACTGTGCGGGCTCAAATCATGTCCTCCCAACCGCAGGTGCGGCACGACACTCATCAGGACTATCCGTGCAGAGCTTCTTGCGCGGCATTCATCTAATTGAATACTCAGCGCCCGCGTTGGCCGACGTTGCCCCCCATGTGATTGCTTTGGCCAACGCTGAGGATCTCCCAGCGCACGGCGAGGCAATCGCTGTTCGGCAGGAACAGTGAGCAAGTTCCGTCTGCCCTTGCGCGAGGATTTAATTGGGCAAGATCCATACGGAGCTCCTCAGGACAGGGTTGTTGCTCGACTCAATGTCAATGAAAATCCATTCGCACCATCGCAAGAATTGCGACAAGCATTAGCGGCTGCCGTGATGGAAAGCAGTGCGGAGATCAACCGCTACCCAGATCGCGATGCGGAGCAATTGCGGGGAGCGCTTTCGAATTACATTGTGCGCGAGGCTGGAATCACTGTTGCATGGGAGCAAATTTGGGTTGCCAATGGTTCCAATGAAGTCATGTCACACGTCATGTCCGCATTTGGTGGACCAGGTCGTGTCGCACTCACATTTGCGCCGACATATTCCATGTACCCCGATTATGCCCGTGATTCATTCACAAACCTGATCACCATTGAGCGTACCGCCGATTTCACAATCGATGTCGGTGGCGCATGTGAAGCAATAGTTGCGAATCGGCCAAGTTTGGTACTTGTCGCCTCGCCGAATAATCCGACGGGCACGGAGACACCCTTGGATGCATTGCGAGCGCTTGCTGAATGCGCCGAGCACAACAATGCACTGCTTGTTGTTGACGAGGCGTATGCCGAGTTCCGCAGGGACAAGGAGTCCACAGCGATCAGGCTTCTCCACCAATTTCCAAACATAATTGTCACTCGGACCATGAGCAAGGCTTTTGGATTCGCGGGTGCCCGGGTTGGCTACTGTCTGGCAAGTTCTCCAGCGATCATTAACGCCTTGATGTTAGTTCGGTTGCCATACCACCTTTCAGCGATTACTCAGGCGGTTGCAATCGCTGCATTGTCCATGACTGGCGAACTTGCGAACCAAGTTGAGAATCTCAGGAGTGAGCGGGATGCTTTGGTTCAAGATTTACTGGACCTGAACATTCAGGTGGTCCCGAGCGATGCCAACTTTATTTTATTTGGTCAATTCCCCAGCCGGCACGACGTGTGGCAGGCCCTGTTGGACCGAGGCGTGCTCATCCGCGAAACGGGACCCGAAGGCTGGCTGCGTGTTTCGATCGGTACTCCAGAGGAAAATAAGTTATTCATTGAGAGCATGAGAAACATCATGAATTTGAACCCGATACTCTAGGTCACAAGGCAGATTGCTCATAACAGAAACGGATCGTAATGACTCGGCAAGCTCGAATTGAACGTTCAACCAAGGAAAGTTCTGTTCTCGTGGATCTAATTCTCGATGGCACAGGTAGCAGCACCATTGAAACTGGTGTTCCCTTCTTTGATCACATGTTGGCTCAGTTGGCCAAGCACGGTGGATTTGACTTGGTAGTTGAAACCAAAGGCGATCTCGAGGTTGATGCCCACCACACGGTCGAAGACACGAGTCTGGCTTTGGGTCAGGCGTTGAATCAGGCTTTGGGTGATCGAGCTGGTCTCAATCGCTACGGCGACGCACTTGTGCCCCTCGATGAATGTTTAGTGCAATCCGCCGTCGACCTCTCAGGGCGTCCGTACCTAGTGCATAGCGAGCCAGACCTCGTTGAACTGATAGGCAGCTACGACACAACTCTGACGAGACATATTTGGGAATCGATTGTCGCGACCGCTCAAATAACACTCCATGTGAACGTACTTGCGGGCAGGAACGCCCATCATGTTGTTGAAGCCCAATTCAAAAGCGTGGCGCGATCATTGCGCACCGCCGTTGCTGTCGATCCGCGAGTGGTGGGGGTGCCCTCAACCAAGGGCACGCTGACGGCTTCATAGCCCATTCGGCAGAGCCAATTCATTCATGTCTGTAAAGAAGAGTGTTGTTGTTCTGGACTACGGATTTGGCAATGTGCGTTCCGCCGTCCGAGCACTTGAGCACATTGGTCTGGAGGTGAAGCTCACCTCGGATTTCGAGACTGCGATGGCAGCCGATGGACTAGTAATCCCGGGCGTCGGCGCTTTTGCCGCGTGCATGGCTGGTATCGAGGCCGTTAATGGCCCCGCCCTAGTTGATGCCCGATTGATTGCAGGGGCACCGATTCTGGGAATTTGTGTGGGCATGCAAATCATGTTTGACCGTGGAATTGAACATGATCAGGAATGCAACGGCTTGGGGCAGTGGCCTGGCACCGTTACTAAATTGCCCGCATCAATCACCCCGCACATGGGCTGGAACACCGTTCAGGCACCTGAAGATTCACTGATCTTCGCGGGACTGGCTCACGAGTCTTTCTACTTTGTCCATTCCTATGCAGCCCAAGAGTGGGCAATGACCGACACAGACAAGTATCAAAAGCCGCCACTCGTCACGTGGTGCAACTACGAGTCCCCATTTGTCGCCGCAGTGGAGAATGGTCCACTCACCGCCGTGCAGTTTCATCCTGAGAAGTCAGGTGAAGCCGGTTTGGGGCTCCTGCGCAATTGGGCACTCACGTTGACGTGAGGGGCTGCGCCTAGACTTGGGTAATGAATTCCGCTCCCGGATTTGCTCTCCTTCCTGCTGTTGATGTATCTCAAGGTCAGGCCGTGCGTCTGGTTCAGGGCAAAGCCGGAACGGAGAAGAGTTATGGCTCACCCATTGATGCTGCGCGTTCCTGGGTCAATCAGGGTGCAGAGTGGATTCACCTCGTCGACCTTGATGCGGCTTTTGGCACAGGATCCAATGCGGAGTTAATTGCTCACGTGGTTCATCAGGTGAGGGACTCCGTAAAAGTGGAATTGTCCGGAGGAATCCGTGACACAGACAGCCTCAAAGCGGCCCTTGCCACGGGCTGCACTCGGGTCAATCTTGGTACGGCTGCATTGGAAAATCCTGATTGGACGGCCCATGTAATTGCAGAGCACGGTGAGCGGATTGCCGTCGGCCTCGACGTCAAGGGTCACACACTCGCTGCGCGGGGTTGGACCACCGAGGGTGGCGATCTGTGGGAGGCAATCGGTCGACTCGATGCTGCAGGGTGTGCACGCTACGTTGTCACGGATGTTCATAAGGACGGCATGATGCACGGTCCCAATATTCACCTTTTAAAGGAAGTTGCGGCGGCGACCAGGACGCCAATAATTGCGTCCGGTGGAATTGCGCACCTGGAAGATCTGCATAAGTTGGCCGAAATCAAGGGTATTGAAGGTGCCATTGTTGGGAAGGCACTCTACGAGGGGGCCTTCTCGTTGGCAGAAGCAATTGTCGCTGTTGAGGCGCGCTACGACCCTTATCAATGGGGACCACCGCAACCATGATCGCGACTCCATGTGCACTCATGTGTTTGACGGCGTGAGGCCCGCGTTATGACTTTGGGTATACGTGTCATTGCATGCCTGGACGTTGATCAAGGACGCGTGGTTAAGGGTGTTAATTTCGAGGGTTTGCGCGATGCCGGTGATCCATGCGAATTGGCGCTCAAGTACAGCAATGAGGGTGTTGACGAGTTAGTTTTCCTTGATATCAGCGCTTCGCATTCTGATAGGTCCACGACTCTCGATGTTGTGCGTCGCACCGCTGACACCGTATTCATTCCACTGACGGTCGGTGGAGGGGTTCGTAGCGTCGATGACATTGATGCACTCCTGCGCGCGGGTGCGGACAAAGTTTCGATTAACACGGCTGCAATTGCGCGGCCAGACTTACTCAGGGAAGCTGCTGAGCGCTTTGGCTCCCAGTGCATCGTCTTGTCCATCGATGCACGTCGTGAACCCGAAATGCCCAGTGGCTTTGGTGTGACGACACATGGTGGGCGCCGCAGCGCAGGTCTTGATGCACTGGAGTGGGCGCAGACGGGTGCCGCACTCGGAGTCGGAGAAATTTTGCTCAATTCGATGGATGCAGACGGTATGCAAACAGGCTTCGATCTCGAGATGATTGGGGCTGTTAGAACCATCGTGAACATTCCGGTAATCGCCAGCGGGGGAGCTGGACGCCTCGAGGATTTCGCTCCTGCGGTTCAGGCGGGAGCCAATGCGGTTCTAGCAGCAAGTGTTTTCCATTTCGGGCAGCTGACTTTCGAGTCAATCAAGAATGACTTAGCAGGACGCGGGATTCCCGTCCGCGCGGTGCAGGTCGCAGGAATGGATGGACCATGAAGAACAATGAGGGCATGGGCATGTCACAGGTTTCTGACTCCGAGTTAATCGAATCTGTAGCCTTCGATGCTCAGGGACTGGTCCCCGTGATCGCTCAAGATTCAACATCCGGACAAGTTCTCATGCTTGCCTGGATGAACCGTCAGGCTCTTGTATTAACACTGGAAACCGGAAGGGGCACCTACTTTTCCCGGAGCAGAAATCGCATTTGGGTAAAGGGTGAGGAATCAGGCAATGTACAAGAAGTCATTAGCCTGAGCCTAGATTGTGATGGCGATGCCATAGTCATGAGCGTTCAACAGCATGGCCCAGCCTGCCACACGGGTTCCGTTACATGCTTTTCGCGAGTGCGCGATGTTTGGAGTGATCCTTCTTGATCGCGAATGGCCAACTCTCTATTGATCTTGATGAATTTCGGGTTAAAGCACAAACAAGTCGAGTGATTCCGGTGGCGATGCGAATCATGGCCGATCATTTCAGCGCCGTGGGTCTGTTCAACGCCTTATGCGGGGAACGTCCTGGCACGTTTCTTCTAGAATCAGCGGAAGCGGGGGTTCAGTGGTCTCGTTATTCATTTATCGGCGTCCACAGTGCGGCGATGTTGACCGAAATTGATGGCAAGGCACTCTGGGTCGGCCGAAAGCCAGAAGGGCTCCCTGACTCTGGGCTCGGCATTGAGGTTCTACGTCAGACGCTTGAATTGCTTCACACTGACAACACTTTCTCTGATTTGCCGCCGCTGACCGGTGGCATGGTGGGTTACTTGGCATATGACGTTATCCGCCACTGGGAGAACATTGGGGAGTCAACCTCGGACCAACTCAATATCCCTGACCTGGGATTTCTCCTGGCCACCGATATGGCGGTGGTCGACCATCTTTATGGCACAGTCACGCTCATTGCTAACGCGATCAATTATGACAACTCGGCTGATCGGGTAGACGATGCATATTCCGATGCAGTTGATCGTGTGTATTCAATGGCTAAACAAGTGTCATCGAATGCCCCAATGGCAGCAGCAGTTGTTCATTCGCCCGTGGAGACCAAAGTAGAGGGGGATTCAACCTTTATCCCCAAAGTTGAGATCATCAAGGAACATATTCGCGCAGGAGATGCATTCCAAGTCGTTTTGTCGCAGCGATTCAGCGTCCCTTGTCGGGCTCCAGGTCTCGATGTCTATCGAATTTTGCGCTCTACCAACCCGAGTCCCTACATGTACATCCTCCGAATGCCAGACCCAGCGGATGTGAACAGAACCGCCTTCGAAATTGTCGGTTCTTCTCCAGAGGCACTGGTAACTGTCAAAGCTGGACACTGCACCGTGCACCCGATTGCGGGAACTCGATGGAGATCTGAGGATCCTGATGTTGATCAAGCTTTGGGCCAAGAAATGCTTGCTGACCGCAAGGAACGTGCAGAGCACCTGATGCTGGTTGATCTCGCAAGAAACGACTTGGGTCGAGTTTGTGAAGCTGGCAGCATTCAAGTGCACGACTTTATGCATGTAGAAAGATATTCACACGTCATGCACTTGGTGTCCACTGTGACAGGAACTCTCAAGTCTGACTTACATTCATTTGACGCGCTCAGGGCAACTTTTCCAGCGGGCACCTTATCCGGCGCACCAAAGCCAAGAGCCATGCAAATCATTGAACAATTGGAATTGACACGCCGTGGTCTATACGGTGGCTGCGTCGGATACCTGGACTTTGCGGGAAATCTCGATATGGCGATCGCTATTCGAACTGCATTAGTCAAAGACGGTGTTGCACATGTACAAGCGGGGGCTGGGGTGGTTGCTGATTCCGTCCCTGAAGCCGAAAATGACGAATGCATGAATAAGGCCAAGGCCGTCTTGCGGGCCGTAGCGAGTGCCGAGTCTTTGACGCATAATGTTGGGGGCCCTAGATAGTGTCTCGGGCCAGACAGTTTGTTGTCTTCATTACCTTGCAGTGCACTGCGGCGTTCGGACTCCTGTGGGTCAGCGGTCAGGTATGGGAAAGTACTTTGGCAGAAGTCATCGCGGACAACATTGGAACCGAGTTGCAACGCACTGGCGGGGAACTGAATCCCTATCTCTCCGCCTGCGCCCTCATTTCACTGGCCGTCGTCGTGGGAGTTGTAGCAACAGGGAAGTGGGCACGGCGTCTAGTCGCGGGAATCGGTGTCATCGCCTCGGTGGTGGCCGCGTGGAGTCTTGCTTCGATGCCAGAAGGGACCATACTGAACTGGCAGATCGCCAGCGGTTTTTTGATCCTGGTCCTACTGCTGACCAACGGCGCTGCTCTCCTGATAAGTCCGGCCTGGCCTTCCATGGGTGCCCGATATCAGCGCACCGAATTCAAGGAGCCTGCTGTTGATGTATGGGGTTCTTTGGACCGAGGAGTCGACCCAACCATTGATGGTCAAGGATTTAAGTCTGGGGATTGATCGGTCCGGGATTGATAGGTGCCAGTGGTGCCAAAACGCATCAGGGCGACGCTTGCAGGTATCACCCATGATTAGATAGGCCCATGACAAGCAGCAACCACATTTCCGCTGATCTCCCACACGATGACCATGGCTCAACTCCCGCAGCATGGAGTGCTGTCGTCATCATTACGTTGGCATTCGCGCTCGGCACGTTAGCCATTATTTTGGGGAATTGGACACTTTTCTGGGTATCGGTTGGCCTAGTGGTTGTTGGTGGGGTTGTTGGCAAGGTTATGAGCATGATGGGTTTCGGCGGGAAGAGCGCTGATAGTTCAGTCCATTAGCCCCATGCACAGTCCCGGCTCCATACGAGTACTTGTGGCGGAGGACGAATCAGCAATCGCTGATCTCATTTCCCTCTATCTGGGCCGCGAGGGTGTCTCAGTTCAGATCGCGACCGATGGCCAAACAGCCCTCACAGCAGCCAACAATGAAAATTTTGATCTCATCGTGCTTGACGTCGGACTACCCGTAATGGATGGGACCGAAGTGTGTCGTCGCCTTCGGGCCGATGAAAACTGGACACCAATCGTTTTCTGTACGGCCCGAGACGACGAAATTGACCGCATTTTGGGGCTCGAACTTGGTGCAGATGATTACGTCACAAAACCATTCAGCCCCCGGGAACTTACAGCGCGAGTCAAATCCATTATCCGCCGAACGAAACGCCAAGGCGAACAATCAAAGATTTTGCGCATTGGTCAGGTGCGCATCGACACGGAAACCCGGCGCTGTTGGGTTCATGATCGCGCAATCTCGCTCACCGCAATTGAGTTCGATGTTTTGGCGTACCTATTTGCCAGCCCCGGTCGAGTTGTTACCAGAGAAGAGTTACTGGAAAATGTCTGGGGATATTCAGAAGCCCTGGGAACGCGAACGGTGGACGTTCACGTTGCGCAATTGCGAGCCAAACTCGGCCCGCATGCGCCCATTCGAACTGTTCGAGGCGTTGGCTACTCCGCCGAGGTTGCTGATCCGCAGGAAATCAACCCATGAGTGCTGTGTTGAATGGGCGATTTCGAAGACTGAGCATCGTAACTCCGACAGTTTTGCTCACAAGTCTTGTAGCTGCAATCGCAGTATTTGTTGCAGGTTTCGTGTCGTATCCGTTAATTGTGGCTAATTCAGAGCAAGTGGGGCAGCGCAATCTGGCGCAGTTGGCCAATGTGACAGCTAATGCGGTTGAGCGCAATGCGGGTTCAGGCAGTCTGGATCCGAACCTGATCTCCACGCTCCAGAGGGAATCCATTTCGGCATACCTGTTCGGTCCTGTTGATGTGGTCGACATCAGTGCCGATGATCTTCCATCAGGTTTTGGTGTGGGTATGGCGCGCAAATTATTGAATGGTGAAGAGATTTCCGCTCGCGTCTCCACCCCAGCAGGACAATTGTTGTTCGAGGGGCGTCCATTAAATTTTGGTGGAGCAGTGCTTCTCGTTCAGCCGGTATCAGTTGCGGGTGCGAGCGCGGCGTCAGTCATTTACAGACTTATCATTGCTTTGCTTATCGGACTGGTCATAGCGATCCCTTTGGGTTACTTAGCGGCGCGACGCCTTGCACGGCCACTACGCAGGGCGAGCGAGACGGCAGTGGAGTTGTCGCTGGGGTCGCGCGGTGTCCATATTGAACCCGAAGGTCCGCGTGAAGTCTCAGATATCGCCATCGCACTTAATTCCCTAGACCTGGCTTTGGAATCCTCAGAAAGTAGACAACGTGAATTCTTACTTTCGGTTTCCCACGAACTCCGCACACCTCTAACCGCGGTTAAAGGTTATGGAGAAGCCTTGGCTGACGGGATGATGTCTTCCGCTGAAGCTAAAAATGCGGGGGAGATCATTTCACGTGAAGCCGCCCGATTGGACCGCTTGATCAATGATCTACTGGACTTGGCGCGACTTGGAGCTGTCAATTTCACCATTGATCCATCACAGGTTGATCTCGAGGAATTTGTGTCGAATACCTGTGAGGTGTGGGCATACAGGTGCTCAGAGTCGAATGTACATTTTATTTCACACCCGGCTCCTCAAAGAAACATAATTGTGGATTCCTTGCGAGTGCGACAAATCATCGACAACCTCACAGAGAATGCCCTGCGCGTGACTCCAGCAGATGGGCGCATCGAATTAGTGGTGCAACTTGTGGACTCAAACCTGCAAATCGCTGTTTCTGACTCAGGACCGGGCCTCAGTGATGAAGACATGGCTATTGCTTTTGAACCAGGAGCTCTTTACGAGCGATACAGGGGTGTTCGTCCTGTCGGCACGGGTCTGGGATTGGCTTTGGTTGGCAGACTTGCCAGCGGTTTGGGGGGGAGTGCGAGCGTGCAGTCATCGGAGCTAGGCGGTGCGAAGTTTGAGGTTTGCATCCCTGTCGAATTGAATCCCGAACAGTAGATTTCACGATCGTGAAGATCATGAGTCGGCGAACGCCACCTACTCAGGACGGCAAGTTTCTGGGTATAACCGGTCTCATTGCTGGTGCCGTATTGCTTTTTTCAATTGATCCGACTCTGGGCGTTTACCCACCGTGCCCCAGTCAACTTCTGTTCGGGCTCGACTGTCCAATGTGCGGTGGACTCCGCGGGACCTATTCGCTGCTGCATGGTGATTTCGGCGGCTTGGTTGATCACAATGCACTGCTCGCGGTTCTTTATCCAATGGGTCTCCTGTGGGTTTTCCTTGGAATCGTCAAACGCCTGTCATTTATGCGAAATTTCGAGATTCCGGCCAAACACCGGCCAGCTTTATTAATCGCGCTCGCGGTCATCTTGGTGGTGACCATGGTGTTCTTCACCATAATCAGGAACGTCACCCCGTATTGGGGTTCGGGACTCGGGTGAAATCCTGGGGCAGATACTCTTGAATCGTGACGGTGCTCGATGACATCATTGACGGAGTTCGTGAAGACGTTGACTCCCGCATGGCTCAGGTGCCACTTGATGAATTGAAGGAAAAATCCTTACGTGTCAGGGAAGCGCAAGATGTCGTTTCTGTTTTTCGAGGCGAAGATGTCTGTGTCATCGCTGAAGTAAAGCGGTCCAGCCCGAGCAAGGGTCCGTTGGCTGAAATACCTGATCCCGCTTTCTTGGCCAGTGAATACGAAGCAGGCGGTGCACATTGTGTGAGTGTCTTGACCGAGGAGCGTCGCTTTGGCGGAAGCCTCTCGGATCTCGTTGCCGTGCGCGCCGCCATCGAAATCCCAGTGTTGAGAAAAGACTTCATCATTAGCAGTTATCAACTGTGGGAGGCCAAAGCCCATGGCGCGGACATGGTTCTGCTGATCGTTGCTGCTCTGGAGCAGCCTGCACTTGTCTCACTAATTGAGAGAACCCACAGTCTGGGGCTGACCCCACTCGTTGAGGTTCATGACGAAACCGAAATCGACCGAGCAATCGATGCAGGGGCCATCGTTATTGGCGTGAACTCTCGGAACCTCAAAACCCTCGAAGTGGACAGGAACACTTTCGCTCGGGTGGCTGATCGGATCCCTGCCTCTTGCGTCCGAATTGCTGAATCAGGTGTTCGGGACCATCATGACCTTATGATTTATGCAGAAGCTGGCGCCGACGCCGTTCTGGTGGGTGAAGCACTCGTTACCGGAGGCAACCCTCGTGCAGCGGTCAATGAACTAGTGACAGCCGGCGCACATCCTGCATGTAGATCACGAGGTCGTTGATGACTACGACCGAGTCAACCGACAGTGTGCGCAACGGTTCATTGCCAGGTCACTTTGGGCCCTACGGTGGCAGATTTGTCCCCGAGGCTCTCACCGCGGCGCTTGATGAGCTTGATGCGGCGTTTCGTGCTGCAGTAATCGATCCCGCATTTACTGCGGAGTTAGCGAGGCTGGAACGGGACTACACCGGACGTCCGTCGCCTCTGACGCGGGCGAATAGGTTCGAGGAATACTGCAATGGTGCACGTGTTTATTTGAAACGCGAGGACCTCAACCACACCGGCTCACACAAAATCAACAACGTATTGGGCCAGGCGCTTCTCACCCAACGGATGGGTAAAACGCGGGTCATCGCGGAGACTGGTGCGGGTCAGCATGGAGTAGCTACCGCGACTGCTGCAGCCCTACTCGGCCTGGACTGCACCGTTTACATGGGTGAGGAAGACACGAGGCGTCAAGCGCTCAATGTGGCCCGCATGAAATTACTTGGTGCCGAAGTCGTGTCCGTAACGGCGGG
>JAFMDS010000072.1 GCA_017857175.1 Candidatus Nanopelagicales bacterium | reverse complement strand
ACAAAAACCGAAACGGTTGAATCAATTTTGTCTCGAGGGACCAATATGTGTACACCTTTAGATGCCTGCACAGAAAAATCTGATGTGCCGCAAGCCAGCTTCTGAATTTCATCGGTCCACACACCCGTTGCATTAATCACATGCCTAGCACTAATCAAAATCGAGTTGCCAGACTCAAGGTCTCGCACCTCGACACCATCTACCGCTCCATGTGAATCATGCGATACGCCAACAACCTTTAATGCCGATGCAACGACGGCACCATATGCGGCAGCCGTGCGTACTAGTTCCATGGTGTGACGTGAATCGTCAACTTGGGCATCGAAAAAGGAAATACCACCGATCATTCCTTTGGGGTTCAAGCCAGGTGCGCGCTCCAAAACTTGCACACGCGATAAATGCTTGTGCCGCGGAACCGCGCCGGCACCGCCGATTGTGTCGTAGAGAAAGAGTCCCGCACCCATGTAGGCCCGCTCCCACACCCGATGTTTGAGGGGATATATGAATTCAATCGGATGTACCAGGTGCGGACACAACTTCTCAAGCATTAATCCGCGCTCATGCAATGCCTCTCTGACCAAACCAAAGTTGAATTGTTCGAGATAGCGCAGTCCACCATGAAAAAGCTTGCCAGATCTGCTCGAGGTTCCCGCCGCCCAATCACGCATCTCGACCAGCGCGACCGATAGCCCGCGAGATGAGGCATCCAAGGCAACACCGGCCCCCGTGACCCCGCCACCGATCACCAGGAGATCAAATTTCTGCTCCGCCAACTCCACCAAAGCGAGTTGGCGGTGCGCGGGACTCAAAATTGACGCGGTTACATCCACCTCGCCATCATCTCATTTGGTTCACCGGCGTCAGGCATGCACATTCTCCGAGTCCGGAATACAACCGTTAGTTTGAGGCCATGACATTTTCTATTGCGGCTCGCAGTGACGACGGCACACACTGGGGCGTTGCTGTTGCATCCAAATTTCTCGCTGTTGGTGCGGCGGTGCCGGGCGTGCGGCTCGGCGCAGGGGCTATCGCCACGCAGGCGTGGGCGAATCTGACCTATGTCCCTCGCGGAGTCGAACTGTTGCAACAGGGCCACGGTGCTCAAGAGGTTGTCGATCGATTGATCGCAGATGATGACCAGAGCGCTGACCGCCAGGTAAACATCGTCGATGCCACCGGTGGCTCCGCATCATTCACGGGATCAGGTTGCTTTGAATGGGCAGGCGGACGCACAGGACCTGGATACGCCATCGCGGGCAACATTCTTGTTGGCGAGATTGTTGTCATTGAAATGGAGAGGGCATGGCTCGCCGGTTCCCACCTTTCCTTCACCGATCGGCTGCTCTCTGTTCTCAAGGCTGGGGATGATGCCGGCGGTGACAAGCGCGGACGACAAAGCGCAGCGATACTTGCCTGTACCGCCAACGGCGGCTACGGGGGAACAAGTGACACTGAGATGGACTTGCGAGTCGATGACCACGCTGACCCGGTCACCGAACTCATTCGGCTTTCCGGGATTCATCAATTGCTGTTTGGAAAGCCCGAAAAGACAGTCCCCCTCGAAGGTGAATACGCCCCACGACTGCGGGCAGTGTTGGACTCCCTAGGTTGGACCAATCCAGCAGACTCCGATCCCGATCTCGAGGCAGCATTGGTCGCCTGCGCGGGTGTCGAGAACCTCGAGGAACGCATGGTTCCTGGGGAACTTGATCTCGTGGTCTTGGAATACTTGGAAAATCGTGCCGCTGAGAGCGGAATCGCCTAACTCACGTATCGCTTTGGATGGTTCCCACTTAGAGTGGATACGTGCGCACATCCGTTTTTGCCGCTGCCATCTCTGCAGCACTTATCTGTGTCATCCCTCAACCTGCATATGCTGTTGAGCCTCAGGCTCTCACGATTGAGGGGGCTCGCGCCTCTGCACAGGATTCTGCGCCCGTCACCCTCGACGCGAACTTTTTTCTCCCTGAAACTGTTCCAGCTCCGGCTGTTGTGATTGCCCACGGATTCGGTGGTGACAAAAACGGCGGAACGTCTCAAGCGGAAAAATTAGTTGATGCCGGATTTGCAGTCCTGACCTATTCCGCCCGCGGGTTTGGTGAATCTACTGGGAAGATTTCTGTCAACTCGCCTGATTTTGAAGTCGCTGATGCCGGCAAGATTATTGATTACCTCGCTACGCGCAGCGAAATCATTCAAGATGCAACCGGCGATCCGCGAGTGGGATTCACCGGTGGGTCCTACGGTGGCGCACTTTCGCTATTGATCGCGGGCTATGACAATCGTGTGGATGCACTTGCATCCGACATAACGTGGAATGACCTGCGAACTTCACTCTTTGGTCAAAGCATTCAGCAAGACCAAGAACTCGGCGCTTATAAAGATTTGTGGACTGGCTATTTCTTTAGTGTGGGATTAACAAATCCAGATGGATCAGTGACCAACTGTGGTCGATTCAGTGAAACCTGGTGCCGCGCCTACACAGAATCTGCGTCAAGCGCCGAACTCACGCCCGAAAATGCACAACTGATGTTGGCATCCTCGCCTATCAGCATCACGGATCAGATCAATGTGCCTGCACTAATCAGTGGTGGCCAATCCGATTCACTTTTCCCCTTGGCTCAGACAAATGCCAATGCCCAGCAAATCATGGCAGCGCACCCCAATAATCCAGTGTCAGTCATTTGGCACGGCATGGGCCATGACGGCGGGATTGACGAGAATGATCGACTTGATTCACTAATAACTCAATGGTTTGTGAAGTATCTATCCCAAAGAACATCAGACTCCGCCGTTCCCGCACCCTTTGAAGTCACACTTCCAAGTGGGGCAATATCGACACAAAACACCCGACCCGACGCAACCGTGCTCACAGGCATCTCCTACCCAGGGCTATTCGGAAGCGCCCAAGAAGTTATCCCAGTTGCTGGGCCACCCCAAAGAATTTTGAGTCCTGCGGGTGCAAGTCCTGCCAGCATCACTTCCCTTCCTGGTCTGGGCGGATCAATTGCTGGCAATCTCGGTTCGTTTATCAGTTCAGGTTTTCCCGGACAAAGCGCATATTTTCAAAGTGCGCCTGTTGAAGCGCGCACACAAATTATTGGTTCCAGCCAAATATCCGTCGCCTTAGCTAGTGATTTTCCTGTTAAAGACGCAGTGTTTTTTGCCAGTCTTCAAATAGTTGCTCCCAATGGTCGAGCTACTTTGCCCCAAGGTTTGGTCGCCCCGATTCGCCTGGACACACTCACTTCAACACCAACCGAGGTATCAGTTGATCTCCCTGCAATTGCAGTAGAACTTAATGCGGGCGATTCGCTGCGAGTTGTCATCTCCACCACAGATATGGCATATCGCATGCCAGTTGATCAGCGGATCTACTCCGTTGCACTCACATCTGGCGCTGTCACGGTTCCGCTTGTGAGTGGCCTGCAAGCCTCAGCATCGGGAACAAGCCTGCTGTGGCTGTTGATCGTTATTCCAATCGTGTTCGCAGTGTGGTTGGCGTTGTACTTCATTCGTCCACGCGGAGAAACCGTCACGCAATCCCCTGAACTTGCACACCTTCCCGTGCGCATTGAAGGTGTGAGCAAGAAGTACAAGGGTGGCTATCAAGCGGTTAGTGATCTGTCCTTTGATGTTCCGCCAGGAGTTGTCCTTGGACTGCTGGGACCCAATGGCGCAGGTAAAACCACGACAATGCGCATGCTCATGGGTTTAATTGCACCCACCGAGGGCAGGATTCATATCTTTGGTGAACCCGTTTATTTTGGTGCACCAGTGTTACAAAAAGTAGGTGCATTGGTTGAAGGTGCGGGTTTCCTTCCCCACCTGAGTGGCCGCCAAAATCTCGAACTCTACTGGCGGGCCACCGGTCAAACAGGCGAGTCTTATCTGGATGAGGTTCTCGAGATCGCCGATCTTGGAACGGCGATTGACCGCAAGGTGAAGGCTTACAGCCAAGGCATGCGTCAAAGGCTCGGGATCGCCCAAGCCATGCTGGGCAAGCCGAGTGTTTTGGTTCTGGATGAACCAACCAACGGCCTGGATCCACCCCAGATTAAGGCAATGCGCGATGTCATGAAGGACTATGCGGCATCAGGCCGCACAGTCATTGTTTCCAGCCACATGCTCAGCGAGGTGGAACAAACCTGCTCCCATGTCGTGGTCATGCACAGAGG
>JAFMDS010000006.1 GCA_017857175.1 Candidatus Nanopelagicales bacterium | reverse complement strand
TCCCCTGCAGCTGGCTTATAAACAAATTCTTTATCTGATGCGTCAGTGCAATAAAAAGTCTGGTTGCTTGCAGCCCGCAACTGACCAACAATTTTCAGTTCGCCATCGATGAATGACTCTGGGTCTGATTCGTGGTTCATTCATACTCGACGTTTGTAGCCATTTGCCTTTGGGCAAATATGCCCGTCAGCTTCTAGTGGTTGTTGGCAAAAGGGGCACGGAGGCCGACCCGCCTGAGACACCAATCGCACGCGTTCAGCGAAAGCACGTGCATAGGGTGCACTAATCCACACTCTCAAGGTGTCGGGACCGTCAGTTCCATCCTCCCCCAACTCGGGGACAGGAGAGTCTTCGTCGCTGATCGCGTGAGCTTCGATGACCACGTTCATAGCCGTTTCATCCCAACCCAGTGCCATTGCGCCTACCCGGAACTCCTCGAGGATCGGCATGTCTAGTGGATCAGAATCGAGTAATTCAACAGGTGCCGTCTCGGGAACTAGGTTTTCTGGATCTCTTGAAGAACGGACTTCATCGAGCAGCTGATCAATGCGTTCAGCCAACACAATCGCCTGTTGTTTTTCAAAGGCAACGGCGGTAAGTGCTCCGGCCGAGCGCGCTTGGAGGTAGAAGACGCGCTCCCCCGGCATGCCTACGGTTCCCACGATGAATCTTTCAGGGAGTCTGTATTCGATCACTCGACGAGTCATGCCGTTCCACCTCCAACGGCAGCTTCGGTTGAGGTTTCCTTCGCCGCGGTCACGAATCGTTCGACATTTGACCCGTTGCCATTCACCGCGAGTACGAATGGGCGGCTATCCGAGTAGCGAATAACCGAGACAGAGCAAGGATCGATCGTGATGCGTTGAAAATGATCTAGGTGTGTTCCCAACGCGTCAGCGACTATGGACTTAATGACATCGCCATGACTCACCGCGATGTAAAGAGCATCGGGCCCTAATAACTCATTCCACCTACGGATTGCTGACACCGCTCGACCTTGCATAGCGGCCATACCTTCGCCCGAAGGAAATACGACAGAGCTCGGGTGATTTTGCACGACCGACCACAAGGGTAGATCGCTCAAGTCCGCCAAGGATTTGCCTGTCCAATCACCGTAATCGCATTCGATAATTCCTGGTTCTTTCGCGACTATGAACTCCTTGGATCCCCCAATATGCGTGGCCATAATGCCCGCGGTCTGCATGGTCCGCTCTAAAGGAGAAGCAATAATCGCCGCTGGTTCAATGAGCGCCAAGAGTTTTCCCAATTCGTTGGCCTGAGCCTCACCCTGCTCGTCCAAATGTGTGCCCGGTGCGGTTCCAGCTAGTGTGCCTCCTGCATTAGCCGCGGTACGACCATGCCGCACGAGCATCACAGTTGCCATGGGCCAACGCTAGCCCCAAGATCCTCTGACGCTCACTCCATTCCCCTGCTGTTCGCAGGTGGCAGAATCGGAGGACAATGGGCACATGATCAGGCGGATGGGGACCTATTCACCGGACGGTGAATTTGATCGCATGAGCGTTGAAACCATGCATGTCCCTCATGACAACGACTTTACGGGGGCGCACGCCAGAGAATCGCTAGTTCAACTCATCAGCGAGGTTCACGAGGTCCCAGGTTCATTCGCTTGGGTCGGCTTGGTTGACCCAACACGACCTGAACTCGCACTCGTGGCGGAACTCTTCGATCTGGAGCCTCTGGAAGTTGAGGACGCATCCAACACTAAACAACGCCCCAAATTTGAGATCCGCGCTGATGGTGCCTTTGCTCTTCTCAAGACTTTGAGCTACAAGATTGATTCACAGGAGATTACGATTGGTCAGACTTCCGTTTTCATCGGTCCTTGGTTCGCAATCACGGTTCGACACGGGACCGCAGGCGATCTCACTACTGTTCGTCAGCGGATTTCAGCAAGTGAGCGTTTGCGTACCCACGGTCCACTCGCAGTGCTGTATGCGGTCATGGACATTACCGTTGATGGCTATCTTGCAGTGGCCGAAGAAGTCCACGACGACATGAGAGAGATCGAGCAAGAAGTCTTCTCGATGGATCCAACGGCTCAGACGACTAAATTGATTTACCAACTCAAACGCGAGAATATTTCCGTTCGCAGGGCAGTATCCCCCCTCACGATGGCAGCCCAGCGGTTCATTGGTAACACGGATGAATCAATTCCAGAAGTTCTCAAGCCATTCTTCGAGGACATTGGAGAGCACATCTTGCGGGTACATGAGACCGTCGACGCAATAGACAATTCATTACTCACCATGCTGATGGCGTCAACAGCATTACAAGATTTAAAGCAGAACTCAGATGTGCGAAAGATCTCAGCATGGGTCGCTATCGCAGCAGTTCCAACCTTGGCGGCCAGCATTTTCGGTATGAACTTCGAGAATATGCCCGAGTTGCGATATGAGTATGCATACCCGCTCGCCCTAGGCGGAATGCTTGTTGTCTGTGGCGTTCTTTATCGAGCTTTCAAAAAGAGTGGTTGGCTTTAGCTACTGATTGTTCCCGTTGCCAGAAGCACCAGTACGAGGATTCCGAGTGCAACTCGGTAAATAACAAATGGCGTGTACGTGCGAGTGGCGAGCCATCGTAGCAACCATGCGATGACTGCTAACCCAACCGCGAAAGCGATTACCGTAGCCAAAATTGTTTGACCCCATTGAACGTTAGGTTCATCACCAATCTTGGTTGCTTCATAGAGCCCGGAGCCCATGACCGCTGGTATCGCAAGCAAAAAGGCATAGCGGGTAGCCGCAACGCGGTCGTATCCCATTGTCAGACCCGCACTGATGGTGGCACCTGAGCGTGACACACCAGGAATTAGAGCTAAGGCTTGCCCCAGTCCAAATAGGAGGCCATCTTTAAGGTTAAGAGATTCAATTGTGCGGTTCTTGCGTCCATATTTGTCTGCAGCGCCAAGTATCAAGCCAAAGATGATGAGGGTGGATGCGACCAACCATAAATTCCTCGCCGTAGTTTCTATTTGTTCGGCAAATGCAAAACCGAGAATGCCGATGGGAATCGTTCCAATGATCACGTACCAACCCATGCGCGCATCGAGATTGCTGCGCAACGCCGGAGTGACAAGCGAGCGAGCCCATGTTCCAATGATGCGGACGATATCCCGCCAAAAAAACAAAATTACCGCAGTCTCGGTTCCGATCTGTGTTACCGCTGTAAATGCAGCACCTGGATCAGACCAACCAAAGATTTGACTAGTAATAAACAGATGTGCCGAGGATGAGATGGGCAGGAATTCGGTTAATCCTTGAACAACACCAAGAAAAATTGCCTCAAACCATGACACGTACTAGTCGCCCACCCCAGAGTCAGCGAGTGCCTTCTTCATAATGTGAAGGGTTCCAACACGCTCTTCAAGGGTGCCGGCGAAAGAAGCAACGCTCAGGGTTGTGACCCCTGCTTCAGCATAGGCAGGTAAGCGCTTTGCAATGCGCGCCGGTGGGCCGAGGAGTGAGGTGGCATCGATAAATTCAAGTGGCACGGCGGCTGCGGCTCCCGCGTAGTCCTTCGCCATGTACTTCTCTTGGATTTCAATGGCTGCTTCTTCATAGCCCATGCGCACGGCCAACTGGTTGTAAAAGTTTTTGTCTCGTGATCCCATTCCACCGACATAGAGCGCTGTGTAAGGGCGCACGTAGTTTGCGCATTCCTCCACGCTTGCTCCAGGGACAACCGGAACGGTTGGAACCACATCAAAACCCACCATGGTTTTGCCAGCTTTCTCACGTCCCGCAATGAGCGGCTTCATGAGTTCGGGAGCATTTTCCGGTGAAAAGAAGATAGCCAGCCACCCATCCGCGATCTCGCCAGTCAGTTCAAGATTTTTGGGACCAATGGACGCCAAATAAATTGGAATGGTTTCCCGAACAGGGTGGACCGTGAGCGTTAGGGCTTTGCCCGGGCCATCAGGCAACGGCAAGGTGAAAAACTCTCCGTCATAGCTGACCCTCTGCCGAGACAGTGCCAAACGGACAATGTCTACATATTCCCTAGTCCGCTGAAGTGGTTTGGTGAACTTCACGCCATGCCAACCTTCAGAGACCTGCGGACCCGAGACCCCCAAGCCCAACCGGAATCGTCCACCAGAGAGTGTGTCGAGGGTGGCAGAAGTCATCGCCGTGTTCGCAGGTGTGCGACCAGGGATTTGGAAAATCGCGCTGCCAACATCTATCTGATCGGTCTGCGCGGCTATCCACGTAAGCACCGTGGCTGCATCAGAACCATACGCCTCTGCAGCCCATACGCAGGAATAACCCAAACGGTCGGCCTCCCGGGCAACTTCCAAATTATCAGCATCGTTACCCGCACCCCAGTAACCCAAATTCACGGCTAGTTTCATGGGAGCAGCCTACGGCGTCGTATCCGCATATGCGAGGCCCATGCGGGATACGGTTGAGCCATGCAAATGAGACCACTGGGAAACTCAGGTATTCGGGTCGGCGCGTTAGCTCTTGGGACCATGACGTGGGGTCGCACTACGGATGAATATGACGCTCGGGATCAACTGGCTGCATTTCTTGACGCTGGTGGAAACTTGATTGATACGGCCGATGTCTACGTCGATGGTGTCAGCGAAGAGTTGCTTGGCACTTTGATTCAGGAATTTGAATGTCGTGATCAAATCGTGCTAGCGACCAAAGCGGTCTCGCTTCCCAATACTGAGCGCAGGTTTGATGCAAGTCGCAAACATCTACTGGCGGCGCTGGAAAGAAGCCTCAAACGCCTGGACGTTGAAACCATAGATCTATGGCAAATGCACGCCTGGGATCCGAACACCCCAATCGATGAAACCCTAAGTGCCATCGATCAAGCAGTATCGAGTGGCAAAGTTCGTTATGTCGGAATTTCCAACTACTCGGGTTGGCAAACAACGCGTGCTTGCACGCTGCAACAGGTTAAGGGGCCACTGGCTCCAATTGTGACAACACAAATGGAGTACTCCCTGTTAGAGCGCGGGATTGAACGGGAGATCATTCCATCAGCTGAAGCCCTAGGCATAGGTATCCTTCCCTGGTCCCCATTGGGTCGAGGTGTCTTGACCGGTAAATATCGGCACTCAATACCAATTGACTCGAGGGGTGCCAATCCGGACACCAGTTCATTTGTGAACGCCTACAACGATGAGCGGGCAAGAAGGATTGTCGATGCAGTCGCGACGGCTGCGGAAGGCCTCGGTGCCAGTCCGGCGGAGGTCGCACTCGCCTGGTTGCGTGATCGGCCCGGGGTTGTGGCACCAATACTCGGTGCCAGAACTGCTGCACAGTTGGTTTTGGCCTTGGGAAGTTTAGAACTGCAACTGCCCTCAGAAATCCATGCGGCACTCGACGATATTTCAGAGCCCGCGATGGGCTACCCAGAAGCGGGATGGGCGCAGAGGCGCTAGCAGCATGGGTTCGAGTCGGGAAACAGTCTGGGAATTTCGAGAGATTTCATTCTCTCGGGAAACAGGGCGTGAAGAGACACGAGAACTTCTCACTTTTAAAGCTGAACGTGGACGCTGGGAATTGGATCAGACTCGAATCTTCAGGGATGGGCGCAAAAAGATAAGACTCAAAAGAAAGGTCATGCGTCCTATACGGACTGCATGAATCGATCAAGAGTCCGAACACCAAATTTCAGGCCATCCACGGGTACTCGCTCGTCCACGCCATGGAACAGGCGCCAATAATCTAGGTCCGCTGGCATCTGAAGTGGAGAAAATCCGTAGCAGTCAATTTCTAGGCTCGACAAAGCTTTCGCGTCAGTACCGCCAGAAATCATGTAGGGAACCGTTAGCGCTTGTGGGTCTTCAGCCCGAAGAACACTCGCCATGAGATCCACCGTTAATGTGTCAAACGGAGCCTCGATTGCAATGTCATGACTCATGTACTCCATCTCAATGGACTGACCAACCAACTCGCGAATGGTCGCATCGAATTCATGTTCATATCCTGGCAATACACGCCCATCGACGTAGGCAACAGCTTCGCTTGGAATTACGTTCACCTTGTAGCCAGCCTGCAACATGGAAGGGTTGGCAGTGTTCTGCATGGTGGCGCCAACTAGGAGCCCAAGAGTTCCAAGTTTTGAAACGAGTCCCTCGCTGTCAGCCGGGTCAATTTCTACTCCATAGGCATCACTCAAAGAAGCAAGGAACTGATCTACAGTTTTCGTCCTTCGAATCGGCCACTTGTGTTCGCCGACCCTTGTCACGGCACGAGCTAACTCAGTTACCGCATTGTCAGTATGAATCATCGATCCGTGCCCGGCTCGGGCGGCTGCGCGCAATCGAAGCCAGCGAATTCCCTTCTCTGCCGTCTGGATCGGGTACAGCCGTAGATCATCGCGAACGGAGATCGAAAAACCGCCAACCTCGCCGATTGCCTCAGTTGCCCCTTCAAAAATATCGGGCCGATTGCGCACAAACCACTGGGAACCATGCTGCATACCCGCTTCTTCGTCTGGGAAAAAGACAATGATGGTGTCCCGACGTGGTCGAATGCCTTCCCTGCCCCAATGACGCGCGATGGCCAAGATCATGGCATCCATATTTTTCATATCCACCGCACCGCGACCCCAGATGAAGCCATCGGCGATCTCGGCAGCAAATGGTGGATGGGTCCATTCATGTGCCATGGCCGGCACCACATCCAGATGTCCGTGAACAACGATGGCATTCGCATTCGGGTCCGTGCCCGGAATTCGACAGACCAAGCCCCGACGAGTGTCCGAAGAAGTCGTGATCACCTCAGGGTGCCAACCAACTTCGGCAAGGCGAGCAGCGCAGTATTCAGCGGCCTCTGCCTCACCGACAGTTTCAGGCGAATCACCCCAATTGCTCGTGTCAATGCGAATCAGCTCTTGGGTCAGAGAGATGACATCTGATTCCAGCGCTTGTCGCTGCGATGAACTCAACGAATACGCATGTGGATCAGGGCTCATGTACTGATCATGCCATCTTGAGCAACGCGAATTGGGTCTCTGATCACAAACAGGACATCCAGACCCACAATTCTGAGGGGGTGAAGGAGCGATTACGACCGCGGGTATAGTTGCGCTTCGCCGCGCAAGCGGTAACCCAGTCCGGGTGGCGGAATAGGCAGACGCGCTAGCTTGAGGTGCTAGTGCCCCAAAAGGGCATGGGGGTTCAAGTCCCCCCTCGGACACAAACATTGCACTTGTGCTTCATCATCTTCCCGTTGAAAAATCTTCCTCTGCAGCCAGGTTCGAGTGTGCTCTTAGGCATTGACTCACCCGGGCGTCGCAGGGCATTGCCTGAAAACGTGAATTACTCTGCGGCGGTTTCAGTACCGTGTAAACACGGTAAATCACCGCATTCGGGCTCTTATCATCTCGTGAAAACGGAAAACGTCAGTCTCTGGAACTCAGTCGTGCTTTCAAGGCCTCGCGTCGCTCTTCGAACCGATTCACGTTGACATCCATATCAGCGAGAATTTCCGCCAGTTCTTCTCTGGCCGCATTTCCCTCTGCACCGAAATCATTACGGTCGAAGATCTTCCACTTGCGCAACACGGGCATGAGGACCTCGTCACGGTGCTGTTTTAGGTCATAGATTCCAGCAACTGCGATCTCGACTGCCTTGCGCTGGAATCCGTCGATCCCGTGACCAGGCATGGCGAAATCTCGAACACTCTTCAAGATCGCAACCATCGTTGGGTCCGGAGCAATCTCCAATGCCGCAGCCAGGAGGTTTCGATAGAAAATCATGTGCAAATTCTCATCTAGAGCAATGCGCTGAAGCAATGCTTCAGCGATGGGGTCTCCTGTTGCCACGCCCGTGTTGCGATGCGAGACGCGAGTGGCTAATTCTTGGAATGAGACGTAGGACAAGCCTGCCAAAATCCCCGGGTGTATTGCCTGGAACCCTTCCTGCATATGCACCATGCGAGCGCGCTCCAATGCAACAGGGTCGACAGCGCGTGTGACGACTAAGTAGTCCCTGATGGCGGTGCCATGCCGTCCTTCTTCAGCGGTCCAACGCCCAACCCATTCACCCCATGCGCCATCGCGCCCAAATATGGTGGCGATCTCATGGTGGTAACTGGGAAGGTTGTCCTCGGTCAGCAGATTAATTATGAGACTCGTCCGAGCAGCCTCACTAAAGCGGCGTTGTTCCGGAGTCCAGTCTTCACCACCGAGGTGAGCGAAGTTTGTTGCCTCGTCCCATGGAACGTAATCGTGGGGAAACCATTCTTTCGCTTGTGTGATGTGTCGATTGAGTTCTTGTTCAACCACGGGTTCCAGTTGGGTGAGCAGGTCGAGTGTTGCAAGATCCTCAGCAAAAGCGGTCATGTGACTAGTCTGGCATGGAATATTTTCCCAGGTCACATGACAGGCAAATGCAGAGTAGATTCTTGTCATGAGCCATGAGGAAATTGATCCTGCGCAAATCGCCCAATCAACTGTTGATATGACCGATCCGAGCGGTGACTCCGCAGATCAAGCGGATCGACTTACCATGATCATGGAGGCAGAAGCTGCCCGGAACGCCATTCGAGGAACATCCGGGGAGTATGGCGGTGAGGGATCACTTGATGGGTTGTCGTATCCGTTGGAGGATACGGAAGAAACCTTGGCCATGGAGGATGCTGAAGACTCAAGTGATGACCCAATGCACGCGGGTGGCTTGAACCCCTCGCCGTACATTCCGGCCGAAAGCGCCGCCATGCATATTGTTGAATCAGATGAGTATCTCGATGATGAGACCAACGAACAACGTGCAGATCCAAACTTTGACCAATTTGATGAGCCTGTTGGACCATTGACCGATGAAGACAAAACGGCGCTCGGAATTGACCCTTATCAGGACTAGCCCTTCACCTCAGGGTGCGGTTTGCGCAGTTTTCGAGCCGTGCCTTTGACAACGCCCCCAAAGACCATTCCAAGAATGAACGTCCCTGGCACAAGCAGCCAGACGGGAACACTGACATCAAAACCAAGGAAACTAATGGTTGCTGAGTTGAGATTCTGAACGCCGAACACGATCAAGATCACAACTATGACGATGAGGACTATCCCCCGCCAGGTGATTGTCATGCCCTTCTTTTTCGCTCCCGATTTTGCAAAATTCTGTGACATTGGTGCACTCCCCTAAGAATCGCTCACTACAACAGACCTCGTTCAACCTGCAATTGGAGTCTACGACATTCACCCGATCATTTGCTGGTATGAATAAGCCATGACCGAATCCGCCAGGAATGATTTCGTCCTATACAGCGTCCAGGACCACATTGCCACCATTACTTTCAATCGTCCAGAGAAACTCAATGCTCTGAGACCCGAGATGATTCATGCATATTCAGACTTGCTCGACCGCGCGGATGCGGACCCACAGGTCCGTGCAATCGTGGTTACAGGCTCTGGCAGAGGCTTCTGCTCCGGCGCGGACTTGAGCGTCTTGGGCACGGACCCTGAAGTCGTTCAGGGGTTTCTTGATGGGCAAAGCCACCGAACGGTGCCTGGGAAAATCATCCACCTTGGAACACCCGTAATCACTGCAATCAACGGTCCCGCGGCCGGACTTGGATTTGTCATCGCAATTAGCGCTGACGTTAGATTTGCCCACGTCGATGCAAAATTGAGCACGACATTTGTTCGGCTGGGACTCATTGCAGAGTACGGCGTTGCCTGGCTATTACCCCGCCTGATCGGTCTAGGGCAAGCAACTGATTTGCTCATTAGCGGTCGAACGATTTCAGGGGCCGAGGCCGCGGATATGAAACTGGTTCATTGCGCATCTAACGATCCACTTGCAGATGCCTACGCGTATGCGCGCGACCTCGTGACTAACTGCTCACCCGCTTCGGTTGCGGTGATAAAAGCCCAAATCATGCGAGGTCAGTTGGCCGAGTTCAATCCTGCTGCTGACGATGCTTTCACGGAGATGGCTCACGCGTTCAAAAGGGAAGACTTACAGCAAGCTTTGATCGGGAAAGCCAATAAACAGCCACCGAATTTTGCGGGTTATCCGAGTTAATTCACAACAACAAACCACAATGCGCGAGCGCCATGCGCACCAATCGTCCCTGTCCCCCAACTATTTCTGCCTCAAATTCTGGGCTTGTTGCATCCGCAGGACTTACCCACATGAGGTCCAGTGAATCCTGGGAGGGGACGCATTCGCCTTCCACGGGCACGACATATGCCAGTGAGATGGCATGTTGGCGCGGGTCGTGGAACCCCGTCACGGTGGGATCGGGGAAGTACTCAACTACGGTGAACGGTTGTGGTGACGCAGGCAATTTGGGAAAGGCCAACGGGCCAAGATCCTTCTCAATATGCCTCATGATGGCGTCACGGATTCGTTCCCGATACAGAACTCGACCGGAGACTATCGCCCGACTGATCGTGCCATCTGGCAATGCCCGAAGAAGCAACCCGACTTCAGTGACAGTTCCCGATGAATCGACTCGAACCGGAATTGCATCAACGTAAACGATTGGGAGATTTGCCCGGGCCTGATCCAAGTCTTGATCAGAGAGCCAGGCACCAGAATTTTCCAAGAGGTCGAATAGCACGAGCCCATCTTCGCACGATTAATGATGCGACACCGATAAATGCGACATAGGCTGTGCGCATGTCACATTCAGACCCCGCCAACGATGGCCCATTGCGCCCAGATGGAACACCATTTCCCGTTGTCTTGAGCGAAGCCGAATGGAATGAACGGCTCAGTCCCGCCGAGTACCAGGTTCTACGTAAATCTGGCACGGAACCAGCCTTTCAGGGGGAATTTACCGACAACAAGGCCAAGGGCACGTATTCGTGCCGCGCATGTGGAAGCGAACTGTTCACCAGCGACACAAAATTCGATTCGCAATGCGGGTGGCCGAGCTTCTACACACCCCTCGCACAGGATCGTGTTTTGTACTTGGAGGATCGATCCGGGGGTCGGATTCGAACTGAGGTTCGGTGTGCCAACTGCGGCGGCCACCTTGGACATGTTTTTGAGGGCGAAGGATTCGATACACCCACCGATTTGCGCTTTTGCATAAATTCAATCAGCGTCAATTTTGCAGAGACAAATTAGAATTCATTAGAAGTATATCTGGGTTTCGGCGCGGCAGCTGCATCTGATCATGCAACTTGATTAACCTAAAGCGGTGCGTACCGTAACTTCTCAAGCTGAAACGTTTACCTCGGCTGTGGAGAAAATTCGAGCGGTTGCCCTGCGTGCTGATATCAGCGTTACTGAGGTACCTGCGCCATCGCGCCTGGCACCCTTTGCGCTCGCAATGACGGCTGAACCAACTGACTTAGACGACGACTCCTTTTCTGGCAGATTCGTGCTGCTCCATGATCCTGATGGCGTCGACGAATGGGCGGGTACATTTAGAGTCGTCGTGTTTTTTCGAGCGGCACTCGAGCCTGATGTGCTCAATGACGAATTAGTACGCCCTGTCGCTTGGAGTTGGGTTACCGAGTCCACGACGAACCTACGTATTACGGAACTTGGCGGAACCGTCACCACAAATTTCGGGGAGTCATTCGGCTCACTTTCTGACCGACCGTCGGATGGATTCGTTGAAGTTCGCAGTTCCTGGACCCCAGAAGAATCTGCCACTGGCCAGCCGCTGGACGATCTGGCAATGCATCTCAATGCGTGGGTATCCTGCATGGAGTTCGCTGGAGGGTTAACGCCCATTCCTGCTGGGGTAGTACACGTTAATGCGGCTCGCCGTCGTGGATGAAGAACTCGAGGACGTAGCAAGAGAACCCTTCGCCCTTCGCGAGCCACTGCCCGAGGTCATAACAACAGAACTTCGTTTGCGCGACTACACCCACAAACTCGCTGACGGCCACGGACCTCTGGCCCTAGATGCAGAGCGGGCGTCAGGATTTACCTATTCACAGCGTGCTTACCTCATTCAGTTGCGCCGTGAGGGTGCGGGAACAGCACTCATTGACCCCACATCATTCAAGGACCTTTCCGTGGTGCAGGAGGCCACCGCTGGCATCGAATGGATTTTGCATGCAGCCACGCAGGATCTTGACTGTTTACGCGAAGTGGGAATGCATCCAAGCGCTCTTTTTGACACAGAACTCGCGGGGCGCCTGCTGGGGCGCGAGCGAGTTGGTTTGGCCGCATTGATCGATGCCGAATTGGGAGCCCACCTAGAAAAAGGGCATGGCGCCGCCAATTGGTCAATGCGCCCACTCACGAATGAAATGCTCAGGTATGCCGCATTAGATGTTGAGCTACTCGTCGAATTGCGAGATTCTTTGGCAGCGGACCTTCATTCCACGGGCAAGTGGGAATATGCTCAGCAAGAATTTACCGCCCTGCTGAGTTGGGAACCTCGGGCGCAAACTGGAGAAGGATGGCGCCGCACATCTGGGGTACACGCACTAAAAACTCCACTGGGCAGAGGCATCGCTCGCGAACTTTGGATAACCCGCGATGACATTGCTCGCCGTCGCGACATAGCGCCGGGCCGCATCCTGCCTGACAGGGCAATTGTTGCGGCTGCTGCTAGTAACCCCTCGTCAGTTAAAGATCTGATATCCATCAAAGAGTTCAATGGGCGGGGTGCCAAGAGATATGAACATCAGTGGTTTTCTGCGATCGAACGGGCTAGAAGCCTTGGTGAATCTGAGTTACCGGGTAAGCCTCCCCGTGGTGAGGGTCCACCCCCGCCTCGGGCCTGGGCTGATAAGAACCCCGACGCATTTGCCCGACTCGAGTACGCGCGAGCTGCCATCTCAGAACTCTCCGAACGCATCCAGATTCCGATGGAAAATATCCTTCAGCCAGACCTTCTGCGTCGCCTATGCTGGAATGAGCCAATCGACTCCTTAGAAGGCCTTGCGCACCAAATGAGACAGGGCGGTGCCCGTGATTGGCAGATCGAGCTGACCAGCCCGATACTCACCACGGCCTTTGACCAGCGTTTTGAGCCCGAGCTTTCAACCGAAGGCACACCAGAACCCAGTTGACCGGGTTGCGACACAAACCTTCAATTTCCAGGAACCATGGCGAGATAAGTTACTAGCCAGTAACATAGGCTTTTCCTGAGGAGGATCCCATGACCCAACGTGAAAATGTTGTCTTTGTTGACGGTGCCCGCACCCCATTTGCTCGCGCCAAAAGCCTGTATGCCGAAACGCGCGCCGATGACCTGATGGTCAAAGTGATTCGAGAGCTATTAAGGCGCAATCCCAACGTCCCTGCTGACAAGATCGACGATGTCGCAATAGCCGCTGCAACGCAAAGCGGAGACCAAGGCATGAATATTGGTCGCTCAGTTTCACTTCTGGCCGGCCTACCTTCTTCGGTACCCGGCTACTCCATTGATCGATGGTGCGCAGGAGCCATGACGGCCGTGACCACTCTTTCAGGAGCGATCATGGCGGGTGCGTATGACCTCGCCATTGCTGGCGGCGTGGAACACATGACTCATCACCCCATGGGTGAGGGCGTTGATCCCAATCCCCGATATCTCTCCGAACGATTGGTTGACCCTGATGCAATGCAGATGGGGGCGACAGCTGAGAACCTCCACGACAGGTTCCCTCACCTAACCAAGGAGCGCGCGGACCTTTTCGCTCTGGCGTCACAAGAGAAGACCGCAAAGGCCTACGCAAACGGACTTATCCAGCCTGATCTGGTTCCGGTCGCAGCCCGGTCTGCCGAACTTGGGGTCACACTTGTTACCGAGGACGAATCCCCACGGCCGGGAACTTCCCTTGAAGGATTGGCAACTCTCAAGACTCCCTTCAGGCCACACGGTCGGGTCACAGCGGGTAACGCGTCAGGCCTCTCTGACGGCGCCACGGCGGCCATATTGTCCAGTGAGAGTTTCGCCGATGACCACGGACTGAGCAAGAAGATGCGTATGGTCGGGTTTGCATTTGCAGGTGTCGAACCCGAAGTAATGGGAGTGGGCCCAGTTCCCAGTACAGAGAAGGCTCTATTAAAAGCAGGACTGTCAATACAAGACATCGATCTTTTTGAGGTGAACGAGGCATTCGCGGTTCAGGTTCTCGCATTCCTTGACCACTTCGGCATTGCCGATGACGATCCCCGGGTTAACCCCATGGGCGGTGCGATTGCAGTCGGCCATCCTTTGGCGTCAAGTGGCATCCGATTGATGTCCAATCTTGCAAAGGACTTTGAAATGAATCCGCAAGCAAAATATGGAATAACAACAATGTGTATTGGTTTGGGCATGGGTGGCACCGTCATCTGGGAAAATCTGACAGGAAGTAACTAATCATGAGTACACCCGACAATCCCAATGAGGTAGTGACCCACGCACGTGTGCGTTATATAGAAATGCCCTTGGGTGCCGGAACAATGGCACTCATCACGTTGGACAACGGCAAGGATCACACCCGTCCATCAACCTTTGGACCTGGCGGCCTTGCGTCAATCAACACAGCTCTCGATGAAATTAACGCTCAGCCAGATATTGCCGCCATTGCCGTGACAGGCAAACCATTCATTTTTGCGGTCGGCGCGGATTTATCTGCAATGAGCCTTGTAAACGATCCAAGCATCATCGCCTCCTTCGGCAAACTTGGTCACGATGTCATGCGTCGATTTGGTGAGCAGAAAGTTCCCACATTCGCATTTGTGAACGGGGCCGCAATGGGTGGTGGGCTCGAGCTTGCTCTCCATTGCAATTACAGGTCCGTCTCAGCGGACGCTGCTGCACTGTCACTGCCAGAGGTATTCCTGGGGATTATCCCCGGCTGGGGTGGCGCTTGGCTGCTTCCCAATCTCGTTGGCCCGGCTAATGCGCTCGAGGTAATTATTTCTAACTCGATGAGTCAGAACAAGCAGATGAAACCCAAAGATGCACTTCGGCTCGGGGTGATGGACATTGTTCTGGAACCAGCTGATTTCCTGGAGCAATCCATACTTTGGGCGGCAAAGGTTGTCAAAGGTGACATTGACGTACCCCGCGCGGAAATAGATCGTTCAACGTGGGATGCCGTTGTCGAGGGTTATCGCTCGCAGGTGGATGCACGCATTCATGGGGCAACCCGAGCTCCCTACATCGCATTGGATCTAGTGGCTGCCGCTAAGACAAACACCCGAAGCCAAGGATTCGATGCCGAGGATGAAGCACTTACCGATCTCGTGATGACTGACGCGGTGCGCGCCTCGCTCTATTCATTTGATTTAGTACAACGCCGCGCCAAAAAACCGGTTGGAGTTCCGGACAAATCACTAGCCCGCCCGGTCAAGAAGGTCGGGATCGTTGGGGCTGGCCTGATGGCTAGCCAGTTAGCGCTTCTTTTTGCCCGTCAACTCAAGGTTCCGGTAATCATGACCGACCTCGATCAAGTGCGTGTTGAAAAAGGTGTCGCTTATGCGCACGGGGAAATAGACAAACTCCTGGGCAAAGGACGCCTCTCTCCAGACAAGGCAAATAGACTCAAAGCATTAATCACGGGCTCGACATCAAAGGATGGATTCGCTGATGCCGACTTCGTCATAGAAGCTGTTTTTGAGCAGATGGATGTCAAAAAGACTGTTTTTGCCCAGGTCGAAGAGGTTGTCACACCTGAATGCATCCTCGCCACCAATACATCCTCGTTGTCCGTATCGGAAATGGCCAAGGACCTGAAATACCCAGAGCGCGTAGTTGGCTTCCACTTCTTTAACCCCGTTGCACTCATGCCTCTCCTCGAGATCGCACGGGCACAGCAAACGGATGATGCGTCATTAGCAACTGCTTTCGCGGTCGGTAAAGGTCTCAAGAAGTCCTGCGTCCTCGTAGCAGACGCGCCCGCATTTGTGGTCAACCGGCTCCTGAATAGGTTCTTGGGTGAAATTATTCATTGCGTTGACGAGGGAGCGAGTTTTGCTGACGCAGATGCAGCCGTCCATGCTCTCGGCCTACCCATGGAACCATTCGTACTTGTGCAAATGGTTGGACCCGCGGTCGCACAGCATGTTGCACAAACCCTCAATGGTCATTATCCGGAGCGCTTCCACGTCTCCGAAAAAATGGGTGAACTCGTTTCCCAAGGAATTCCTGGTGTATGGCAATGGGATGACAAGGGAAACAAGACTCTCGATCCCCGGGTTGCAACGATCTTTGGAGATTCCCCGAGCACGATGACACCCGATCAAATTCTCAACCGCGCACTCATCGCTGTGGAAGAAGAAGCACGAATCATGCTCGATGAAGGCGTAGTGTCCGAGCCACAGGATATTGACCTATGCATGATTCTTGGCGCAGGTTGGCCATTCTGGTTGGGCGGGATCACGCCCTACCTCGATCGTAGCGGAATCTCAAAAACTCCATTTTTGGCGCGCGGGATTGCAAGTGTCCCCGCATAAGGAGCAAACTAAAGATTAATCGACTATGGCGCCGGATTCGGATTCTTCGGATTCGGCGCCAGCCTTTTGCGCCATCAACTCGGTGATTTCACGCGTAATCGCCTGGGACGTCAATCCAGTCTCGACCAAGATTGATGCACGCTTTGCGTGATTCAGGAATTCAAGTGGGGTTCCAAAGTTACGCAGCGGTACGTCACAGTCAGCGTCCCGGAGTTCCTGACCGATTGCCGCCCCCACGCCACCGACGCGAATTCCATCCTCCAGAACAATCACGAGTGACGAACGAGCTGCTTGTTCAATCACTTCCTGGGAAATTGGCTTAACCCAACGAGGATCGATCACCTGAGAGCCAATTCCTTGGGCCTGTAACCCCTCTGCAACATCTAGTCCCAATTGTGCGAAGGCACCGACCGCGACAATGAGTACTTCTCCAGCACCATGAACCGCGAGCACGTCAATGTCCTCACCATGAGAGAGGGCAGGAATCGGGGCAGGCAACGCTCCCTTTGAGAAGCGGACAACTGTGGGGGCGTCATCGACCTGAATTGCCTCGCGTAGAGCTCGTTTGAGGGTGAATTCATCCCTTGGTGCCGCGATCTGCAAACCAGGCACCACCTGCAGCATGGACATATCCCAGACTCCGTTGTGGCTCGCACCGTCATCCCCTGTAACGCCTGCTCTGTCCAACACAAATGTGACACCAGCTTTATGCAGTGCACAGTCCAGCAGCACCTGGTCAAATGCTCGATTCAGGAAGGTTGCATAGAGCGCGACGACCGGGTGCAATCCGCCATAGGCCATCCCCGCGGCACTGGTTGCCGCATGCTGTTCGGCTATTCCCACGTCAAAAATCCTGTCAGGGTAGGTCTGAGCGAAGAGGTCCAGACCCGTGGGACCGAGCATTGCAGCGGTAATGGCAACAACGTCTTTACGATCGCCACCGATCGCAACCATTTCATTGGCAAACGCTTGGGTCCACGTTGGACCTGCCGAGGTCAACGGTTTGCCCGTGTCGGGATCAATTACCCCAACACCGTGGAATCGATCGGCCTCGTCATTTTCAGCGGGGGCGTAACCATGACCCTTATGTGTAATGGCATGAACGATGACGGGCCCCGCGAAATCTCTCGCCCGCGTGAGTGCGAATTCAAGCTCAGCTTCGTTGTGTCCATCGATAGGACCTATGTATTTCAGGCCTAAGTCCTCAAACATGCCCTGCGGCGCAACAACATCTTTCACACCCTTTTTCATGCCATGTAAAGCGTCATAGATTGGCTCACCCACCAGCGGAGTCTTGTGCAATACACGCTTACCCCAACCCATAACTTTTTCATAGCTCGGAGCCGTTCTCAGGGTTGACAGATGGTGCGCAAGCCCTCCAATTGTTGGGGAGTATGAACGTGCATTGTCGTTCACGACGATTACCAAGGGTCTATCTGCCGCGGCTATATTGTTCAAGGCTTCCCATGCCATACCGCCTGTTAGAGCCCCGTCACCGATGACTGCCACAACGTGCTGTTCGCCCAAAATGCGACGCTGCTGCCAAGCCTTGGCAAGTCCATCGGCATAGGACAAAGCTGTCGAAGCATGGGAATTCTCAACCAGGTCGTGGTCACTTTCAGAGCGGCTGGGATAACCACTTAATCCATTTTCTTGCCGCAGGGAGTCGAAATCTGCTGCGCGACCCGTCAAAATTTTGTGGACGTATGACTGATGCCCTGTGTCCCAGATAATCATGTCAGCTGGGGATCGAAAAACTCGATGCAAAGCGATGGAAAGTTCCACCACACCTAGGTTTGGGCCCAAATGTCCACCAGTGGCCGACACCTTTTCAACCAAAAACGAACGAATCTCTGCAGCGAGTTCCGGCAACCGTTCTTGATCTAGCGCTCGTAGATCCCGCGGATCTTTGATTGTCTGGAGAATTGCCACCGCTCTAGTCTAGGTGCATCTGCTGAATTTGGCCCCCGTGGAGAGCCCTCTGGCGCCCAATTTCCCGAGCGATCAATGCAATCTCCCGATCCTGTCGCACAAGATTGGCCCCAACTGCACTAATTGCCTCTAACAACGGGTCTACCGCCTCGGTTGCGGCTTCTCCTCGGGCGCGTGCGTAGAGCGACCGATAGAGCTCAATCTGTGCAGACGTTTGCTCCGCGACTAACCACACGAGCGCAGTGGCGTCTTTTGCAACAGCACTTTGACGGATCTCTCCCGGAAGCAGGTCAAGGAGCCAGCGCACAACACGCGGATCAAAGTCGGGGTCATTGGGTTCAACCAAATCAACTGGCCAGCCGGGCGGTTTCATGTCCTAGACTCTTACCCTCTGATCACAGCAATGAGCGCAGAACGTACTGCAAAATTCCACCGTTGCGGTAGTAATCAGCTTCTCCTGGAGTATCAATTCGCAGTACCGCAGAAAATTCGACCACTCGTCCATCGGAGCGCGCAGCCTCAACCATGAGCGAAGTGGGTGTTATACCTTGGTTGAGTTCAGTGACACCCTTTATGGTGAATACTTCATCGCCCTCGAGCCCAAGGCTTGATGCACTTTGCCCGGGCTGATATTGCAGTGGCAGCACTCCCATGCCGATCAAATTGGATCGGTGGATTCTTTCATATGACTCGGCTATAACGGCTTTAACGCCTAAAAGTGCCGTGCCCTTCGCTGCCCAGTCACGACTGGATCCCGAACCATACTCTTTGCCCGCTAAAATAACCAAGGGTGTTCCGGACGAGTGATAAGACTGGGCGGCATCAAAGATCGTTGTCACTTGCATGTCAGGATCATTGAAATCGATGGTGAACCCACCCTCAACACCAGTAAGCAACAGGTTTTTAAGCCGAATATTGGCAAATGTGCCACGAATCATGACCTCGTGGTTTCCTCTGCGAGAGCCGTAGGAATTGAAGTCTTTGCGTTCAACACCGTGATCGGCGAGATATGCGCCAGCAGGGGAATCAGCTTTGATGGAACCGGCAGGAGATATATGGTCGGTGGTCACGGAGTCGCCCAACTTGGCCAAAACACGTGCACCCACAATGTCGGTCACCGGATCGGGGCTGACCTTCATGCCATCGAAGTATGGGGGCTTTCGCACATATGTGCTCTTGGGATCCCACTGGAACACATCATCTGTCGGCGTGGGAAGCGTTTGCCAGGTTACGTCCCCCGCGAAGACGTCCGCGTATCTGCGAGTAAACATGTCTGTATCAATCGACTGGGATATCACTGATTCAATTTCAGCAGCACTTGGCCAGATATCGGCAAGGAATACCGGTGCACCATCAGGGTCATTTCCCAATGGATCCTTCAGAATGTCTATATCCATGGTGCCCGCAATGGCGTATGCGACCACTAGCGGCGGGGATGCAAGATAATTCATTTTGATATCAGGGTTGATGCGGCCTTCGAAATTTCTGTTTCCACTCAAAACCGCAGTCACTGCCAAGTCCTGCTCGTTTACCGCAGCGGAAACCTCTGCGATCAATGGACCTGAGTTTCCAATGCATGTTGTGCAGCCATATCCGACGGTGTTGAAACCGAGTTTATCCAAGTACGGCTGTAACCCTGATTTTTCATAGTAGTCGGTAACAACTTTTGACCCAGGAGCCAATGTCGTTTTCACCCACGGCTTGGATTGCAGCCCTTTGTTCACGGCATTGCGTGCCAAAAGCCCCGCGCCAATCATGACGGCCGGATTCGATGTATTCGTGCATGAGGTAATAGCGGCGACAGTTACCGCACCATGCCCTATCGTGATCGGCTCTCCCCCAAGTTCGAATTTCGCGACGCGCTCGGGACTATTGGTGTAGTCAATAAGGGATCGAGCAAATGCGGGTTTTGCGTCAGCGAGTGCTATTCGGTCCTGTGGACGCTTGGGGCCTGCAATGCTTGGAACCACAGTGGCCACGTCAAGCTCAAGAAGTTCGGAATATGTGGGCTCATTTTCGTGGTCATGCCACAGTCCTTGACGTTGTGCATATGCCTTCACCAGCGCAATACTTTCGGCGGTTCGACCTGTGAGTTCCAAGTAGTCGAGGGTTACCTGATCAATGGGGAATATCGCCACGGTGCTGCCATATTCAGGACTCATGTTGCCAATAGTTGCACGATTGGCGAGTGACACTTGGCCAACGCCTTCACCATAGAATTCAACGAATTTGCCCACGACCCCGTGTTCACGCAACATCTCTGTGATCGTTAGAACGAGATCCGTTGCAGTAGCACCCGCGGGTAATTGCCCTGTCAATTTGAAGCCGACCACACGAGGGATTAGCATGGAAACAGGCTGACCCAGCATGGCGGCTTCAGCTTCAATTCCGCCTACACCCCAACCAAGGACGCCTAGGCCATTCACCATGGTGGTGTGTGAATCCGTCCCAACGACCGTGTCCGGGTAAGCAACTCCACCGCGCGCCATGACCACCCGAGCAAGGTTTTCGATATTTACCTGGTGAACAATTCCGGTACCGGGTGGAACCACTTTGAATTCCTCAAAAGCCCCTTGGCCCCAGCGCAAAAATTGATAACGCTCGCGATTTCGTTCATATTCGAGCTCGACATTTCGAGCGGCCGAATCTTTGTGTCCAAAAAAATCAGCTATCACAGAGTGGTCAATAACTAACTCTGATGGATTCAAAGGCTCAATTTTCGATGGATCCCCGCCAAGTGCGATGACGGCTTCACGCATCGTGGCTAGATCTACCACGACAGGTACGCCCGTGAAATCCTGCATGACTACTCGCGCGGGGGTGAACTGAATTTCATCCTTGGGATCCTCGTTGGGGTTCCAGGAACCCAGGCTATTGATCGTCTCCCGCGTGACGTTCGCACCGTCTTCGTTCCTCAGGAGGTTTTCGAGCAATATCTTGTGGGTGAAGGGCAATTTGCCAGCCCCTGGCACGGCATCAATCGCAAAAATTTCGAACTCTGCATCGCCCACACGCAAAGTTTCTCGGGCGGAAAAAGAATCTAGGCTGGTCATGATGCCTCCAAGTGTGAGCGCGGCACTTATTGCGCGTGACGTAAAGATATCACATTTATCTTGACGTCAAGATAAATTGCTCCTGCGTTCGAGGAGTGCGACAGTCTCAAAATGATGGGTCATGGGAAACGCATCGTACGCAGCCAATTTTGTGAGTCGATAGTGGGAAGAAAGAAGTTCAATGTCCCTCGAGAGTGCCACCGGATCGCAGGCAAGATACGCAATGAGTCCTGGTGAGAGCTCGACGATTCGTTCGCACACCAATTGCCCCGCGCCTACTCGCGGTGGATCAAGCAACACACCATCGATCCACTGAGTGTTTTCAATCGTATTGAGAAAATCCTGGACATCGGCATTGACCACTGAAATATTTTGACAGTCGTGGAATGCGCGCTTAGCCGATTGGCTTCCCTGCCGATCCCCCTCAACCGAAAAAACGCTCCCTGTAATGCCTACACGTTGACATAGATAACCGGCGAACACACCCGCACCACTGTAGAGATCCCACCACCGCTGGCCAGATTCCACAGCCAGATGTGAATCCAAGAAACCCATCACCGACCCGATGAGTTCAGGGTTAGACTGCCAGAAGCTTGAAACTGGTGTGCGGTAGGTAAAGCCGTTATATGAATGCACAACTTTGGGTGGTCCCATAACCGGACGACCCATAGCTTCAACACTCACACCACTGTCACCTTCAACAAATGAGTATTCGACTGCCGTGCCCGACTCAACGACAGGTAACGCCTTGGCAACCTCGGCCATTGTTGATCGCATTGGCTCAGAGATAACGGTGCAATGTGGAGTCGGAATTAGTTCTGCGTTCATATAGCCTCGCATATTCCACTGCCCATCCCACATGAATCGGGCTCGAGATCGACTCGCCTCACCTGCATTTGCCCCTAGGAGCACAATTTCAGTTGGCAAAATTGCCTGTATCTGCTCCTGATCAAGGCCTGAAAAGCGCACCAACGACTCCTGGAGCACCTGCAACTTCAGTTGCCGCTGTACATCGGGGGCGATGTACTGAAAATCGCATCCACCGCACTTTCCGCTGGATGAACAGATCGGGGAAACACGATCAGGACTGGCATCCAATACGGTTGTCACGACCGCGTTATAGATCCTTTTTCGTTTTGCACTGATGCGAATTATGACCCGTTCACCCGTAATGCCCCCACGGACAAAAATGGTGTTGCCCAACGCGTGAGCAATGAAGTGCCCTCCGTGAGCAATCGGCCCAATGACAACCTCAATTTCTTGATCGATGGCAAGCGGAGTAATCGGAGGACGCGTGTCCTTATCATTCACCACTGGACTCATTTTCAAAATCATTGTCCAAACTTTTCTCGCTAGATTCCAGCTGCCACGGAACGCTGATAACCATGACTGAGTTTGAAAATAAAAGCCTGCTTTTGAGTCGAAGGGCAGACTGATTATGCAGTATTTGCTCCCACCAATGACCTACAACATATTGCGGTATAAAAACAGCGATGAGATCATTTGGAGACTCTGATCGAAGTTCTTTCACGTACTGGATTATTGGTCGAGTTATCTCGCGATACGGAGAGTCAAGGATCTTTAAGGTCACAGGAATTCCTCGGCGCGTCCACTCCTCTTCCAGGAGCGCCGATTCTGCATCGTCCACGTTAACAGTCAACGCTTCAATCACATTTGGGCGACTTGCCCGAGCGTATGCAATAGCGCGGAGCGTGGGTTTGTGAATCTTGGAAACTAGGACGAGCGCGTGTACACGAGCTGGCAGAGTCACCTGATCGGTCTCAAGTGTCGAGAGTTCTCGACGCACGGTTTCGTAGTGCCGATTAATGCCCAACATTCCAAAGAAAATGATCGGAAGCGCCACCAGGACTATCCATGCTCCATTGGAAAACTTTGTCAGAATGACGATCACCAGAACCGTGCCGGTCATGCCGAACCCGAACGTATTCACCACGCGCGATCGAATCGACCGAACCCTCTCCTGTTCATTGGTTTCAGACTTGAGTCGTCGACTCCAGTGTCTAATCATGCCGAACTGACTGAGAGTGAACGCGATGAATACGCCAATGATGTAAAGCTGAATAAGCTTCGTCACATCTGCCTGGAAAAATACGATGAGAATGATGGCCAAGGCAGCGAGAACTACAATTCCGTTGCTGTAAGCAAGTCGGTCCCCCCTGGTGTGCAATTGCCGCGGCAGGTATCCGTCACGCGCCAATATAGATCCCATAACGGGAAAGCCGTTGAATGCCGTGTTGGCGGCCAAGGCCAAAATCAAGGCTGTTGCCAGAGATATGCCTAATACAGCCCAAGTCGCGTTCTCGAAGACAGCACCCGCCACCTGAACAATGACTGTTTTTTGCGCCTGACCATCGGGCAGGCCAATAAGGTTGGCATCGTTCGGAGTGACCTTGACACCCGTCTTAATCGCTAACCAAGTAATACCACTGAACATGGCCATACTGATTACGCCTAGCAACAGTAAAGTCGTGGCGGCATTCTTCGACTTAGGCTCACGGAATGACGGAACCCCATTGGCCACAGCCTCAATCCCCGTCAGCGCCGTTGTTCCCGATGAGAATGATCGTGCGACAAGGAACACAAGAGCCAACCCCGTAATTGCATTTTGTTGGGCAACCTCCCACGTCGCGCTCTCTGCCATCATCGTGTCCCCGCGGACACCTCGAAAAACAGCAGTTCCGATCATGATGAAAATGCTTCCAATAAAAATATAAGTCGGTATCGCGAACAGAGCACCCGACTCTTTTACCCCTCTGAGGTTCAGAAGCATGATTATGACGGTAATGGCCACCGCAAACCACACATTGTGTAATTCCACGAAATGGATCGTTGACCCAAGATTTGCTACGGCAGCTGAGATGGAAACGGCAACCGTGAGGACATAATCAATCAGCAGCGCACTCGCCACGAAAACTCCCCAACGAGGACCGAGGTTTGCTGAGACTACGTCGTAATCTCCTCCGCCGTTGGGATAGGCACGAACATTTTGTCTGTAAGAGGCGATGACGGTGAAATAGACAAGGACCACGGCAGCCGCAATCCATGGCCCAAAAGCAAAGAGGCTAGCGCCACCGAGGGACAGGACGAGTAAAATCTCTTGCGTCGCATATGCATTGGATGAAAGCGCATCGCTTGCAAATACCGGCAAGGCGATTCTCTTGGGAAGCAGGGTCTCAGCGAGTCGATCGCTGCGCAAGGCCCGACCCAGAACTAATCGCTTAACTCCGTCAGACAGGGACACGACTCCGAACTCTATCCCCCCATGCCATAGAGATGAACGCAGCCAACTCAGAGGTGTAGCGTGTCCCTCGTGCATATTGTGATTCTCGGGTGTGGACGTGTTGGTTCGCTTCTAGCAACTTGGCTTGATGAGCAAGGCCATTCTGTTGCCATAGTGGATCAAGAAGCGTCCGCATTTCGCAAATTGGCTCCAGAATTCTCCGGTACAACGATCAAGGGTGTCGGATTTGATCGTGAGACCCTTGAAGCCGCCGGCATAGAACGTGCACATGCATTTGCGGCGGTCAGTAGCGGAGACAACAGCAATATTCTTGCCGCTCGCGTAGCCCGGGAAACCTACGGTGTCCCTCACGTTATTGCACGAATCTATGACCCACAACGTGCGGCAGTCTATGAACGATTAGGCATCCCAACGGTCGCGACCGTGTCCTGGACCGCCGGTCAAATCATGAAAGCCGTCGTACCAACCTCTGCAAACGTTGAATACACCGACCAATCGGGAACCATGGTCTTGGCTCAAATGCCATTAGACGACTCGTGGTTAGGACGAAATGCCGCCGAACTTGAAGCCCACACCAATTCAAGGATTGCATTCATAACCCGGTATGGCAGCACAGAACTACCACATTCTGATTCTGTACTCCAACAAGGTGATGCGGTCCACCTTCTCTTCCATCCCGAGCAACGTGAGGCCATCGAATCAGTGTGCTTGAACTTGCCAGGAGGCCCCCAATGAGAGTCGCTATCGCTGGTGCAGGAAAAGTAGGCAGGGCCATCGCACGGGAACTGATCCAGAACGGTCATCAGATTCTCCTCATCGACAGGGACGTTGCATTAGCGCGCCCCGGTGTCGTTCAGGGCGCAGAGACATTGATGGCCGATGCCTGTGAAGTGTCTGCCCTAGAGGAGGCTCGTCTTTCAGAGTGCAACGTCGTAGTGGCCGCGACGGGCGATGACAAGGTCAACTTAGTTGTTGCACTCTTGGCCAAAACCGAGTTTGGTGTCCCTCGTGTAGTGGCGCGTGTAAATCACCCCAAGAATGAGTGGATGTTCAATGAATCATGGGGCGTCGATGTGGCTGTCTCAACCCCTCGCATGATGTCAGCTCTCGTTGAAGAGGCCGTCTCGGTGGGAGATTTGGTTCGCCTCTTTTCATTCCGGCAAGGCGATGCTGATCTTGTTGAAATCACACTCGCTTCCGATTCTCCCGTTGCGGGCCAACGCGTGGGCGATCAACACTGGCCAGAAGATACAGCGCTGGTAGCCATCGTGCGAGGAGAGCGTGTCATCACTCCGAGTGCGGACGACCCTCTCGAAGTCGGCGATGAACTTGTATTTGTTGCCGCTCCACATCAGGAAAATACATTACAAAACATGCTAGGACACCCAACAAAGGAGTAAGCGGCAACTTTTTGCCCGCCAGCATTAAGCGTCGTTCTCAGGATTCTGGTTTTTTCGGGCATTCAGTTCTGCATAAACCGGCGAAAGTACGCGGTACGTGAAATACGCCGCGGCTAGGAACAGCGGCCAGCCCATGACTACCTTTATCACGCCCAGTGTTCCCACTGAGCCACTGAAATAGAAAGGCACCTGCACCAATAGCCTGCCAAAGAACATTCCCACCCATATCCAACTCGCTGCTGCGGCAGCCCTTCGCAATGAAACGTCACTTCGCCAGGACGTACCCGTGCCCGTGAAATATCCCAAGGCCACGCCAAGTAGCGGCCAACGAACCAGTATGGAGATGAGGAATGCAGAGCCGTACGCCAAATTGGTGAGCAGGCCGGGCAAGAAGAAGTTCTCTGCCTTTCCAGTCCAAGCAGAGAATCCTGCCGCGATGGCAAGGCCTACAAATCCCGCGAATATTTGAGTCAGCGGATCACGACGGATTACTCGCACAACAAGGATTACAACGCCAGCCGCAATTGCCGCGTAAACGGCATTGGCAAGGGTGTCTGGCCAAACCAAGAATGCAAAAACAAACACAAGAGTTGGTACACCACTATCAATTAGTCCGCGCCACCCACCAATTGCTCGATCAAGGATGAGGCGTTCGGCGGCTACATCGGCAATAGTTTCGTGCTCGGGAAGGTGCATTCCTTGTGGCGACTCTTCTTGCTCTTGGCTCACCTAATGACTCTCATCTCTTGAGTGGTCGCAATTCGTATTTGGGATTAAAAATTGTTGGTCGCTCAGTGTTACAGGTTAACCGTCCGCACACCTTCATGGTTCGGCCAGCAACAATTCCAGGAATCTTCCGTCTGCCTAGCCATACAACTTTCACCACACCGGAACCATCGGTCAATTCAATTTCAACGGCAGGCGATAGGTCTTGGGGGCGAACTGAAACGACGCGCACGGTTCCAATTATTTCCACACGTGAACCGGGAGTACACGACCGAATCTCTTGAACGAGTGGATCCGCGGTATCTCCAAATTGTTGTTGGAGGTCCGAATATTCGTGGGAGCTACGTGATTTTGTCAGCGTTTGCGTTAATCGTCGCGCACTCCGAGCGATGGCGTTCATCGGTGTCAGCGGGTTTCCGTGATTTCAGGGCCGCGCTCAAAAGGGTTGGGTAGTTTGGGTTCACTCACTTCCGCGCTCATGCTTTCCTTCGGGATTCTCAAAGCAAGCGGAGCCCCAGGGGCCATGGCTGAGTCTCCACGAACCACGACAGCAGTTCGAAGGCATTCGGACAAGACCTGAGCAGCTTCGCGATCGCGCGCAGCCTTTCCCAAAAAGACAGCACGAAGAAACCATCTCGGTCCATCGATACCCACAAATCGTGCCGGTTGGAGGGCGCTCCCCGTACCTGCGGATTCGTTTGCCTTGATTTGCGCGTTCAACTCAACTCCCCATGGCCCTTTAACTTGTTCGATCAAGCCTCCGGAGGAATTGACGGATGTCGTAATGGACGCAATGACTTCCTCCCACATACCACCTGACTTGCGTGCTGCATATGGTTGCAACTGCATACCGCTCTCCCCGTGGCGCAGGGTGAGTGCGGTAATTCGCCCACTCGCTTGATCTGCCTGTACCTGTAACTCCACTCCAGCAGGCACGGAGAGCAACAGTCCACCGAGATCAACTCTGTTGTCGTCACCAAAACTGACTTCAGACTCATCAAATGGACCGTTATTTCGCAGATTGGTGTCCGTCACCCTTCTATCCTCCCACTTCTCAAGTTGCGATGTGGTGTTACCACCCTTGTCAACGGGCCTGACCGTCAACCTGTTGAACCGAATCCACCGGCGCTCCGAACTGACCCAGGCAAGGAATGCACCTCTTCTATGTGGATCCGAGGCAATTCCATGACTAATAATTGGGCAATTCGATCCCCCCGCTCGATGGTGAGTGAGTCGGCACCCGTGTTCAGGCCAATGACCGAAATTTCTCCTCTGTATCCAGAGTCAATAGTGCCTGGTGAATTAACAAGTGTGAATCCGTGTTTAGCTGCCAACCCGCTCCTTGGGTGTATTAGAGCGACGTAACCTGCGGGAAGTGCGAGCGCAATTCCGGTTGGTATAAGCGCACGTTCACCTGCAGTTAGTTCGAGGGTGATGCGTGAATGAATATCGAGACCGGCATCGCCCGGGAGTTCGTACGCTGGCAATGGCAGGTCTGAATCAAGCCGTTGAATGAGTACTTTAACGGGCACCATCACGGATTCACCTCAAACGTTTGCCTAGCCCCATCACTCTTTGGCGCCTTTTGTGACCAATCTCCATTTCGATCCTGGAAAGCAGCCGTTACCTCAGCACTATTCCCATTATCCAAGAAATGTTGAATACCCACCTGAATGAAGATCGCCTTCGCTGAGACAGCCGTCGAGCCGTCAATTGAATTGATGCGAGCTTGTGCACTCGTAAAAACTTTGCGACCGTGAACTGCATCAATTTGGGCGCTAACAAAAAGCGTGGTTCCCACGGGAACAGGCTTTCTAAAATCACATTCAAGCCGCCCGGTGACGGCAGGGACTCCCAGCAGCCAGTTGAGTGACCCGAGCACTTCATCGATGGCGGCAGAAAGTAATCCACCATGTGCCAAACCAGGGGCACCCTGGTGATGCTGTGTGACGGTAAAGACTCCATTTACCGTGAGATGATCCCCTGCGGTCACAATCATGTGGAGACCAGTCTCATGATCGACACCACAGCCAAAGCACGATTTGTAATGGGTGGGAATGGCACTACCAGGCTCTGGAGCGTTTTCACTTCTGTGTGGGACGTAGGCATCAGCCGGAGGTGTCGTTGGCACAACAATGCACCATACTCCTGAGCGTGAAGCACATTCGAGCGAGCCAACCAACTGGCCTTCTCTACCGGGAGCGTGTTATCCCCCGATTATCGTCATTCGTGGTCGCACTAGCGTTGATTGCCATGATCGCTATCGCCTACGGCGCAGCAATCGATATGCAGGTTGGCATTGGCATCATGGTGATTATTGGCATTGGCATATTGCTTTTCATGTACTTCAACGCCCCTTTGATCGAAGTTCGACGAAATATCGACTCAACGTTTATTCGGGTAGGTAACGTCAATATGCAACAAATGTTGGGTAAATCAACTGAATGGGCTAACCCAAGAGTCTTGAGCGCCGAGGAATTATTAGCCGCACGGCGTGGTCAAGTCGATGCCACCGCTTATCTCGATATTCGGTCAGGGATGCGGGCTATCGCCATTGACCTAATGAATCCGGACGATCCTCACGGAATGTGGGTTGTTTCGACCAGAAAACCGGAAGTTCTTGTGTCACTACTCAATAATCCCTGAAGCCACTATTTCTACGGTTCACTTTGAACTCTCATGTCGTTGGTGATAGACAAGCCCCATGACTTATGAACAAGTAGGAGAGGCACGCGAGGATTCAGGTGCAGGGAGCCAACAAAATAATATTGCGATACACGTTGTTGCCCCCATTGTTGCAATGACGGCGACATGGGCCGTGCGCAAAATGCTTGATTCCGGTTACCGCAAGGCTCTGGGTAGGAAGGCACCCGTGGCCGACGACCCCACTGTAAATTTGGGCAACGCCCTTATTTGGTCCGCGATTACGGCAGCCTCCGCGGCAGTCGTTGAAGTTGCTGTGTACCGAATTATCGCTCGCCAGACCTGACTCAGGCGCATTCCTTGCATATAGGCCCAGATTTGCCTTCATGATCAAATTGGCTGCGATGGTGTACCAAGAAGCAAGACATGCAGGTGAATTCATCGGTCTGTTTTGGCACCACTTGAACCGTCAAATTCTCCGATGACAGATCTGCACCAGGCAACTCAATTGTTTCAGCGAGTTCCGCTTCATCGACGTCAACAGGTGATGAAGTTTTCTCAGCTCTCTTGGCCTTGAGCTCCTCGAGGCTGTCCTCTGCCAGTTCCTCATCGGTCTTGCGAGGAGCGTCATAATCGGTAGCCATGTGTGCCTCTTTCTTATCGGACGAAACATCGATGCTCAGTGCTGACGGGCACCAGCCGCGGGACCTTGCGCGCAGATTGTGCCTCATGAAGCAATATTCGGCAGCACGGGGTCGGTGCTAGCGTCCCTAGCAAATCCAATGGTGGCTGATGCTAGCTAAATTCCAGATGGGTACCAGCGACCAGTAATCCCGAACTAGACTCCGTAGACATGGCGATCTATGCGCTCGGAGACCTCACCCCAACTATTGACCCAACCGCATTTGTGCATCCAGATGCGGTAGTAATCGGTAACGTCCACATCGGCCCCGAGTCCAGTATTTGGCCATGTGCTGTCCTGCGGGGTGATCACGGTGCAATTCACATTGGAGAGCAGACTTCAATTCAGGATGGAACCGTTGTTCATTGCACGAGCACGCTTGACACCGTGATCGGCGACCGATGTGTTATCGGACATGGCGTGCACCTCGAAGGGTGCACCATTCATGATGATTCATTGATCGGATCGCATGCTGTCGTACTCCACAATGCAACTGTTGGTCCGATATCACTCGTCGGAGCCCAAGCCTTGGTTGGTAACAATAAGAGTGTTCCGCCTCACGCGCGCGCACTGGGAGTGCCTGCAGCTATTACACCTAACGTTGTGAGCATTGACGATGTTCAACATTCGGCTCGCATTTATGTGCAAAACTCCCATTGGTATCGGGCGGAACTAAAGCGTCTGGATTAGCCACCGATGACGCTTTAGTTCACACATATTTAGTACTCGAGAACCTTTTGTGCACCACCCTCTTGTAACTTGGATCTCAATTCTTCAAAGATCATCGGAGTAGATGCGATCAGGAATTGACTGAAATCTTCGTCTGATAAACCCTTAACAACTCCCCCTGCCTCCGTTACAAGCAAGGCCCCCGCCGCGTAGTCCCAGGCATTAAGCCCATACTCGTAGTAGCCATCCGTGACGCCAGAGGCTAACCAACAAAAATCGACCACGGCACACCCGCTTCGCCTGATGTCAGCAAACTTTGGGAGCACTCCGACCAGAAGTTGGGCTTGGGCTTCGCGGCGCCCTGCGTCATAACCAAATCCCGTGGAAATCAGTGCCCGGGCAAAATCAGCAGTAGGTCGCACTTGGAGCCGAGCCTGATGCGTTGGGGCTAGTGCAGGTTGTTCTCCGGAGTTCGCCAACGCAAAGTTGCTATCGGATACTTTCCAAGACCCTTGTTTATGAATAGCCAGATATATCTCCCCTTGGTTGGGCAACACAATTACACCCAATTTGACGAGACCTTCAAATTCGACGGCGATCGACACACCCCACAGTGGGATGCCAAACAAGTAGTTCACGGTTCCATCGAGTGGGTCAATGATCCATCGGACGCCATTACTTGAATCGACACTAGTGCCTTCTTCACCGAGTATTCCGTCTTCAGGAAAGTGCGACCGGATGGCAGAAACGATTATCTCCTCAGCGCCCTTATCCATAGCGCTCACCAGATCCGAACCTGTTGATTTGGTCTCAATAACCAAATTCTCAGGCCTTGCGGTGTACAAGAAATTTGCTGCCTCTCGACCACAGTTCCAAGCCAGCTGCAGACGCTCATCCGTGTCAAGCAAAGTTTGAACATTGTTGGGAGTTAGGGCCGCTGGATCCTTGGTCATGTCCCTACTCTGCCATGGTGGATCTCCACCGATGAACACCGGAGAATCGACTCGCGCACTGCCACGGGTACCTTTGCGTCATCATGGCCAATAACCCCTTCGCCGCTTACGTCGAAGTGCTGCGACTACCAGGGGCTATTGCATTTTCAGCGGCAGGTTTCATTGCACGATTGTCTCTGGGCATCGTTGGCATTGGCACCCTCTTGTATATCAGCAACACCACAAATTCCTATGCTTACGCCGGCCTGCTTCAAGCACTCTTTGCCACTACTTCGGCAGTTGCTGCGCTTTTTACCAGCCGCCTCGCCGACAAATTCGGACAACGAGCCGTGTTGATTCCGCTTCCGTGCATATTCGCTTTTTCATTGGTGAGTTTTGTTTTCGCCGTCCAAGTTGACACTGCGCGTTGGATGCAAATGGCCTTGATAATTGTCGCGGGTGCTTCATTCCCTTCCTTTGGATCATTTGTGCGTGCTCGTTGGGTCTACGCGACTCGCAAAGACACAGATTCGCTGAGAAGCGCATTCGCACTCGAAAGTATTTTCGATGAACTAGTTTTCGCGATTGGCCCCCTGCTGGCCGCATTCCTAGCTTTTAATGTGGGCTTACCCAGTCCTGTCCTCGTTGCAGGTGGATTGGCGTTGATCGGTGGTTTCGCACTTGCAAGTTTGACAAGGTCTATACCCCCTGTCCACGAAGTGCATCCAGAGCAGTCCTACTCCAAGAACCCCCTCAGGCATCAAGGGCTCACCCTCCTGGTTACCGCAAGTCTTGGAATCGGAATTCTTTTTGGCAGCTTTGATGTCGCCATCGTGGCCTTCACAAAAAACGCCGGTCAACCAGAGCTGGCCGGAGTCACATTGGCCCTCTGGGCCGTTGGGTCGATGTTTGGTGGCATCATCTACGGCTCGCGCCACCTTCGAATGCCCCTACCACGACAGGTGCAATTCACGTCCCTCGCAATGGTCATCATTACCATCCCCATGCCGTTAATCGCCAATGTAAATTGGCTCATGCTCGGTGCCTTCTTGTCCGGCTTCGCCATTGCACCCACTCTTATCAGTACATTTTCACTCGCCGAGAGACTCGTGCCGCCTTCATTACTCACACAGGGGCTCACCTGGGTGAATTCGGGTCTGGCCCTCGGTTTCGCAGCTGGTGCATCACTTGGCGGCATCCTCGCGGACCGTTTCGGCACCCCCGAGGCCTTTGGTTTGGGTGTGGCGGGTGCGTGTTTAACCTTAAGCGTTTCAGTTTTTGCCCAAGGCCGCTGGAAGGCGGGGAGTCGTAATCGGCCACTTCCCCAGCCGGGTTTAGCCCTCAATTCGGACCTCATTCCAGGCCCGGCACCCAGTGGATTTGTCGACGACCCGACCTAGTGGGGCGCAATGCGGTCCAGATGTTCACAACACATGAGTAAAAGCCCTAAGATGTTCTTCACGGTAAGTTTATGTACGCAGATCGCATCAGTTGCTAAAGGAGACAGTTCTGGACACGCTCAGCCCACGCGAGATTCAATTCCGTGTGCGCGCAGGAGAAACTCCAGAAATGGTGGCAGCGTCTACCGGCTGGCCGCTTGATAAAGTCGCAAGGTACGCCGAACCGCCACTGGGCGAACGTGCCTACGTAGCAGAGCGAGCCCAGAATGCTCAAGTCAGAGCTTCTCGGGGTGGTGCAACACTGCAAGAGGTCATTGAGTCCACGTTGAACACCCAAGACATTTTGTGGGATAGCACATTTTTTGACGGTCAATGGCTTGTGACCGCACAGACTGGAAATCAAATTGCGCAATGGGTCTTTGAACCATCTGGCAATTCTGTTCATCCTGCCAACGACGAAGCTCGGGCCTGGATGGGTGTTGAGCCAGTTCGAATCGTCAACCAAGCGGAGCTTCACGCTCCTGCCCAAGCCCCACAGAGTGGTCACAACGACACGATTATTTTAGAAACAAGTGCCGTCGAGTTGCCTTTGGATCAAGCTGAAAGTTCTCACGCCTACCTCAAGGCAGTACCCTCGTTGGATGTTGACATTCAATCTGAGAATGTCAATGACGTTAATTCCATCGAGAACGATGATTCGCTTTTGATAACCCAAGAACAACCGACGCAAGTGTCAAAGCCTCAACCGTCGCAGCCAAAAAAATCCAAGCGAGGTAGGGCCAAAGTTCCTAGTTGGGATGAAATACTTTTCGGCGGTCCCAAGGATGAAAATTAATCACTTGCGTATGGCAACAGTCTTCAAACTAGGAAAGATTTTCGCCTTCTGAGGTGAATGGGAGCGGCTGACTTGAAATGTGAGCGCTCTGTGCGTTTTTAGACGTCAACCGAGCTCGATAGTGCCGACGGCACAAAACTTCGTAGGCCACAGAGTCTGCGCTGTTGACATCCCCTACTAAAACCTGATCTCCGTCAACAGTTATTTCCCCTGAGATCGTTCTCGCATTGTGAAGTGCTCTAGCCCCGCACCAACACAACGCCTCAACCTGCAAATACTGAACGCGATCTGCCAACTCGACTAATCGAGCCGAGCCAGGAAAAAGCCGGGTGCGAAAGTCTGTGAGAATGCCAAAAGCATATGCATCAATGGATAGTTCGTCCACCAACTGCGCAATTTGTTCGATCTGTTCTTCCGTGTAGAACTGGGCTTCATCGCAAATTAGATAATCAATACGGTGACCACCTGAAAGCCTGTCCACGACATACCTGCGAATATTGAGGTCTTGGTCGACTTCGACCGCAGGCACTTCAAGGCCCAATCTGCTGGACAAGACGGAACTACCCGCTCTATCCAATCGAGTGAACACCACGCCTGACCTTCCGCGAGTGGCATGATTGTGATCCATTTGGAGTGCGAGAGTCGATTTGCCACAGTCCATAGTTCCTGCGTAAAAGACTAATTCTGACACGGCGCAATACTTTCACGGCAACGGATCAAGTGCTGCATCACGCCCCACTTCCTGAGAAGACCCTAAATGGGATATGCATTTCCTCAGGCGACAGTGACCCATGTTGACCCAATAACGATGAGGTCCGAGGATCGGTTGAACTAGTGAACATGGTGTCGCCTAATGAGATCACCACGAAATCTCCGATACGTTCCTTAATCTCACTATCTGACACCCTGAATAGACCTTGAGCAATTGCCTGGTCACGTTCGAGGATCATGGCACGCTCCCCCGCTACGGCTTTCCAAGTATGAGCAACATCCAGTTCCGCTCCCTGCTCCACATATATGTGACGCATGCGCGGTTCACCCCCGATGCGGCGAACACCTTCCATGAGATTTGGTTCGTCGTCGATAGATATTCGGCTCTCCGGTGGGCATATAACCATGCCGTGATCAGACACCACAACACACGATTCATCCGAAGCCAGGTCACTAGCAATGGATTCAACAAATAAGCCCACCCTTTGGAACTCTGCGATCCATTCACTCGATTCAGGGCCGTGTACATGCCCCACTCGATCAAGTTCGGGCCAGTACGCGTAGGTGAGCCCCGCTTGTTTGCTCAGCCGAGTATCCCTGAGCCGCTGCGCAATGCCTACTTTCATCTCCTCTAGGTTCTCAGCAGCGAGGTACCTGCTCCCACGGAGCACCGAGCGGGTTATTCCTGAGTTGATGTGCTTCATCTTTCCAATAGTTGCCGTTGAAATGCCAGACGTCTCGGCTAGCTCGAAGATTGTTGGCTCAGGGGCCATGGAAATTGGGTGTGGCTCGGATCCCCATTTGAGAGGAGACAACATGGTTTCTGAATCAGGGAGCCAAAAACTCGCGCCCACAAAGCCGTGGGCACCGGGTGGCAATCCTGTGCCCAAGGATCCGAGGGCAACCGGGGTTGTACTGGGAAACTCTGTTTGAAGTTGCACTGCGCCAGAGGATCCGAACACAGTCGCCGCCTTCGAGTGCCTGTTCAGGGAGACTTCGCCTAGCCCATCGATGAGGATGACTACTACATGCCTCGACGCTGGAATTGGAAGGAACTGTGATTCAGTGAGTACGTGACCAAGTGCATTTGCAGCTGACGGCAGAACATCTTTCAACGATGGCAGGTCTATTTCATTCATTGTTCTGCAGCCGTTGGGTAGGCAGTTCTCAACTCAATCTTGAGGCGGTCGCTTGTGAAAGCGCCGCGGCAAAGGCTAGAACTTGCTCCACCACATCAGTTCCGTCTGCAGCCTCAGAGACCCTGATTGAAAAATCGTCGTTACTTGATGTACCCGTGTAGCCATGATCTGCATCGCAAGACGGATCCCCACAGCTTGCTGGTTCGAGTTCAATGCGACTCACGGCTCCCCAGCCAATGGTGACAACGACTTCAGTGGTGCCGGTTGAGTCTTTGACATTGGCGGGGTCACGGACGACTCGGGTTACAACCACCGAATCAACTTTCTCGAGACGGACTCCTTCGGTCGAACTTGAGGCAAATGGCATACCGTCGTGACTATGCTCGTCTGTGTGGCTCACTAAAAGACGAGTCGCGGTGAGCGCAAGAACGGTCATGTGGCGACGTAACTCATCGCGATCAAATGCGGCCTCGTGGTGAACAACGAATGATCCAAGTGATTCCTCCCCCAGTGCCGTGGCGAGGGCGTCAAATACAAGTTGGGGATAGTACCCATTGCGTTCAAGATCAGATCGGAGCTGATCCTCGAGGAGACCGGATTTCATCGTGTCCGAGTCTACGGCTAATGTCGTTGCGTGACCTCCACACCCATAGATCCAGACTTCTTCCACGTTCACCCCGATGTCCAAAAAGCCATTGACTCTGGGAAAGCCGTGGTCGCCCTTGAATCTACAATTATCAGTCATGGTTTGCCGCGACCAGAGAATATTCGAGTCGCGAACGAAGTAGAAGACACAGTCCGCTCCCGCGGAGCAATCCCGGCAACGATTGCTGTGCTCAACGGCGTCGCTCACATTGGTCTTACATCTGACCAGATAACCGAAATCGCCACCCGTGATGACGTATCCAAGGCAAGTATTCGGGACCTAGGTATTGTCAGCGCCCGACGCGGCTATGCCGCAACCACCGTCGCAGCCACGAGTCACCTAGCCCATTTGGCGGGAATCGAAGTATTCGCTACTGGAGGCTTGGGCGGGGTCCACCGTCAGGCGCGTGACAGTTGGGATGAATCAGCCGATCTAACGGCTCTTGGTTCAATACCGATGACAGTGGTCTGTTCTGGCGTTAAATCCATTCTCGATGTCGGCGCGACGCTCGAACGTCTGGAAACACTCAGTATCGGAGTGGTTGGATACGGTTCGGAACAATTCCCTGGTTTTTACCTAACAGATTCCGGCTTCACTCTCGATTGGTACCTTTCGGATCCTTCAGATATCGCGGCCGTTATTAAAGCTCGCAGGAAACTCAATGTGTCAACGGGTCTCATCGTGGCCAATCCCCTACCCAATGACCAACAGTTGGATCCTGATCTTCATGACCGAGTCCTGACCGAGGGCTTGGCACTCGCCCAGAGTCGAAACATCACGGGCAAGGCGGTCACTCCATTTCTTCTCGACTTTTTCCACCGAACAACTCACGGGCAGAGTTTGGTGGTAAATGCAAATATCATTGTTCGAAATTCAGAATTGGCTGCACGCATTGCTGTGGCAACAAAAACAAGCCCGGAGACTGACACCGACTGATGTGGCACTTCACGAAGCTACTTGGGCATGGGTGACATGACAGGTAATTCTCACACGGGCGCCATCATCGTCATGGGTGATCTCATGATGGACATCTGCGCACCTTTGGATTCATTAGAGGCATTAACCCTTGCCAGAGGTAGCGATCTTCCATCAAGCATCACATTTGATGTGGGCGGTAGCGCCGCTAATACTGCTTCCTGGTTAGCTGAGTCTGGAAAATTGACTTATCTTCTGGGGGCCGTTGGTAGCGACTCAATGGGCGCAACCATCAAGTCGCGACTATCTCGACCTTGTCTCCACCTGAAGCTCCATACATTTAGCCAGTATCCAACGGGGACCTGCATCGTTGTTACCGAGTCTTCCGGTGAACGAACAATGATTCCGAGCGCAGGAGCCAATGAGCATCTTTCCATCGATCAACTGTTCGAGCTCTGGGCGCATGTGCCAACACCGCAACACCTGCATGTATCTGGGTACGCCCTTTTTCACGAGACGGCCGGAGCCACCGCCCTTGTGGCCATGGACCATGCGCGCTCCCTCGGAATGAGTATCAGCTTCGATCCATCTGCGCATACCCTTGTGAGTAGTCATTCAGATCGCATAAGGACTGCCTTGGCTCGGGCCGACATCCTGCTCGCAAATGAACAGGAAGCCATCGCACTCGCGCAGACATTCTTAGATCTACCCGTATTGAAAAGCGAAACAAGTGCGATGAACCTAGCAACGGAACTTCGTGGTCTACTTTGCACAGAGAGTGTCGATCCGGTGGCAGTCATTACCTTGGGGCCTCGGGGGGCTATAGCTGCAGCCAGCACCACAGAAGCAGTCCCCGCTTCTGTGGTTGCCGCCACGCAAGTTAAGTCGACCACTGGTGCCGGGGATGCATTCAACGCCGGATTTCTCGGCTCATGGCTTACCGCCGCTGCGGTGCTGCCCGCCCTTGAAGCCGGTGTCAGGTTGGCATCTGAGGCGATCAGCCGTGTCGGTGCTAGCCCATATGCTCTCGATTGAGCACAATCGTCGCAGGCACAGTAATTCTGGTGCCCCGTACAGCGAACAACTAGAGAGAGCAGGGAAATGAGCGCCAAGAAAGGCACTTCTCGGCAGTCAAAAGTAATTGATATTGACGTCGCCGAAGAGATGAAGGGCTCATTCCTTGAGTACGCATACTCGGTCATCTATTCGCGTGCCCTGCCCGATGCACGCGATGGCCTCAAGCCTGTGCAGCGTCGTATTTTGTTCCAGATGGCCCAGATGGGATTGAGGCCTGATCGAGGTCACGTCAAGAGCGCCCGTGTCGTCGGTGAGGTTATGGGCCGCCTCCATCCCCACGGTGATTCCGCGATCTATGACGCACTCGTGCGTATGGCTCAGGACTTCTCTCTACGATTGCCGCTCATCGATGGCCATGGAAATTTTGGCTCGCTTGACGATGGCCCCGCAGCAATGCGATACACCGAGACCAGATTAGCCACAAGTGCCCTCGAAATGACCTCAGGAATCGATGAGGAGGTTGTCGATTTCACGCCTAATTACGATGGTCGCGAGGTTGAGCCAACCGTGCTCCCTGCTGCATTTCCCAATCTTTTGGTCAATGGAGCGAGTGGCATTGCCGTTGGCATGGCAACGAATCTTGCACCGCACAATCTTGCTGAGGTTGTCAATGCGACCCGTCACCTCATTGCACACCCCGATGCCTCCCTAGACGAACTCATGACGTTTGTTCCCGGACCAGATTTTGCAACTGGTGGGGTGATCTCCGGCCTTGACGGGATCCGAGAGGCCTACGAAACGGGGCGAGGATCATTCCGAGTGCGAGCACGTACCAGAATCGAGCAGGTATCCCCCCGCAAACGTGGGATTGTTGTTACTGAACTTCCCTCTAGTGTCGGACCCGAACGGGTCATCGAGCGCGTGAAGGACCTTGTCATTGCCAAAAAATTGCAGGGCATCTCAGACATTGTTGACCTCACCGACGGCGACTCTGGGCTCAACCTTGTTATTGAGTGCAAGAGCGCGTTTTCCCCCGAAGCGGTCCTCGAGCAGTTGTTTAAGCTCACGCCGCTCGAGGAGTCATTCACCATAAATGCAGTCACCCTGGTCGATGGTGAACCTCGAACTTTGGGGCTGCGTGAACTGATCACAGTTTTCATTCAACATCGCCTCGAAGTTGTCACCCGCCGCAGTCAGTATCGCCAACGAATCGCGCGCGAGCGCCTCCATCTCCTTGAAGGATTGCTCATCGCGATTCTCGATATCGATGAAGTAATCCAAGTCATCCGAGAGAGCGATGACACCGCCGCGGCGCGAACTCGACTGATAGAAATTTTCGATCTCACCGAAATCCAAACAAACTACATCCTTGAAATGCCACTTCGACGACTCACTAAATTCTCGCGTCTCGATATCGAGAAAGAGTCTGATCAACTTAGATCCACGATAGAGAACTTGGAAGAACTCCTCACCAACGAGGCTCGACTCCGAGACGTAGTAAGCGATGAACTTCGCGATGTCGCCTCCAATCACGCAACCGCGCGCAGAACACTACTTCTCGAGGCATCGCAACTACCCTCCGTCACTTCACCCGCATCACTAGAAGTAACGGATGAGCCCTGTGTCGTTTTGCTGTCCAGCACGGGTCTGCTGGCACGCACGTCAAGTCTCACTACAAGCCCAAACCCCGAACAAGCAGGGGCGAACCGCCAATCACATGACGCAATAGTCTCGGCTAGCGACGCGACCACCCGCGGTGAAATTGGAGTCATTACCTCACACGGACTTATTCACCGCGTCTCTGTCGTTGATATTCCGGCGATACCTCCGACCTCTGGGATTCCCGGCATCGGAGGCGGTGCGCCCCTCGGCGCTTTCCTTGATCTCGAAAAGGATGAACATGTCGTTGCTCTTGCTCCCCTCGATGCAGAGATCCTCCTAGGAACCAGCGAAGGCACCATTAAACGGCTTGCAGCCGGCCACGCAATCGGACGTCCCAGTTGGGACCTCATTCGGCTTGAGGGCTCTGATCGCGTTGTCGGTGCTATTGCACTAAATGATTCCACGCCCAAGAACGCCGAAATAGTCTTCATTTCGAGTGCTGGTCAACTCTTGCACTTCCCATTAGCAGGTATTCGTGCCCAAGGTCGTTCGGCAGGTGGTGTGGCCGGTATGAAAGTTTTAGAGGGCGGCATAATTTTTTGCGGGATAATTGATCCACTTCTCGACAACGTGGTTGCCACCATTTCCGGTTCCAGCCTTGCATTACCGGGAACTGAATTGGGCAATGCCAAAGTGACCCACTTCAATCTCTACCCCTCGAAAGGCAGGGCGACCGCAGGCGTGAGATGCCACAAGTTCCGATCGGGTGAAGACACACTGCTGCGGGCATGGGCTGGTCCGGCACCAATTCGCGGCGCCACATCCGGTGGCGCTCCCACTACGATGCCCGAGGCAGATGATCGTCGCGATGGCACGGGAACGCCACTCACCCACCCTGTCGATGCCATAAGCGGCGACCTGAATTCATTCAAGACCATCGTCAAATGACGTGCAGCACTGAATCGTTGGAACTGCCACTGCTCGGATCTGCCCCCTATGCACGTGGATGGCTGGTGCTTGAATCCCCTGGAACATGGCCAGCCAGGGCAGTCGAGGCGCGTGTCACGCCCGAAGTGACTGCCTGGGCCGAACGCAGAAATCTTAAGATTCTTCTGGCCAGGCACCGTGACAAAAGGACTCCCGGAAATTTCCTGCGCTATTGGGTTTCTGAACCCACGACGGGCTTACGCGTAGGCACTCGCGCTTCCGCAGAAGAACTACCAGACCTAGACTCCTGCACTCCGGCGACTCCTCTACTGTTGATTTGTACAAATGGAAAACGTGACAAATGTTGTGCCATTGAGGGTCGAAACCTTCTGACGCAGTTGGAAGCAACCCTGAGCGAGTCCGAATACTCAACGATTTGGGAATGCACCCACCTTGGTGGACATCGTTTTGCTCCAACTGCTCTCTATTTGCCCGATAATCTCGTGCTTGGACGGCTCACGATCGATGCGGCGCAAATGCTGTTGACTACCGGACACATTGATGGCCAATTCGTCAGGGGGCGCTCCCATGAGATCCCCTGCCTCCAACTAATCAATTCCTATCTCGAAAGAGCCAGTCAGATCGACACCGACTTTCCGCCGCAGGAGTGCCCTGATTCGGACCATTCACACGAAATTTTCACCGATAACTCTCACTATGAATTTCACATTTCACTGAAGGAATTCGGCCCCGCCCGAAAGTCATGCATCGATGAAGACGGCATGACCTCACATTTCGTTGTCGATCGGGTTGTTCAATCGTCAGCTGAGGCCGATTTCAATTAACTTTTCTCGCTCATGAATCGTGGTGCGTGCGCGATCTTTGCTCGCGCCCAGCGCGATTTCAGCCGCATTGATCCTTTTCCAGCCTTCGAAATCAATGTATTTCACGCCCCGAGCATGCAAAATCTCGTCAATTTCTTGGCTATCGATTGCCACTGAATGGCGCTCGTTCAAATCGGTCGCAAGCGATTCAACCGACGCAACAGCATCCTTCTTATTCGTTCCAATGATTCCTGAAGGACCGCGCTTGATCCACCCTGCAACATAGGTCTCCGATAATCCTTCAACCTTGCCCTCATGGCTCGGAATCACGTTCATACGATCATTAAAAGGCAGGCCCTCCAGTGGCAAACCTCGGTAACCAACGCTTCTAATGACTATGTCTGCGGGAATCGATTCATAGGTTCCAGTCCCCATCACGGTGTTATCGCTCGACAACTGCATACGTTCTACTATCAGTGATCGCTGTTTAGAATCAAATGACTGCGGTGTCGAATAAAAATGGAACTCGATTTTTTTACTTGATGCATTGAGAACTTCACCATGGCTCTCACCATGACCCTGACTCCATTGCCGCATCACCTTGAGATTTCGCTCAACTACTTTGCTACCAGAACTCGCGATTGCATCATCCGCGGGGAGATCCCTTGGATCCAGAATGACCTCAACGCCCTCGAGTTCCCCCAACTCCTTAAGTTCCTTGGTGGTAAAGGTTGCATGTTGTGGACCGCGACGACCGACGACATGGACATGACGGACGGCACTTTTTTCAAATGAATCCAAAACATGATCGGGCATGTCTGTGGCCCTGAGTTCTACGATGGACTTGACCAGCAATCGGGTTACATCAACGGCTACGTTTCCAAGGCCAATAACGATCACTTGCTCGGACGTGCGCAATAGCTCGCCAAAATCCTGAGCATCCGGATGCCCCGTGTACCACTTGACAAATTCAGTTGCAGGGATGCTCGCCGGACTCACTTCGCCCGGTATACCCAAAGCACGATCGGCAGACGCTCCGTAGGTGTACATCACTGCGTCGTACCATGAGGCTAATTCCGCGGTCGATACATCAGTTCCGATGTGAACATTCCCTCGAAAACGCACGAGAGGGCTTTCGAAGGTATCGGTGAGTTTGTCCCTCACTGATCGAATTGAAAAGTGATCTGGGGCAACCCCGTACCTGACTAGGCCGAAAGGAACAGGTAGCGCATCAAAAACATCAACTTGATATCCGTGCACCGTTGATAGATGCTCAGCCGCATAAATACCCGCTGGCCCAGCGCCAACCACTGCTACTCTCGACATTCTCTCGATACTCCTCGTGCTCGATTAAACTTCTTGCGGCATCAAAATTCCGGTATGAACATCAAAAATCGCGCCAGCTACTTCCACATCACGTGCAAGCAACGGAAATGACCTGACTCGAGTGACGTCCGTTTGCAAAGCAGCCAACTGATCCGTGACCGTCCGGATTTCGATACCCCGAGAGTCGATGCCTGAAACCCGAAGAATTTCAGCATGTACCTCGGGCTCTTCTGCGGACGCCATGCGGCAATCCGTATGCGGTAAAACAAGCACGCGGGAGACACCCAATAGATGGGACGCCAGTACGAGTGTTCTCAGGACATCTTCGGTCACGCGAGCGCCTGCATTGCGCAAAATCTTGACATCGCCGGCACTCATCCCCATGAGCGCCAGTGGGTCTATACGGGAATCAATGCAGGTCACCACGGCAATTCCCTTACGCGCGGTTCCCGTTAAAGCACTGTCATGGAATTCGCGGGCATAGTCCGCATTCCCTACTAAGACGTCTTGGAAGATCTCTTCAAAGGAACTCATGCGTCAATCCTTGTGCGATCGAGAGATTGTGCACCGCCAACGATAAATTCCTTGCGAGGGGCGACCTCAGTGCCCATGAGCAGGTCGAATACATCTCCAGCAATATCTGCATCAGAAACAGTCATGCGTCGCAGGGTTCTGTGCGCGGGATCCATCGTTGTCTCACGCAATTGAGACGCATCCATCTCTCCCAGACCCTTGTAACGCTGAATTGGATCCTTCACTTTCTTGCCTTTCTTCTCTGCTTCAGTGACAACTGATTTCATTTCTTTATCGCTATAGGTGTAAACAACATCATTGGCCTTTGATCCTGCATTGACAATTTCTAGGCGATGCAAAGGCGGGACTGCTGCAAATACACGGCCATCTTCGAGCAAGGGGCGCATGTATCTATTTATCAAGGTCAACAATAGGCACCGGATATGTGCGCCATCCACGTCGGCGTCAGACATTAAGATGATTTTGCCATAGCGTGCCTGATCTAGATCGAAGCTCCTGCCTGAACCTGCCCCAATTACTTGGATGATCGATGCGCATTCATTGTTTTTCAGCATGTCGGAGAGAGACGACTTCTGCACATTGAGAATCTTGCCTCGAATGGGCAGCAGGGCTTGATACTTGGAGTCTCGCGCACTCTTCGCCGTGCCGAGGGCACTATCGCCTTCAACAATAAATAACTCTGACTCTGCAACATCGGTGCTACGACAATCGACCAATTTCGCCGGCATCGATGATGACTCGAGTGCAGTCTTGCGCCGCTGAGTATCGCGGTGACTCCGCGCTGCGACGCGAGCACGCATTGCATTTGCAACCTTCTCAGCGATCGTGCGTGCATTTGCTTTCTCGCCCCGAGGTGGTGTTTGCAGCCACTTGGTCATTTCCTTCGCCACAACATTTGCCACAATTCTTGACGCGGCAGGAGTGCCCAAGACCTCCTTCGTTTGCCCCTCAAATTGAGGCTCGGCAAGGCGCACGGCCACGACAGCCGTCAATCCTTCAAAGATATCTTCCTTGGTGACATTGTCTTCACTTGTCTTCAGGATTTTGGCAGATCTGAGATATTCATTGAAAACCTTGGTGAGAGATCGTTCTAGCCCCGCCACATGGGTGCCTCCTTTTGGCGTGGCAATGACGTTGACGAACGACTTGAGCGTGGTTTCATAGCCCGTGTCCCACTGGAGGGCTACACCCACACCAAGGTCCCGCGCGACAGTTTGACTCGACATATGTCCAACTGCGTCTAGTACCGGCACAGTTTCTTCAAAGTGGCCCTCGCCTGTGAGGGTAATGACCCCTCCCACGAGTTCACCACTGGCCAAATGACCCACATACTCGGCAATACCGCCCTTGTGCACGAATGATTCGGCCCATAGATCCGATGGGTCTCGTGAATCTTCTAGAGAAATGGTCAGCCCTGGCACCAAGAACGTGCTTTGAAGGGCGCGATCCCTTAATTGGATTCGATCGTATTGGGCATCCTTGGTGAATACCTGAGGGTCTGCCCACCATCGCACGGTGGTTCCGCTCTTGGCTCGTGGTGCCTTACCAAGGGCCTCTAAACCACTTTTCTTGCTGAAGTCCACGTCAGGGCCTGCCCCCGCAAATACACCCGGAACGCCCCTGCGAAATGACATGCCATATGCCTTGCCAGTTCGCTGCACTACAACGTCAAGTCGAGATGAGAGCGCGTTAACCACCGAGGCCCCAACCCCATGGAGACCACCCGATGCGTTGTAGGAGCCACCGCCAAATTTGCCACCCGCATGCAATTTCGTCATGACTACCTCAACGCCGGTGAGTTTCGTTCGCTTTTCAATGTCAATTGGAATTCCACGACCATTGTCGCTGACTTCAACTGAACCGTCAGGGAGAAGTTTGACTGAAATCTCCGAGCAGTAGCCGGCAAGCGCCTCATCAACCGAGTTATCAACGATCTCCCAGAGGCAATGCATAAGTCCTCGACCATCATTGGAGCCGATGTACATACCTGGGCGTTTGCGAACGGCTTCAAGTCCTTCAAGGACAGCCAGATTCTTGGCAGTATAGGACTCTGTGCCCGAATCGGTCATTTTTTTACTAACGGACTTTGACGCCGGAGCCTTCTTTGCGGTTGCCACTGCCCCAACTTAGTCAGGTATCGTCTGTTTGCATCGAAGGCAGACCGAAGGAGCGGAAAATTCGCCGTGGGCGAACCAGCGAGTCAATCCCGCTCACTTGGAGCCTTTCCGTGTTTAACTTAAGACATGTCAGATCAAGCGACCCAGACAATGACCTCTCCTGTGCTGAGTGCCACGGACCGCTGTGATCGGTGCGGTGCTCAAGCCTATGTTCAGGTTGAACTCGCAGGTGGGACCCATTTGCTATTTTGCGGCCATCACTGGGGCGCCCACGAGGCCGCATTGACACCGCAGGCCGCATTGATCATTAATGAGCTGCATAAGCTCAATGAAACGCCAACGGTTGTATAACGAGTAGATTCGCCAGCCGCGCAGATGTGAACATCTGCGTCGATCTTTCGGCTTAAATTTTAGTCGAGGTAATCTCGGAGCACCTGTGAGCGTGATGGGTGGCGCAATTTCGACATCGTCTTGCTCTCTATCTGCCGAATTCTTTCGCGCGTAACTCCATAAACCTTCCCAATTTCATCAAGGGTTTTTGGCTGGCCATCGGTGAGTCCAAACCTCATTCGCACAACGCCGGCCTCACGGTCTGAAAGCGTGTCCAAGACTGACTCCAACTGCTCCTGCAACAGGGTAAATGAGACAGCATCACTAGGAACGATCGCCTCGGAATCCTCGATCAGGTCACCAAATTCGCTGTCCCCTTCTTCACCGAGCGGAGTATGTAGCGAGATTGGCTCACGGCCGTACTTTTGAACCTCAACGACCTTTTCAGGCGTCATGTCCAATTCCATGGCTAGTTCTTCGGGGGTCGGTTCGCGGCCTAGATCCTGCAGCATCTGGCGCTGCACGCGTGCGAGTTTATTGATCACTTCCACCATGTGGACGGGAATTCGGATCGTGCGTGCCTGGTCAGCCATCGCTCGAGTGATTGCCTGTCGGATCCACCAGGTTGCATACGTCGAGAATTTGTATCCCTTGGTGTAGTCGAATTTCTCGACCGCTCGGATTAAGCCCAGGTTTCCCTCTTGAATCAAGTCAAGAAAAAGCATGCCCCTGCCGGTGTAACGCTTAGCCAGCGAAACAACAAGGCGTAAGTTCGCTTCTAACAGATGGTTTTTAGCCCTACGGCCGTCAGTGGCGATCCATTCCATGTCTCCACGTGTCTTTTTGTCCATCTTGCCGCCCTCATTGAGCATTTCCTCAGCAAAGAGTCCTGCTTCAATACGTTTGGCTAACTCCACTTCCATTTCTGCATTGAGCAGCGGGACTTTTCCGATTTGCTTGAGGTAGTCCTTCACCGGGTCAGCCGTGGCACCTGCAACGGTGACCGTCTGCACAGGTTCATCGGTCTCATCAACGTGTGAAATCACATAACTGTCGGCGGCGCCATCTTTCGCAGGTTCTTCTTCCGTGACCGCGGCGAGATCCTTCTCAAGATCGGCTTCAAGGTCCTTTTCCAGTTCCGCCGCAATTGCCAAATCTGGTTCATCGCTGAGCTCTACTTCAATTACTTCGTCGCCTGCTTCGATGACCTCTACCATTTCATCGCCTTGTGACTTTGAAGACTTGGTCGGTGCAGAATCCTTCTTCGCAGCAGTTTTCTTTGCAACAGCCTTTTTAACGGGGGAATCAATCTTCGCAGCAGTTTTCTTCGCAACAGCCTTTTTAACGGGCGCAGCTTTCTTCACAGGCACGGTCTTTTTTGCAGCCGCTTTCTTTACCGGCGCAGTTTTCGCCGGTACTGTTTTTTTCACGGTTTTTTTCGCAGCAGTCTTTTTTGCGGTAGTTGCCATGTGAGAGAGAATGCCCTTCTGCCGATTAGCCACAACAAGTGCCCGAGTCAAGCCTTTTGGCTTGTTCGGGCGCTCTATCTTGACATGCCCAGTCTGAGCCTCATGCGTTGGGGCGCGTTAATCGTGCATGCGCCTGGCCAATCTCGACCTCAAAGCCCTTCACCTGACGCAGGTCCCTTTCAATGGGGAAAGGCCCAAGGCCATCAATACTGAAAATCCCGCTCCATCGCGCTTCGACTACCACGTGTTTTGTTCCGGAAGTATGGAAGGTATGGGTTACTGACATGTCTGGATAAGGCCCGCCAGGCAGATCAGAGGTTCGGTATTCCCGCTCGAAGTTCCATGCCCACTGCGGTTCGGCATTTATCGCAATGGCGAAACCGGACACCCTTTGAGACCACTCTTGAGTCCCCCCTGCTTGGCCTGATCCGCATAGTAACGGGATATTGACAACGGGTCCTGATTCGGGCCAGCAGCGTGGATTCAGTTCCGGTACGTATTGATAGAAACTCTCTGCGATTAGCCCCTCGATGCCGACCAAAGTGGTTACCGTATTCGAGGACAGACAAATCAGACCGGTTTCGCGCCACTGGCCCCCAGCAGGTCGAAACCACGTTCGAACGTGGTCAATGAGACCGGGGCATCCCCTTAGTGCGGCATCGCAATAGTTTTCAGCGTCGGGGACGCACGCAGAGGTGATTTTCCAAGAACATCCGCGGCACTGGGCCACCTCATTTCGAGTCACTCGGTCCACGGAGGGTGGGAGGACCAATCCCCCACTACCCTCGTATCTGATCAATTCCGGATTGCCCACAACCTCCGCGCCGGATACTGCGGGAGCCATCGAACTCACTGGAATCAGGCTCATCATGACGAATGCGATAAATAGAGTGGGACGTAGCCCTTGTACACGACGCATTCACCCATTGTGGGAGTGTCTCTAGCCGATATCAACCCGGAAAATCGGTGCTGTGGATAGATTGCGATGCCCTTCCCTTGGCAACCAATCAAGTACTAGTGCAGTTCGATTCCTTTACTCGTTCGAGCGCATGACGAACGAAGCCACCAACTTGCTCATTCTCGACCAGGAAACCATCATGCCCGTATGGTGATGTCAATATATGCAGTTCATCAGCCCCGGGTGCAAGCTCGACGATCTCCTGCTGAAGTCTGATGGGAAAGAGCCTGTCCGAGTCAATTCCTACCACCGTGAGAGGTTGCGTAATCCGCCCTAGAGCACTCGCCACACCGCCACGATTTCTTCCAAGATCGAAAAGACTCATGGCACGAGTTAGCGCTATGTATGTGTTGGCGTCAAAGCGCCTATTCAACTTGTCTGCATGATGATCGAGGTATGACTCGACCGCAAAACGGCCCCCGCCATATGGGTCCTCTGACCCTTGAGGGCTTCGGCCAAAACGCAGATCTAACTCTGTCTCACTTCGATATGTCAGATGTGCAATGCGGCGGGCCAGTCCCATGCCCACTACCGGGCCTAAATCTGATTCGTAATAGTCACCGCCATTAAATTCAGCGTCTGATTCGATCGCCATGATTTGAGTCGCATGAATGCCAATCTGATCCGCGGAAACAGCTGCTGTCGAACCCAACACCAAACCACCACAGACGGCATCTGGATACCGAATCATCCATTCAAGTACTCGCATACCTCCAAGGGAGGGTCCAAGCATCAATTGCCATCGTTGTATTCCCAAGGTAGCCATGAGCTCGTGCTCAATTTCCACCATGTCAGTGATAGTTATCGTTGGGAATCTACTGCCCCACGGCACACCTTCAGGGTCCAAAGATGAAGGCCCAGTTGTACCCTGCGCACCACCGAGAACATTGGCACAAACAACAAAATACTCATTAGTGTCTATTGCTTTTCCGGGCCCAATCAGACCATCCCACCAGCCTGCCGTTACATGCCCCGGACCTGCCTCACCTGAAACATGGGAATCACCCGTCAGCGCATGGCAGATATAAATCGCGTTTGTGCCCGTGTCATTCAAAGCACCCCAGGTTTCATAGGCAATGCGGACCTCAGGGAATCGGAATTGGCTTTCGGTGACAAAGCCCTCAATGGTTATAAATTGACGACGCCCAAGAGGATCCCCCTCCCGCCAGGCAGCGCTGGCGGGAGGGAGACCTTCATAGGAAAGTGGGCCGTATGCAGACATTAAAAGAGTTCCTATTGCCCAGCTGCAGCGAAGCCGACCTCGAGGTCCGCCAAAATATCGGGCAGGGCTTCAAGTCCAACTGCTAGCCGCACCAGTCCTGGCGTAACACCAGAAGCCAGTTGTTCTTCCGGTGTGAGTTGTGAGTGAGTGGTCGATGCAGGATGAATAACCAGTGACCGAACGTCACCGATATTGGCCACATGACTGTGAAGCTGCAAGCCTTCAACAAACTTTCGACCCGCATCAATTCCACCCTTGATTTCGAAACTCAGTACGCCACCTGTGCCGAGAGGTGCATATTTCTGACCATTCGCGTACCAAGGACTGCTCTCAAGGCCTGCATAGTTGACCGAAATGACACCATCTTGGTTGTCAAGCCAGCGAGCAACCGCTAGCGCATTTTCGGTGTGACGCGCCACGCGCAACGACAAGGTTTCTATCCCTTGTGCTATCAGGAATGCGTTAAATGGTGAAACGGCCGCACCTAGGTCGCGCAGCAATTGCACACGGGCTTTCAGAATGAACGCAAGGTTCACACCGAAGGCTCCGCCAACACCGAGGTCGCGTGCGTAAACAAGCCCGTGGTAGCTGGGGTCGGGCTGATTGTAGTTGGGGAACCGCTCAGGATATTTGGCGTAATCGAAAGTTCCTGCGTCGACGATTGCTCCTGCAACCGCCGTTCCGTGGCCGCCAAGGTATTTGGTCGCGGAATGGACAACTACGTCAGCGCCGAACTCAAATGGGCGAATGAGATAAGGGGTGGCAACCGTGTTATCCACGATCAAAGGGACTCCAAATTCATGTGCTACGCCCGCAACGCCTTCAATATCGAGTACATCATTACGTGGGTTCGACAGTGATTCACCGTAAAAAGCCTTGGTGTTGGGCTTAATTGCTGCCCGCCATGAATCCAGATCATCAGGGTTCTCCACGAAACTAACCTCAATGCCAAGCTTTGGCAGCGTGTAATGGAACAGGTTGTAGGTTCCCCCGTACAAACTTGGGCTGGAAACAACGTGATCTCCAGCTTCAGCGATATTCAAAATTGCCAGCGTCTCAGCTGCCTGACCACTCGCGACCAGCAGCGCGCCCACGCCACCTTCGAGGGCAGCAATGCGGTCCTCGACCGCTGCTTGTGTCGGATTCATTATTCGCGTGTAGATGTTTCCCAATTCTTTGAGAGCAAACAGGTTTGCAGCATGTTCCGTGTCCTTGAAGACATAGGAGGTGGTCTGATAAATCGGCAAGGCGCGTGCGCCCGTGGATTCATCGGCTGTCTGGCCCGCGTGGATTTGCTTTGTTTCGAACGACCAAGTTTCACTCATGATTTTTCTCCAGATTCAATGAAGGTGCCACAAAGCACCAATTTAAGTTAAAACGTTTAATGTAAAAACAGTTGTTCAAGATTTTTGATTCGCATCACAACGCACCTTTATCGCCCGAGCCTGCGAACAACACTCAGGAGACGGTGCGGGTACAACAGCAGATTTTCATGGCAGCCCTTTTGTCATTTGGGGCCTTGCCCTGTGCAAGACCCGCGCTTGCCCTACCGAGATAGGACCTGGTCTCCACCGGGAGCACCCCACCGCGGTTGGAGGGTTGCCGATCAGCGAGCCGGGGCTTGATGCTGATCTCTTGACCGAGCAGAACTATAACCCGACTAGGGAATTTGCGCTAGCGGTACCCCGTAACGGCACTCCTCACGAGAGAGTTCCAGCACACTTTCCACCCATAATTGTGGAGATATTCCGTTGTTCAAGGACACTCGCAACAGATTAGCCAGATTGTTCTCCGGCGCCTCAGCCAAAGCGCGGTCAATGCACATATTTGCTGTGGCGCCATTGCCCTGCAACCACGCAGCAACGGCGGCCACACAGATGAATCCCGCTACCCACGCCCCCGTTAATCTCGGGATCAGGCCCATCAAACACTCAAACACAATTTGAGACTCGAGGCACCCCGAAGCCATATCCCACAAGATTGTGTCTCGGACACGAACATCACTCAATGCGTATGCCATCCGCGCAGCCATGAGATCAGTGGTCTCAGCCTCGCCTTGAAAGCATTTCACAATCAAGCGCAACTGATTCGTTCTCCAACGGTCCTTAGCCGCCACATCGACTCTCATGACCTTTTTAATGAACTCGGGATTGATTGCCATTGATACCTGATAGCAGAAGAGTTCTCTCAGTTCCTCTCTAGATCTCAATATGTTGGCTCCGTCGTTGGCGAATTCGGTGGCCACATGCCAGTCGTCACAACATTGTGAACATTCGGTGGTCCACACTCCATGTGCTACTGAGTCATTAGCCAGCTCGAGGGCACACACTGAAGATGCGGCTGAGACGAATATCCCTTTCTCACGAAGGCAAGCCTCCAGCATCTGAATTAATGCCACCTTGTTGAACCAGGACTCCGAACACACAATTGACACACGCACCTCTTGGGGCTCGTAGGCCTTCGCAGGGGCGAACACGGACTCAAGCCAGCGGTTAAAGTGCTTGTCAACGTCAACGCCCAGATCAACACGTTGCACGAGTACCTCTGTTCCAGATCGAAACCATGTGAAAAGAACGCTGTCACGCGGATAGAACCCAAGGCGCCTAACAAGGCTCGCGAATTCTGCCGTGGCCTTATCAATGTGCTCGCCATGGTCTTTTGCACCTAATGCATGTTGAACCATGCGCATTTTCGGAGTCATGGATACAAGATCCACGAATACTTCAGATTTTTGTTGCGCTCGAAACTCGTTGTGGATCCACTGTCATTCGAACTCAGAATTGTGCACAGTTGTTTGTTAGTCGATCAATGGCCGCACGGTCTTGAATTCCCAATACTTTGGCTCAACTCCGTCGCCAGAGGAAACACCTCTGAGCCTCCTACTGACCCACGGGTAACCATGATTTTTTGCCCATCGAGCGTGCCCAACCCAACGCGACACCGCACTCGGCTGGGCGCCAATTTCGGAAATCTCACGCCAACTATCGTCTCCCCAGCCCAAACTGTTTAGCGCTGCTCGAGTGGTCAACTCGTGCCCGCGCGGATTCAAGTGCAACCGATCTTCATCCCAAACGTCGGGATCTTCAAAGGCTTGCTCGCCCCAAAAATCCATTAAATAGCAGTCATACTCCTCTGCGATAGCCAGCGTTGCCGATCTGAGGCCAGCGAACCGCTGGCCGATTAGGCTCATGACGCTCGAAGTGCTCGAGGGATCACCAAATGCCACCAGCATGACGTCAATGCCCGCCTTTCGCAGGGCTCGAACACCACGCTCCATCTCTGTGGCCTTCGCATCAAGATCGAATGACTTTCGCATGGCATCGTTGACACCGCCTGCAAACGTCACAAGATCTGGACCTAGTTCCAATGCGCGGGGAACCTGCTCTGACACCATCTGCGGTAAGAGTCGACCGCGAATCGCTAGGTTCGCATAAAGCAGCGGTTCATCAAGAGTGCAGTATCTATCGGCCAGTGTCTGCGCCAACCGATCAGCCCAACCCAAATACGAGTCCCCGAGCCCTCTGTCTGAAAGTCCTTCAGTAAAGCTGTCACCGATGGCCACGTATTTCTGCCACTTCTTGGGTTGCGTTTGCACACGAGAACTTTAGCCAGCCTTAATGGACCGCGCGCAAACCCACATAATTTATTTGGCGCGAGGACTTTGACTATCCGCCCGAGGAGCAAAGAAAGACCCGGCCGCCGAAGGCTTCCCCTCCCGCGACGACCGGGTTGCGCTGAACAATAGTGGGTGGGTCTTCCACCCGTTGAGCCGACACGCGGTATGTGTCATGAAGGCTTAAGCGGCAGTTGGTTTCACCTTGGCTAATGCTTGACCAGCTTTCCGATACCACGCGAGTAGAGCCACTATTCCGATAATGATTTGGGGGATAAACGATGAAGCCCTCCAGACCAAGTCTGCCGCGGTTGCACTTCCCTCACTGGCACCAAAACTCACGAGAAGGGCGATCATCGCGGCATCCACCGTGCCGAGTCCTCCTGGAGTAATGGGAATCATCAGGCCAAGTTGGCTTATTGAGAACGCCGCAAAGGCGGCCGCAAATGAAGTGCCCGCTGTGTCCCAACCTTCCACGCCGCGAAGGGCAACATAAAGGATCAGAAACTGGGTGAATGAGACTGCGATTTGTGCCAGGGTCAGGGCCGCCCAACGTTTGCGAAGGAGGTCATACATGTCTTGGCGAAACTTCGTGATTGGCGGCACAAGGTCAAGATTGGCCAGCGCCTTAACATGTTTGCGCAATGGACCGATGATTTTGTTGCCCAAGTTACCTATAGTGACCGCCAAAGACTCTGATCGCATAATGAGTACGAATGCCACAACAACCGTGACAAGGATTGCGATACCAATCAGACCAGTAGCGGCGTGGCTATCCCCACTGACCCCAAAAAGGGTGATCGCGGCAACCCCAAGAATGGGGAAAAATAACGTGATGAACGTGCTCCAAAGGCCCACCGCGGTGATGGCAGCAGTTGCACTCGTCGCTGACACCCCGAATGTGGATAACATGCCAAATTGCACGCCCAATCCAACAGCGCCGCCGCCTGGAACTCCGTTACTGATGGCAAATGCAGCTTGGTTTGTTTGTTGCGCCCGCCAATACTTTAAACCTGGTGCGGCCGCTACAAACGGGAGCCCATACATGGCTAGGTAGAGCAAAACCATGACGACAATCAGGATGATCGACAGTGTGCCCATCGATTTCAATGAGTCCCAAGCCTCGGAATAACTCCCGATCATGGGGATTACTTTCCAAAAAATTATCACAATGAATGCGATACCGATAAGACCCAGAATTAGTGACTTCTTTTTGTCCAAAGCCACAACTGGTGGAACTGCCGATTCTTCTGAAGCGCTTGAATGTGCATTGCTTTGATCTCCCATGCGCGTACTGTGCCACAACCCTTGCTTATACATAGGAAACTGTGTGGTTTCGCAAGGGGGTGGCGTAACACTGAATAATGGGGTTGGGCAGGATAACGGCATGCGGCTGGACCACATTTCTTATGCATGTACCGGTAGTGAACTTGCCGACGTCGTACAACGCATCGGCGTCGACCTCGGATTCACTTTTGTTGACGGTGGGCGTCACCCTTCATTCGGTACTCGGAACTTCACGCTGCCACTCGCTGATGGCGCATACATTGAAGTCGTAAGCGCATTAGATCATCCTTCGGCTCTCAAGGCACCATTTGGGCAGGCCGTGCAACAAGCCGCAATCAACGGTGGCGGCTGGATGAGTTGGGTTCTTGCTACCGACGACATTTCTCGCGCTGAGTCCGCTCTCGGACGCAAGGCAGCAAAGGGTCATCGAGTGCGTCCCGATGGAGTAGAACTTCACTGGCGCCAATTGGGCGTCATGGACACCATGAGTCATCCTCAGTCCCCGTTCTTTGTTCAATGGGAATCCTCCCCCGATCAGCACCCTTCCCATGGCGGACAAGCAGGCGGCATACGCGTGCACAAAATTGAAATCAACTGCCCGACCCAAGACCTTGGCCCATTGACCCCAGATCTCGAAAAGTTTGATGATCTTGTCACCTGGATTGACGACCCTGAAAACGATCAAATCGGCGTTTCGGCCGTTTGGTTCGAAACACCGCATGGCCTAGTTAAAATTGATTAGTTACGGTGCGAAGTTAAACAAATAATTGAGCAAGCACGATATTGTGCCATCAGGTGGCACCTACGCTCACCATTCAAGCCAACCTAAGAGGCATCTATGTCACAAGAGACCGTTGGGAATCGAGCCGATAACGCCCCCAGCCCTGATTTGGGTGTGCCCGATACCCTGAAAACCGCTGCCGGATTCACCTGGAGAATTCTCGTTCTCCTCGCCGGATTCGCAGTATTTGTCACCATTCTCGGCTACATATTCCCCGTAGCATTTGCTCTCTTCTTTGCCTTGCTGGTAGCCGCCTGGACTCAGCCAGTCATGAAAGTGCTCCACAAATTTCTCCCAAAAGCAATTTCCATGATCCTTGCGCTGCTACTCATCGCGACGGCCATCGTGCTGATCCTGTTCAGTGTGATCTCTTCAACGGTTGCCGAGGGACCAAAACTTCTTGCGAGTATTCAGTCTGGATTAAGTGAGTTGCAAACTTGGATGCAACAAGGCCCCCTCGGACTTAGCGACGACAGGGTAAACTCACTGCTCTCCCAAGCTGAAACGTGGGGTGAGAATGTTGCCAAGGGCTTGGGCGCAACTCTTCTCGAGTCAGCATCATCCTTAGGAACAGTTGTAATTGCGGGCTCCGTTTTCCTCTTTGGAGTGATCTTCTTTCTCATGCAACCGCGACAAATCTGGAACTGGTTCGTTGGCTGGCTGCCAAAGCCCATTGAGGCGCCCATCAACGTTTCTGGTGAGATTGCTTGGGGTGCAATCGCCGGTTATGCACGTGGGATAGTCATCATTGCCTTTTGTGATGCCGTTCTAGTTTTCATTGGATTGACCATTTTGCAGGTACCGCTAGCGCCCGCACTAGCCGCCGTCGTTTTTCTCGGGGCATTTATCCCCGTTATCGGCGCTCCAATTGCCACGTTTTTTGCCGCAATTGTTGCCCTCGCGGAGCGCGGGCCCCTCATCGCGGTGCTCGTTATCGTTCTCACCGTGATTGTTGGTTCATTTGATGGTGACGTATTACAGCCACTAGTTATGGGAAAGGCGGTGAGTCTTCACCCTCTCGCAATCATTTTTGCAATCGCCGCCGGGAGCATTGCACTTGGAATAGTCGGTGCCCTCATCGCTGTGCCGATTGCTGGCGCTGTCTATGGCGTTGCAAAATACCTAACTGGCCGGGACCCAGATCATCCGTTTCCACCCGTGCAGCCCTTTGAACCACAGAGCCAGGGAAGCTAACTCAACAATCTATTCAGGTGACTAGCTTCGGGCATCAATATTTTCAACGGGTAGGTCATTGCCTGCTGCAACACATGCAATCTCGACGCGCTCAGCCGAAGCGTTAATTCGCTTGAGCTGCTTTTTATTGATCCCGTCGATTCCATCCTTGGCCTTGGCCTTATTCACATTATTTTGAATTCTCTCCGCATTGGCGAGCGCCTTGGCGGGCAATTCGCCACCAATGACAGCGGCGTCCACCGCGACGACCATTTGATCCACCTCAAGCTGCAGGTCAGCTAAGAGAGCCTTTTTTGCCTTCTTTTTGAGCCCTGGCGCCCCTGCATTTATGTCTGACCGAATCAAGTCGACAGCAAAGTAATCTGCGCAGGCTTCCTCAGCCAGCACCGCTACCGGTTCAATGGTCTCAGTTGGAGATGGAGTAATCGTTGGCGTCACCTCGGATTCAGCCTCTGAGGAACAGCCAGCTAGAACCAGGGCACCTGCTCCAAGGAATATTCCGACACGCAGTGTTGATTTTTTCATGGCTACTCGCGGCTCCTTTAGTCATTTACCTATTGGACACCCTAGACCAGTAGGCGGTTCATGAGCAGCATTTTCACCCCTTCAATATTTGGTTCGTCGCGCGAGCAAGCACGATGAGGACCGTGGATCACCACCGAACGCTTACCGGCCCACTTGATTAAAGTTCCTTATCGCCTTTGTCGGCGGAACTTAGTGGCTTTTATTCTCAATTCTGGCTGCTCAGGCGTCGCTCCCTTATCTCGGTTGCGAACTCAGCACCTGTTCCCTTGTGTCTGAGTTAATAATCGTCCTCATAGACCTGATTCCATGGATCATTGTGGCTCTGATGTCGGCCTTAAACTTGATCGCAAATGGAAATAGAACTTTCCGATTCGGACTCAAGGGCTAGGCTGCAGACATGAATTTGGCAGTCGTACTAGCGACCGTCGTGCCACTTCTAGCCCTGACCGGTTTACTCATCCTTGGACGCAATTGGACTCGATTATGGCCCTTGGCTCTATTGGCTCTCGCGTGGGGAATCCTCGACACCTTCATTGTGGTGCACATCAATGACCGCTGGGCACTTGCTTTCGGCATAACCTCGCTCATTGTTATTGGGGCACCGATCGCCGAAGAAATCACCAAAGCACTCGCATTGCCCTTCATGGGAATCTCTCGACGAGTTACTTGGTTTGTCGATGGCGCCGTGCTCGGCGCCGCAGCTGGCACAGGTTTTGCAATTCGAGAGAACTGGCTTTATCTCGAACGTGTGGGCAACGATGCGGCTCTATCGTTAGCACTCGCACGAATAACGTCAACTAACCTTATGCACGCAGGCTGCACGGCCATTGTTGGTGCCGCCATCATTCTCACTTTCAGTCGAGGCGGACTCACGCGACTCGGAATTCCCTTTCTCGGTCTAGTCATTGCCATTTCGCTTCACTCCTCATTCAATTGGCTGACCGAGAACGAGGGCGGCTCTGCCCTGCTGATAACCGCGACGGGGGTCGCCGTCTTTGGTATCGCGGGGGGAATCATCTATCTAGGATTCCCCTTGTCCGCTCGCTGGGTACGTGAGGACTTGGCACGCCAAGGAGCTACTGCCAGCGAGCAATCGGCACTCACCGGCAGTAGCGTCTCAGCAATTCTCGATGCATTCGAGGCTCGCTACGGATCAGACGCTGCCGACAAGGCGGAGGAACTTGTCGAGGTTCAGCGAAAAATCGCAATCCTTCAGCATGGGAGTCGAGGGAATGAGTCGGAGGTAGCGCAGCTCCAACAGGATGCTGCAAACCTTCGACGCCAGATTGGGATGTTCGCAATGATGTGGTTGCGCTCTCACTTACCCCTTGAATCCAAAGAATTGGGCATGTGGGATTCGCTCAGTGAAGCGGTGCCGCAACAACAGGAATCAAGTCAGGAAGCCCCCAGCGGGCTTTGGGCGCGTCTCAGCGAGGTCCCTTTTGACGGTGATAGCGTGACGGGGACAAGCAACTCGAACTTGGATCTGGACTCCGAGGCAAGTTTGGATTGAAATGGCACGGCGACGAAAGGGTGAATTAGGTGCTTTGCGCTCAGTGTGACGACAGCGCACGAGGGACTTGTAAGTTCTGCGGGCGCGGGGTGTGTGCAACACACCACGCCACCATGCCGTTCATCGTTACGGTATTTGGATCCAATCCACCGCGTTCAATTGTTGTCGGGGGTACTCTGTGGTGCCAGATCTGCCGACCACAACCCGAACCGATCTCGATGCCGGAGTTGGCATGAGCAGTGAAAATATTTTCAGTCGCCTCGAAGGGCAACTTGAAAAGGAGCAGGGCGAGCAAGCACCCCTGACAATGTCAGACATCCTTGATCTCCCCGCCGAACAAGGCGATCTCATGCGTCAAGTTTTGCGGGCCCAGAAACCATTAACTCCCCCTGAAATTTCCCAGGCCCTCGGATGGGAACAGAACGCCACAGATCGAGTTATCGGTGACCTCAGCCTGGCAGGGATGATCGAGCTAACCGATGGCTGCATCAAGGTTTGCCCCATGCAACGAAATACTCGCACAACTCCCGGTGGCATGTGGAGCATCCTCAACGACCTTTAAGTCAGTTCGCCCCCACTGAAACTAAAACCCTGATACCAGAGCCGATTTAGATGCAAAGAAATTCGACCCAGCCTCATTAACTCATGAGGCTGGGTCGAATTGGCTGGACAATCGCAGCCGAACTTTTTTAGCTGCAGCCTGAAGTACTCCCGCAACCTTCGCAGACGTAGCAACTACCTGCTGGACGCATCTTGATTCCGCAGGTCATGCATAGCGGTGCATCAGATGCAGTGCCTGTGATTGCCTCGAGCAGTTCTGCACTCGAATGCACCGACGTGGGCACTTCATGACTCTTTGGCGCTTCGACAGATGCTTCGGTCTCCGCAGCAACGACGTCAACATCGAGATCGGCAGCTGGTGCTGTTGCGTAACTACTTTGCACGGTCGCAGCACGCTCATCCGCTGAGAAAATTCCCAGTGCCTCACGCTGCTCGAATGAAAGGTGGTCGAGCGCCAAACGACGGAATATGTAATCCATCATTGACTGCGAAATACGGATATCCGGATCATCGGTCATACCTGCGGGCTCAAAGCGCATGTTGACGAATTTGTTAACAAATGCCTCGAGCGGGACGCCATATTGCAATGCAATGCTGATGGCAATAGAGAATGCATCCATCACACCGGCGAGCGTTGAACCTTGCTTGCCCAGTTTAAGGAACACTTCACCGAGTTGACCGTCTTCGTAACTACCAGCGGTCATGTAGCCCTCAGCGCCAGCGACCGAGAAGGAGGTCGTCTGGCTTGGTCGTGACTTGGGAAGCCTACGACGAACTGGCTGCCCTCCCACCACGATTTCCTCGACGGGTGCATCGGCCTTCTTGGCTTTTGCATCGCTGAGTGGCTGCCCCACCTTGCAGTTATCACGGTAGATAGCGAGGGCCTTAATGCCCATCTTCCAACCCTCAAAGTAGATCTCAGCAACTTCTTCGACCGTTGCATCCTCTGGCATATTGACCGTTTTGCTGATGGCACCTGAGATAAATGGTTGAACAGCTGCCATCATGCGAACGTGGCCCATCGGCGTTATTGACCGAGCGCCCATTGCGGTATCGAAGATCGGGTAATGCTCGGTCTTGAGCCCTGGCGCATCAATCACGTGGCCATTTTCACCAATGAACTCAATGATTGCTTCCACGGTTTCTTCTGTGTAACCCAACTTGCGGAGTGCACGAGGAATCGTCTGGTTCACGATCTGCATGGAACCACCACCAACTAGTTTCTTGAACTTGACCAGCGAGAAGTCAGGCTCAATTCCTGTGGTATCGCAGTCCATCATGAAACCGATGGTGCCCGTGGGCGCAAGAACAGATGCTTGAGCATTGCGCCAGCCATTGGCTTCGCCCAGTGTTAGGCACTCTTCCCACATCTTGCCGGCGAGAGCCGTGACGTCACCATCAAGGCTTGTTACGCCGCGAATGTTGTCATTTGCCGCAGCATGCTTGCGCATGACACGCTTGTGGGCATACTCATTGCGCGCATATCCATCATATGCACCAACAATTCCTGCCAATTCGGCACTGCGCTTGTATGCGGTGCCAGTCATCAGTGATGTGATTCCTGCAGCAAAAGCTCGCCCTGCCTCAGAGTCGTATGGCAAGCTCGTTGCCATCAGCAGTGCACCGAGGTTGGCATAGCCAATACCCAACTGGCGGTAGCGACGGGTTGTGTCACCAATGGGATCTGTCGGGAAGTCCGCGAAACAGATCGAGATGTCCATCGCGGTGATGACATATTCAACAGCACGTGCGAAACGCTCCGCGTCGAATGTGTCATCATCCTTGAGGAATGTGAGCAGATTCAAACTTGCCAAGTTGCATGACGAGTTATCAAGACTCATGTATTCCGAGCATGGGTTAGATGCATTAATCCGACCGGTCTCAGGATTGGTGTGCCAGTCATTGATCGTGTCGTCGTACTGGATCCCAGGATCGGCACACGCCCAGGCAGCCTCGGTCATTTTGCCAAAAAGTTCTTTGGCATCAACGGTTTCAACAACACTGCCATCGGTGCGTCGCGTGAGTCCGAATGGTTCACCATTTTCCACTGCACGCATGAATAGATCTGAGACGCGAACCGAGTTATTCGCATTCTGGTATTGAACACTGGAAATATCAGCGCCACCAAGATCCATGTCGTAACCAGCATCACGGAGAACGCGGATTTTGTCTTCTTCGCGCACCTTTGTCTCAATGAACTCTTCGATGTCTGGATGATCCACGTCGAGCACAACCATCTTGGCCGCGCGGCGAGTTGCACCCCCCGACTTAATCGTTCCCGCTGATGCATCAGCCCCACGCATGAACGAAACAGGACCAGAGGCAGTTCCACCCGAAGAACGAAGTAGTTCCTTGCTTGAACGAATCCGTGAAAGGTTCAGACCTGCACCTGATCCACCCTTGAAGATCATGCCCTCTTCTCGGTACCAGTTCAGGATCGAATCCATGGTGTCATCGACGCTGAGAATGAAGCACGCACTTACCTGCTGGGGGGCTGTGGTACCAACGTTGAACCAAACAGGTGAATTAAAGGAGAAAACCTGGTGCAACAACATGTACGTGAGTTCATGCTCAAAAATCTCTGCATCGGCATCGGTGCGGAAATATCCGTTCTCGCGACCGGACTTGGTGTAAGTGAGCACTACACGATCAATCAACTGCTTCAAACTGAATTCACGATTGTCTGCTCCAACCGCGCCACGGAAATACTTCGTTGTGACAATCGTCGATGCATTGACGCTCCAGAAGTCTGGGAATTCCACACCACGCTGCTCGAAAACAATCTCACCCGTTTTCCAGTTGTTCTGGACAACGTCGCGACGCTCCCACGTGACATCGTCATATGGATGAACACCTTCGGTTGTGTATAGGCGCTTCATCACAAGGCCGGGATTTTTGAGCGTGTTGTGGACGAAGCTTTCCTTGGTACTGAGGACCGGAGCTTCTGGTGCCTGTGTCATGAACGTGCCTTTCTTTTCTGTGGTTGTTCCTCGTTCCCCCATTGGTTGGCGAGGATCTGACTGGGAAGTGTTGTTATTCAGTTGGATCTGCGATTGAAACTGTTCGTACAGGTTCTTGGCCAGTGGGTTCGCCCTCTGCCCGAAGGAGTGCAATCTCGGCTTCAAAATCATCCAAGGTATCGAAGGATCGATAGACAGAGGCGAATCGAAGGTAGGCAACCTCATCCAATTCGCGGAGTGGAGCGAGAATGGCAAGTCCGACCTCTTGGGCAGGTATTTCACCATTTCCGCTGGCGCGGAGATTGTCTTCAACGCGCTGAGCAAGTACTGCGAGATCATCGTCACTCACCGGTCTTCCTTGGCAGGCCTTACGCACTCCATTTACCACTTTAAGCCGATTGAATGCTTCATGGGCACCTGAACGCTTCACAATATTGAGAGCGGCGAATTCTGCTGTGGTGAACCTGCGACCACAATGTGCACATTCACGCCTGCGCCTAATCGCCAGACCGTCCTCAACAGTGCGGGAGTCGACTACTCGTGAGTCGTCTTCACGGCAAAATGGACACTTCACGGCACTCTCCTCTCATTCGGACCGCTAGTCACATGCTTCACAGCAGGCACTCCAGTCACATCAGTTTCGGAACTTCTGCCATCCTGTGGATTACTTGTGGATGGTTTGCTACTAACCTGTGTGTCCTTAACCACAACCTGTGGGTGGTTCACACCGGTGTTACTACTACATCTAGGGGTGTGAATCTAATGGAAAGTTCAGCCCGGCGCAACCGTTATGACTCGGCGTGTTGCTCGAATATTGAACTCGAGGACCGTGTCTGGACAGGTTGCCCATAGAGATCGTTGAGGAATCTCACCGTTTCAGCAGTTCTCAGCTTGTTTCCTGAGTGTGCATAGTGCAGTGGCCCGGAGAATTTGACCCCCGATGATTTCGCAATTTTGGCCCATGGAAGTACCTGCACACGCGGATACTTAGCCGCAATTGAATCCAACGTCTTGTTGAACCAAGATTGTTTGGCCTTGCTAAAACGGTCACCATTGAGGCCGTAAGTATTGATCCACACCACATTTTTTTGTGGCCCAATGAGCTCCAGCATTTGTTTGATACGTTGCTGGGTAATTGATCTATTAATCCAGCGCATGTCATTGGTGCCCAGTGCGATCACGATGGTGTCGGGCAACCCTTTCCATTGCCGCTGGTCTTTGACCTGAGCCATGCCCCAGTCAATTCTTTTACCGCCAAAGCATCTAATGGTGGGATTCCAACCGCTAGCCCGCAGCGACTTGGTCAGCATCTGGCGAGTATTTCTGGTGTTTGAATCTCCGACGATCAGCACTCGCCGCCCTGCTCCTGGCCCATTGCGAGGATCCTTGTCACTCCAGATTGGCGCTGAGCAAGCCCTGGAATCGCCACCCGTTCGCCAGCTGGGATCTCGTTCCGCGGCACTCGCGCTCTGAATACCTCCAGAAAACAAAGCCGCTATCAAGGCAAAAACCACAAGAAACCGAAACCGCATAAAAGCACCCTAAAACACGCTCATGATTCAAACTCGAGTGGTCATCCCTGCATTGCGGGAACCACTATGGATTGGCCCGGATACACGTGGTCTGCCCCCAGGTCATTGAGCTCCCTGATACGCAACACCATTTCACGCGGATCAATGTCAGGTGCAATTGACCTAGCGATGGCCCAAAGATTCTCGCCGGGCTGGATGACGACAACGGCCGTTGCATTCACCACCGAGTCCGTTGAGGCATCAGCGCTCCCACCACCCAGGGTCATCCATGCCAAAATCAGGAACATCGTTCCCATCAGGCCAAGGACCACTCGACCCCGACGGGTGAGGCGAATTTCTCTGGAAACACTCTTTGCCCGTGGGATTGAGCCTGGAGTATTTCGAATTGACCTTGGCTTTGTAGTGTTTGTAGTCACTGCGGTGCTGTTCATGGGGAAGCCTTTCTCGAACGGGTGTACTATCGAACGGATGTACGATTTATAGCATGGTGCGGTGACAATGTCGGCGACATTTCGAACATGTGTTTGATTCGTGTCGTTTTCTCGGCTAATCTGCACAGGCATAGAGCACCAGAGAGGTCTGACATTGAGGGGCGCACCAGCGCATTAATGTCCATAGGCCGCTCGTGAGCAGAAGGGCAACACCATGGCGGGCAGGATCAAAAAGGCAGAAATTGTTGCCAACACAGAGGGAAAAACCGAAATGAGAACCGAAGGGGCAACCGTCATAGACATCACCACCGCTGCCAGAGATGCTCTGACCGAACGCCAGATCGCCATACTCGAGATGATCCGTGAGACAACCGAATCACGCGGATACCCACCGAGTGTCCGTGAAATCGGTGAAGCCGTCGGGCTCACCAGTCCCAGCTCAGTGGCTCACCAACTCAAGAATTTGCAGCGCGCAGGCTTTTTGCGCATTGACCCCAATAGGCCGCGAGCCTTGGTGCTTTCACCCAATCAGGTCCAAGACGGTTCACTCAGTGAAACAAGCCCAGCCTCAATTGCCGGAAAGAATTCCGCGGCACATGAAATGTCACGACCAGAGGATGAAATCTCCCCGTTCACCAACGTCCCAGTACTCGGTCGTATCGCTGCCGGTGGGCCAATTTTGGCCGAACAGGCGGTTGAAGCAACCTTCCCACTCCCCCGCGATTTGGTCGGTGAAGGTGAACTGTTCAGTTTGAAGGT